>NZ_JAMYVM010000015.1:0-149616 GCF_040324035.1 Mesorhizobium sp. M0016 | reverse complement strand
GCAGGTGCCGCGGAAGTGCTGGGCGGCGCGATTTGCCTGCTCGCCGCGCTCTTGGTGTTGCTGCAGGCGCTCATTATCGCGCTGACGCGGGCAGGGCTTGGCGCGGGGTGGTCTTCCCTGCTGGTCGGTGTGGTCGTGGCGGTCCTCGGCGTCATCCTGCTGCGGACCGGGACGGCCAGCATGGCGCCTTCGGAACTTACCCCCGACCGGACCCAGGGACAGCTCAAGCGCGACGCGAGCGCGATTAAGGAACAGGTGAGATGAACGAGAAATCCGCAGCCGAACTTGAACGCGAGGCCGAGGCTGCTCGCGCTCGGGTGATGGAGACCGCCGAATCCATTCGAGGCAAGATGACGCCTGGACAATTGCTGGATGAGTTCACCGGGCTGTTCTCGGGAGGGGAGAGCGCGGCCATGCTCAGAAATCTCAGAACGCAGGTCCGAGACAATCCTTTGCCGGTCACCATGGTGGGCGCAGGTCTGGCCTGGCTGATGTTCGGCAGCGGTACCTCAAACACAGCCCACCGTTCGGCTGGCTATCCATTGCCTTCAGCGCCGGGACGACATGATGTAGCAGGGGAGCGCGGCGGCTTGGGCGGCACGCTCTCCGACGCCGCGGAATCGCTCTCCTCGAGCGCTGCCAGCGTCGGCGACACCATATCGAGCACCGCAAGAGCCGCTGCGGCGGGTCTGACGGGAAGCGCTGCCAATGCAAGCTCGACGACTGGGGACATGGCGGCGAAAGCCAGCCGCTCCGCGCAAGATCTGTTGGAGGACCAACCCTTGGCCGTAGCGGCCGTCGGTCTCGCCATCGGCGCCGCTATAGGTGCAATGCTGCCCCATACCGCAACGGAGGACGAGCAACTAGGCGCCTATGGCGACAAGCTTCGCGATTCCGCCGAAACTTTGCTCAATAGGGGCCTCGATGAGGCCAAGCAGGTCGCCGCCGAAGCCTATGAGACCATCAAGCAGGAAGCTGGCCGGCAAGATATGGAAGCAGACACGATAGCCGATCAGCTCGGCGAGATCGTGAAGTCCACAGCAGACAAGACCGAGCATGCCGTGCGCGAACGTATTTCCGATACGTCTCAGCGCCAAACCTAGCTTGATGATCCTGGATCAACGATAGCCGGCCTCTCCAGAAAGGGGCCGGTGTTGTCCGTCAAACGGTGACCCGCTCGAGTCACTTCAGAGCGGTGTGCGGACTGATGTCCCTTGCCGATAGTAATCCAGCGGATCAGGTTCTCTGGATTATTGGCCAACCCGCCGCCGATAAGACGCGGTCAGCAAAACTGGTATCTAGGCGAGGACCGACCTGCACTTGAAGGTCGCAGACCGAGGATGCCGGTCCGCTCTGGGACGTAGGGCGACACCCCACTTCACCCCCCAGCCAGCCGCGGCAGCAGAAAAATCTCCGCCCCCGGCGGCAGTTCCTTCGACCACGTATCGCGATAAATCGTCCCGTCAATGGCCACCGCGATGCCCTTCTCGATCCAGGGCTCGATGCCGGGATACTGTTCAGCCAGTTTCCTGAACAGCTCCCTGATGTCCTTGGCCTCGACCTCGACCTTGCTCTGGCCGCCGGCGAGCTGGCCCAGCGCGCCCCAGAGCGTCACTTCGACCATTAGGGCAAGAACCTCATTTTGCCCTAGCCTCCCCGTTCCGCCTCGATCGCGGCGAGAACCCGTGGCGGCGACATCGGGATGTGGGTCATGCGCACGCCGGCTGCGTTGGAGACGGCATTGGCGATCGCCGCCAGCGGCGGCACGATCGAGGTTTCGCCGACGCCGCGCACGCCATAGGGGTGGTTGGGATTAGGTATCTCGAGGATCTGCGTGTCGATCATCGGCAGGTCCGAGCAGACCGGGATGCGATAGTCGAGGAAGCCGGCGTTCTGGAGACGCCCGTCCTTGCCGTAGATATACTCCTCGTTGAGCGCCCAGCCGATGCCTTGCGCCGCACCGCCCTGGTACTGGCCCTCGACATAGGTCGGGTGCACCGCCTTGCCGGCATCCTGGATCACCGTGTAGCGGATCACCCTGGTCGAGCCGGTATCGGGGTCGACCTCGATGTCGCATATATGGGTGGCGAAGGAGACGCCGGCGCCGTCGGCGACGAGTTCGCTGTGGCCGGCGATCGGCCCGCCGGTCTTGCCGGAAGCGGCGGCGATCTCCTTCAGCGACAGGGCTGCAAGATTGCCGTATTTTTCGCCCTTGGCGATGGCGTGGCCGTTTTCCCAGACCACGTCGTCGACGGGGATGTCCCACGTCTGGGCGGCGCGCTCACGCAGGATCTTGATGGCGTTGCGGGCAGCCGAGATGGTCGCCATCGAGGACGAGAAGGTGCCGCGGCTGCCGTCGGTCATGTCGTTGTAGCCGAGCGAGGACGTGTCGGCGACCACCGCCTTGAGCTGGGCATAGTCGATGCCGAGCTCCTCCGCCGCCACCAGCGACAGCGACGCGCGCGAACCGCCTACGTCCACCGTGCCGACGGCCAGCGACACCGAGCCGTCCATGCCGATGTTCAGGTCCACGCAGGTCTGGCCACCGAAGTTGAACCAGAAGCCGCAAGCCATGCCGCGGCCCTGGTTCTTGCCCAGCGGCGCCTTCATGTGCGGATGGTGCTTGGCCGCCTCCAGCGTCGGGCCGATGCCGATCGGGCCGTAGACGGGGCCATAGGAAGAGCGGGTGCCTTCCTGCGCGGCGTTCTTGATGCGGAACTCGACCGGGTCCATGCCGAGTTCCTTGGCCAGCTCATCCACAGCGCTTTCCACCGCGAACGCCGCCATCGGTGCGGAGGGTGCGCGATAGGCCGCGGTCTTCGGCCGGTTGACCAGCACTTCGAAGCCGACCGTCTTGACGTTATCGAGCTTGTAGCAGGCGAAGGCCGTCATGGCGCCGATCTCGGCCCATGTGCCGGCATAGGGGCCGCTGGTGTAGCGCAGCGTCGCTTCGGCGGCGGTGATGGTGCCGTCCTTGCGGGCGCCGATCTTGACGTCGATCGAGGTGGCGCTGGTCGGACCCGAGGCGCGGAACACCTCGTCGCGGGTCATCACCAGCTTCACCGGCCGTCCTGCCTTGCGCGACAGAGCGAGTGCCACCGGCTCGGCCCAGACGTGGGTCTTGCCGCCAAAGCCGCCGCCGATTTCCGACGAGGTGACGCGCAGCTTCGAGGCTTCCAGCCCGAGCAGTTGCGCACAATGCTGGCGGTAGACGAAATGGCCCTGCGTGCAGACCCAGAGGTCGGCGGTGCCGTCGGACGAGACGCTCGCAACGCAGGCGTGCGGCTCGATATAGCCCTGATGCGTCTGTTCGGTCTTGAAGGAGCGCTCGACGATGACATCGGCGTGGCCAAAGCCCTGATGGACATCGCCATGGCCAAACTGGCTGCGCTTGGTGACGTTGGACGGCTTTGCCGGCTTTTCCTCGAGACCCTCGGTGAAGATCGTGTCGTTGATCAACGGCGCGGTGTGCTTCATCGCCTCGTCGACATCGGTCACATGCGGCAACAGCTCGTATTCGACCTCGATGAGCTTCAGCGCCTGCCTGGTCGTGCGGGCATCGACGGCGGCGACCGCGGCCACGGCGTGGCCGTCATAGAGCGCCTTGCCGCGCGCCATGCAATTGTCGAGGACGTCGTACATGGCGGCATCGCCATCGGTGAGATCGGGCAGGTCGGCGGCGGTGATCACCGCTTTCACGCCGGCGAGCTTTTCCGCTTTCGAAGTGTCGATCTTGAGGATCCTGGCATGCGCATGCGGGCTGCGCAGGACACGCCCGACCAGCTGTCCCGCCATGTTGAAGTCGGCGCCGTAGCGCGCGCGGCCCGTCACCTTGTCGACGCCGTCGGGACGGATAGGCCGCGTGCCGACGGAGGAGAATTTGCGGCCCGAAAAGCGTGGATCGAAGTTCATGCGTGCGCTCCCTTCATCACATTGGCCGCATCCTGGACCGCGCGCACGATCTTGTCGTAGCCGGTGCAGCGGCAGAGGTTTCCGGCGAGGCCGAAGCGGATTTCTTCCTCGGTCGGATCGGGGTTCTTGGCCAAAAGGTCCTTCGCCGCGATCAGGAAGCCCGGCGTGCAGATGCCGCATTGCAAGGCTGCATGCTCGAGGAATTTCTGCTGCAGCGGATGCAACTGATCGCCATGCGCCATGCCCTCGACGGTTTCGATATGCCGGCCTTCGGCTTCAGCGCCAAGCACAAGGCAGGAGCAGACCAGCCGATTGTCGAGAATGATCGAGCAGGCGCCGCAGTCGCCGGTGCCGCAGCCTTCCTTGGCGCCGGTCAGCCCGAGCCGATCGCGCAGGACGTCGAGCAACGTCTCGTCGGGCTGGCAAAGGTATTCGACGTGATCGCCGTTGATTGTCGTTGAAACTGCTACACCGGCCATCATTTGCCTCCTGCGCGTGCGTAGGCGGTCGTCGCGGCCCGTCCGGCCAGCACGCCCGCAACTTTTCGTCTGAACTCGATGGTGCCGCGCTTGTCGTCGATGGGGCGGCAGGCCCCAGCGCAGATCTTGGCGAGCCGCTCAAGTGCCGCCTCATCCAGCTTCCTGCCGATGAGAGCCTCGGCTGCTTCTTCCACCAGAAGCACGGTCGGGGCCGCGGCGCCCAGCGCGACGCGGGCGGCTGTTATGACGCCATGCTCGTCGAGCGTCAGGTTCACGCCGGCGCTGACCACCGCGATGTCCATCTCGGTGCGCGGGATGAATCTGAGGTAGGCGTCGCCCGAACGCGGCGCGCGCTTGTCGAGCAGGATCGCCTCGACGATCTCACCCTTGGTGAGCGAGGTCTTGCCAGGCCCGATCGGCACAGCCTCGACCGGAATGGTGCGCTTGCCCGACGGACCGGCAACCACGGCCTTTGCGGCGGCGGCCACCAAGGCCGGGACGCTGTCGGCGGCCGGCGATGCGTTGCACAGATTGCCAACGATGGTGCAGCGGCCCTGGACCTGTTTAGAGCCGATCAGCTTCGACGCTTCGACGACACCGGGCCAGGCCTTCTTCAGAACCGCGCTCTCGCCCAGGACGGCGCAGGGGACGGTGGCGCCGATGCTGAAGCCGTCGGCCGTCTCCCTGATCTCGCTCAAGCCCTCGATCGCCTTGATATCGACGATCAGGTCGGGATCGACAAACCCGCCCTTCATCCGAACGAGGAGGTCACTGCCTCCAGCGAGAATGGCTGATGTGCCGGAAGCGTCGGCCAGCAGGCCAACGGCGTCTTCGATTGAAAGCGGACGTATGTAACGCATCGTCTCCCCTTGGTGATGGTGATCTCGCCGACCGTTATAAACAGTCTCCTCATAATGACCATCCGGTTGCTGATTTCCAGCGATTGGGCCAGCACCGCGAGAGAGATTTTTGTCTAAAGTCTTTGTTTTGATGCATGTCGTTGTCCCAGAACCGCGCACACTTCTGGGCGACATGCATTTAAGCGGCGTCTTTTGCATTGTCGAGGCTGATGCCGATGTCCTTCAATGCCTCGGCCACGGCCTCGTCCAGCGGCGTGTGCGGGACTTCGCCGATGATGCTTGCCAGCCGGTCGGACACGAGCCGGTGCGGTTCGAAGCGCAGATAGGACATCGAGACGATCTCGCGCCACATCGCCACGAACGGGCTGCCGGCGCGCAGCACCCACCAGGGCATGAAGGTCAGTTTCAGCGGACGGCCCAGCGCCTTCTCGGCCGCGGCCTTGATGTCCATGTCGGTGACGGCGTGGCCGGGGAAGTTGAGCGCCTCAAAGAAGCCGAGCTTGCCCTGATTACGCGCCAGGCCGACGAAGCCGATGGCGAAGTCCGGCAAATAGGCCCATTCGTGCACGAGGTTGGCAGGGCCAGGCGCGGTGTAGACGCCCTTGCTCATCTTGGCGGCGACGACGAGGTCGAACCATGATCCGCTGCCGGTGCCGCCGAAGAAATCGCCGGCGCGCAGGATGATGGTGCGGACGCGGCTGGCATCGGCCTCGCGGCGAAACAGCGCTTCCATGGCGCAGCGGATGCGGCCCTTCTCGGTGGTCGGACGGAATGGCGTGTCTTCGGTGACCACCTCAGGCATCGGCGAGCCGTAATTGTAGACAGTGCCGGGGAAAAAATGCAGCGCGCCATTGGCATGGCAGGCGGCCATGACGTTCTCCGCCATCGGCAGACACTTGCCCCAGTCGGTGTAGATCGGGTTGAGGCCGTTGAAGATGATGTCGACCCCTTGCGTGGCGCGGATCAGCGCCTCGCGGTCGAGCGCATCGCCGGCGACGGCGGTGGCGCCCTTGAGTTCGGCTGGGACCTTGCCGCTGCGGGTGACGGCGCGGACATCGAAACCGGCGTCGATGAAGGCCTTGCCAACCACTCGGCCGAGCCGGCCATTGGCGCCTAGAATTGCGATCTTGGTCATTTTCTTCTCCGTGTCTGTGTTTGCACGGCGAATATGATGCGTTCATACGCGAATGAAAATTGACTATGGATGCAGATTTGTTATTCACAAATGAATGGAAGACATCGACTGGAACCTGATCAAGAGTTTCGTCACCGTGGCGGAGACCGGCAGCCTGTCGGCCGCGGCGCGCAAACTGTCGGCCAGCCAACCGACGCTCGGGCGTCACATCGGTGAGCTCGAACAGGCGTTGGGCGTCACCTTGTTCCGGCGCGGGCGGCGCGGCTATGCGCTGACGGAAGCAGGCGCCACGCTGTTCGAACGCGGCAAGGCGGTGAGCGAGCAGGCGAGCGCGTTCTCACTATTGGCATTGGGCTCGGTCGAGGCGATCGAAGGCACGGTGCGCATTGCCGCCAGCGAGGTGGTGGCGGCCTATGTGCTGCCGAAGATGACGGCGCGGCTCGGCATCGAGGAGCCCGGCATCGAGGTCGAGATCGTCGCCTCGAACCAGGTCGAGAACCTGCTGCGAAGGGATGCCGATATCGCCATCCGCATGGTCAAGCCGGCGCAGAACGAGCTGACGGCGCGCAAGGTCTGCGATATCAAGCTCTGCTGCTGCGCGGCGAAATCCTATCTCGACAGGCACGGAAGCCCGCTCAAGCCCGCCGACCTTCTCGACCATCCGCTGATCGGCTTCGACCGCAGCGACGAGATGATCCGGGGCTTTACCCAGGCCGGCATCCCCGTCACCCGAAGCAGTTTCCGCTTCAGGACCGACAACCAGATCGTTCTGTGGGAAGCGCTGCGGGCGGGAAACGGCGTCGGTCTTGGCCAGGAGCCGCTGGCGGACAGCGACCCGTCGCTGGAGAAACTGCTGCCCGGCCTGCCACTGCCCAGCCTGCCGGTGTGGCTGGCCATGCATCGCGACGTGCGCACCAGTGTGCGCATCCGCCGCGTCGCGGATTTCCTCTACGAGGAGCTGAAGCGCTATTCGGCGGGGGCGACCGCGAATTCGGCGCGGTGAGCGAGCCCAGCCATCAACAACACGACGACCAGCAGCGCCGACATGGCGACGAAAATCGGGCCGAAGCTGGAATGCTCGGCGACGAAGCCGATCGCCGACGGCGCTACCAATATGCCGGAATAGCCCATGGTGGTGACCACGCTCATGCCGGTGCCCGACGACATGCCTTCCTGGTTGCCGCCGGCCGAGAAGATGATCGGCACCATATTGGCGATGCCGAAGCCGCACAGGGCAAAAGCCGCGATGGCGATCCAGGGCGAAGGCGACAGGCCGGCGACCAGCATGCCGGCGGCGGCGACCACCGCCGAGCCGCGCAGCGTCGCCACCGCGCCGAAGCGGTTGCGCACGCCGTCGCCGAAAAAGCGCATGACAGCCATGACGCCGGAGAAGGCGGCGTAGGCAAGGCCGGCGATGGCGAGGTCGGCGCCGAGCTCCTGCCGGAGATAAAGCGCTGCCCAGTCGAGCACGGCGCCCTCGGAAATCATCGTCAGCAGCGCCATCAGCCCGACAAGATAGACCAGCGGGTTGGCCGGCAGCGTTAATCTGTGATGCTCGGCGGCCTGCGGCTTGTCCTCGGCGATGAGGTAGCCGACCGCCACGGCGATGACGGCAAAAGCAATGATCGTGACTACAGCCGCATGGGCGAGGTGGCCGTAAGTCTGGATGGCGTAACCGCCCAGACCGCCACCGGCGAAACCGCCGAGGCTCCAGAAGCCGTGCGACGACGACATGATGGCGCGGGAGAGCCGGCGCTCGACCACCACCGCATTGGCGTTCATGGCGACATCCATGCCGCCGATCGAGCCGCCGAAGATGATCATGGCGATCGACGCCAGCGGCACGTTGGGCGTCAGCGCCACGACCAGCAGGCCGAGGCTGCCGCACAGGCCGAACCAGCGCAACACGGTGCGCGAGCCATGCCTGGAGATCAGATGGCCGCACCAGCTCATGGCCGCGACCGCGCCGACGCCGAACAGAAGGATCAGCAGACCGAGGGTGAATTTCGAGATGTCGAGCCGGGTCAGGAACACCGGAATCTGCGGCGCCCAGCTGCCGGTCAGGAATCCGTTGGCGAGGAAGATCGCGGCTACGGCCCATCGCCCCTGAAGGGCGCTCTGCATGGTGTTTTGCGCGTTCATGGCCCGAATCCGGTCAAGGAATGGCTTTGCGCGGCAAATTAGATCGATTCAATTTCTCGTCAAGCGCTTGGCTGCGAAAAGCTTGTGGGCCACATCTAAGGGGAAACCGTTAGGCGCTGTCCCGCCGACGTCAATCCTGTGAACCGCGCGCTACTTCAGTGATCCCTCGGCCGTCTTGCCTCGAACTCCGCTTTCTTGGCGTCCGAAGCCTCGGTCTGGTTCAGCGCCTGCCATTGCGCATAGGGCATGCCGTAGACGATTTCGCGCGACTGATCCTTGCCGAGATCGACGCCCTCAGCCTCGGCCGCTTCGCGATACCAGTTCGACAGGCAGTTGCGGCAGAAGCCGGCGAGGTTCATCAGGTCGATGTTTTGCACATCGCTGCGCTCGCGCAGATGATCGACAAGCCGGCGGAAGGCCGCGGCCTCGAAATCGCGTTTCTGGTCATCGCTGAGTTCGGTCATTGCCTTGGATCCTCACAGCGGCCCGGTGCGCGAGCCGAACATCTTCACCTGATGTATATCGGGACGGCGGTCGATGGCGTCAACGATCGGCCCCAGCCGTTCCGCCCAGGCCAGCGCCCCCTTGCGGTCTGATATCAGGTCCTGGCGGATCTCGATCAGCGCATGGGCAAAGCCGTTGACGATAGCGTGCTTGAACATGGTGTCGCCGCGCAACGCGCCGTCATAGGGTTCATTGTCGCCGACAACGAGGTTTTTATCCTGCGCCAGCATGTCGATCAGCGGCCGCGCCACGCGGTCGTCGAGGTCCCACAATATGCCGACATGCCAAGGGCGGATGAAGCCCTGCATGACAGGGGTGAAGGAGTGTACGGAGAAGATGAACGGCGCTTTGCCTGAGGCGTGCGCCACCGACGCGATCATGGCGCCGACCGCGTCCTGATAAGGCCGGTAGAAGCCGTCGAGCCGCCTTTCGCGTTCGGCCGGTGCCATGGGATAGTTTCCCGGCACGACGGTGCCGTCATAGAGCTGGCGGATCAGCGTCGGGTCGTCCTCGCCGCGATTGGGATCGATCAGCAGCCGCGAAAAATTGGCGATCACCGCCGGCACGTCGAGCGCTGCGGCAAGTTCGCGCGTCACCGTCTCGACACCGATGTCGTAGGCGATATGGCGATCGAGTTCCGCCGCCGGCAGGCCTAGACTGCCATACTCCTCCGGCAGGTCGCGGCGGGCATGGTCGGCGACAAGCACGATGCCTCGCTTGCGGTCGCCTTCGACAATATCGAAAGGCGCGAAAACTGTGGATCGGGTCATTGGCTGGAAAGGTCTGTTCGCTGGCTTCCGGGGAGGGTGGTATCGTCATTCCCACGAAGAGGACTGTTGCGCAATGCCGTTGTTTGGCCACGGTTTCTGCGAAAATCCTGTGACGCGCGGCAGATCGCGTGTCGGGGGCCTTTCTAAATCGATTGGAATTGGACAGAACGGCGCGTTGACATGCGCCCGGACTTTTCCGAAAAGGGGCGTTGAGAGATGCAGATGACGTTATTGAGGGGTTTCGGGATGGGTTCCGCCGGCAGGCCGCGTGCGCGCACCGCCTTTGCCGTGCCGCTCCTGACCCTGACGCTAGGGCTCACCGCGCTGGTCGCGGCTTCGCCCGCCCGCGCCGATTTCCGCGTCTGCAACGCCACGCAGAACCTGGTCGGCGTCGGCATCGGCTACCGCGCCAAGGCAGGCTGGATCACCGAGGGGTGGTGGCACATCGAAGGATCGAGCTGCAAGACGCTGATCGAAGGTCCGCTGTCATCGAGGTTTTACTATCTTTATGCAGAAGACGCCGAGCGCGGCGGGCGCTGGGATGGCCCGATCAACATGTGCGTGGCTGAAAAAGAGTTCAAGATCGCAGGCGTTACCGATTGCGTCGCTCGGGGCTTCCAGCGCGCCGGATTCCAGGAATATGACACGGGCGAGCAGGCAAGCTGGATGGTCCAGCTGACCGATGAGTCCACAACGGGAGGCGCTCCAGCCGCCCCGGGAACAAACAGTCAATGAGACGTAGCCGCAAGGTCAAGATCCTCGCCACCATCGGTCCTGCCTCCTCGTCCGAGGAGATGCTGCAGAAGCTGTTCGAAGCCGGCGCCGATGTCTTCCGCATCAATATGAGCCACACCGATCACGAGTTGATGCGCACGCTGGTCGGCCGCATTCGCGCGGTCGAGGAGAAAGTTGGCCGTCCGATCGGCATCCTGGCCGATTTGCAGGGACCGAAGCTGCGCGTCGGCAAGTTCGCCAACGGCAAGGAGGTTCTGACGCCGGGCCAGACCTTCACCCTCGACAACAATCCCGAGCCCGGCACGTCGACCCGGGTCTACCTGCCGCATCCCGAAATCCTGAGCTCGGTCGAGGCCGGCCACCGTCTGTTGATCGATGACGGCAAGCTGGAGCTCAGGGCGGTGAAGAGCGACGGCAAGTCTATCACCTGCACCGTCGTCGCCGGCACCACCATTTCCGACAAGAAGGGCGTCAGCCTGCCCGACACCGACCTGCCGGTCGGTGCGCTGACCGAAAAGGACCGCAAGGACCTCGATGCGGTGCTGGCGGAAAGCGTCGACTGGGTGGCGCTGTCCTTCGTGCAGCGGCCGGAGGATTTGGCGGAAGCCCGCAAGATCGCGCGCGGCCGGGCACTGATCATGGCCAAGATTGAAAAGCCGCAGGCCGTCGCCCGGCTGGCCGAAATCATCGAACTCTCCGACGCGCTGATGGTCGCCCGCGGCGATCTCGGTGTGGAAATGCCGCTGGAAGCGGTGCCCGGCATCCAGAAGCAGATCACGCGCGCCGCGCGCCGCGCCGGCAAGCCGGTGGTGGTCGCCACGCAGATGCTGGAATCGATGATCACCGCGCCGGTGCCGACCCGCGCCGAGGTGTCCGACGTGTCGATCGCCGTGTTCGAGGGCGCCGACGCAATCATGCTTTCAGCCGAATCCGCTGCCGGCGCCTATCCGGTCGAGGCGGTGGCGATGATGAACCGCATCGCCACCAAGGTCGAAACCGACCCGACCTATGCCGGCATCATCAACGCGCAGCGCTCGGAACCGGAAGCAACCGGCGCCGACGCCATTTCGCTCGCCGCCCGCGAGATTGCGGAGACGCTGAAACTGTCGGCGATCATCACCTATACGGCGTCGGGCACCACGGGCCTGCGCGCCGCGCGCGAGCGGCCGCAAGTGCCGATCATCGCGCTGTCGCCGATCCTCAACACGGCGCGGCGGCTGTCGCTCTTGTGGGGCACGCATTGCGTCGTCTCGCCCGACGCCAGCGACCTCGACGACATGGTCGACCGCGCCTGCCGCATCGCTTTCGAAGAGGGGTTCGGTCAGCCGGGCGACCGCGTCATCATCACGGCGGGCGTGCCGCTGAGGACGCCGGGTTCGACCAACATGCTGCGCATCGCCTATGTCGGGTCGGACGTGCAGGCCACCCGCAACATAGGTTGACAGAGGCTTCAACTCATCACAGTTCGCAGCGCTCTTGCCGCACCTTCGGCGTGATCGATACGCTGAAGGAAGCGGTGTGCGCGAGGAACGGGGTCGTGCAGGTACTGGTCCGGACCCAGCATCTTTCGCCGGTTGAGTTCGACTGTGTCGAGCAGATCGAAATCGACCGTGGCGATGGTGCAGTGCCACCCGGGATTGCGCGACGCCCAGCCCCTCTTGTGGTGTTCCAAAAGCCGCTCGCGGGCTGAATAGCCGTGGTAGTCGAACGCGATCACGCCGTTCGTCGCGTAAATATGGTTCCCGGAAAAGCCCTCGCCAGGAATGATCCGTTCGCCGTAAAAGCCGTCCAGAGGAGGACGCTCGAGAAAGGCGCCGGCAAGAATGGCGCACGCGCCATAGCCGAAGAAGATGCGGTCCGGCAACGCCCATCGCTTCTCCGGGTTTCTCTTGATGCCGTGTTTCAGGACATACATTGCGATCAGGTCGGGGCCAGTTCCGCGTCGGGCACCGTAATGTCGGGGCACTGTGCATCGTTGTAGGCATCGCCGGCGATGCGTGCTTCCACGGTTTTTGCCATTGCCTGCAGGTCGACGACCTTGCCGGCGACTTTCTCGATCGCGCCGACGACGAGGTCGGAGGCGATCCAATCCGGCTTGTGGCCCAGATTGTGGACCCAGATCAGTTCGGCGCCGGGGATGTCCCTGACCAGGCCGACCGAATGGATCGAGGCATAGACCACCTTGTCGCGGTCGCCCGAGATGACAATCGTCGGCGCTCTGATGTCGCGGTAATGCGGCGCGGCCTTCAACGTATAGTCGTAGAGGCCGGCGACATCGATGGCGTTGGCGCGGAAAGCGCCGGGACGCAGCACCAGCGGAATCGAGGCATTGCCGACATAGCCTTCCGGCACCTTGTTGGGAGAAAACACGCAGGCCGTGGCGCTGTCCATCTGCAGCGTGCCTGCCGGATAGGTCAATGTCTCCGAGAACAGCCAGCCGATGATGGGGGTGGCGGTCAGCTTGTAGTACCAGGCGGTCGCGCCGCCCGGCCAGGGGTGGCTGACCGGCGACAGAAAGACCAGCCCGAGCGTCTTCTCCGGGTGTTCGCGGCCAAAGGCGGCGGTGATCACGCCGCCAAAGGAATGGCCGACCATGATCGCATTGTGGATGCCGAGACGGCCCATCAGTCTGGCGATGGTGTCGGCCTGCGCAGACGGGCTCTCTTTGCCGGGGCCGCGCGCCGACCAGCCGAAGCCCGGCCGGTCGAGGAAGACCATCTCGGCGCGGCCTTCGAGCAAAGGCCTGATCGGCAGCATCTGATCCCTGAGGTTGGCGCTGGCGCCATGGATGAAGACGATGGCCGGCAGCTCTGCATTTTGCGGCGCCGGCAGGTGGACATAGTGGATGCGGGTGCCGTCGATGTCGGCAAATTCGCCGGCCGGCGGGTTTCGCCACTCGATCAGCCACGCGCCGGCGCGGGTGACACCGGCCAAGGCAAAGACGAGCGCGAGGAGCAAAGCACAGGCGGCGTAAATGAGGTTCATGCGCGGAGATACGGGGGTGGAGGGGGATAAGTTCTAGGGAGTAGGGAGTAGGGAGTAGGGAGTAGGGAGTAGGGAGTAGGGAGGTGGCGTCTCGACCAATCTTCTCTACTGACTACTCACTAATCCCTAATTCCTACTGCCTAATCAAATTCCTTCGCCGGCAAGCTCTTCCGAAATTGCCGCGACCTGGTCCTGGGCGCTGCGCATCATCGGATAGATGGTAAGCACCTTCTGCCAGGCTTCGAGCGCCGATTGCTTGTGGCCGGTGGCGGCCATGATCTGGGCCAGGCCGGAAAGCGCGCCGAAATGGCGTGGTTCCAGCTGCAGCGTCTGGTCGATGTCGGACATCGATTTCCCGAAATTCTTCATCATGTAATGCACGGTGGCGCGCCGGTTCCAGCCTTCGGCATATTTTGGCTGCAGGACGACGACCTGGTCGAGGAAGTCGAGGGCGACGTCGAACTTCTGGTCGTCCATCGCCTTTTGCGACCATTGCATCATCAGGTCGATCGAGGCGCTGCCGGACTGGAACCATTCGCCCCAGATGCGCCCGGCGATGCGCTCGGCCGCCTTTTCGTTGCGCTCGCGCTTCAGCTCGGCAAACAGTTGGTCGAGCCTGGCTTCCCTGGTCAGGGCAACCGGCGGCTTTGCCGGCGGATCGTCCGCCGACGCCGGAGCGACGCCGAAAAGAAACAGGGTCGCCAAAAATGCAAAAAGAATCCGCATCACCGGAATCTAACCCCGGACGGCGGATCGTCAAACTGAAATTAGCGTGAAAGTGCCTGAAACCAGGGAATTACCATCATATGGACGGAGGCAACGAGCCCCCGGCCGAACGCTCAGCCCTGGCGCGCCTTGTAGCGCGGAGCGGTCTTGTTGATGATGTAGACGCGGCCCTTGCGGCGAACCAGCTGGTTGTCGCGGTGACGCGCCTTCAGCGCCTTGAGCGAATTCTTGATCTTCATGGTCTTGCCCGTCGGTCTGGGCCCTGTCCGGGCCGAATTATTAAGGCGTGCCTGAAAAGCGCGCCTTTGAACTTGCGGTGGCTCATAAACGAGGAGCCTTGCCCGTGTCAACCGCAAGCGTGCTGGATAGAGGCCGAGAATGGCTTTGGCAATCAAATATCCGCCATCTCGGCTCCACGCCATTGCGCGGCCGAAGGCGGGCTGGAATGGTGCGGCACCCGCAAGCCGATTTGGAGACCTCCATGCGCCTGTTGTTTGTGTCCGCGAGCCTTGCCGTTATGGCAGCGGCATCCACCGCGCAGGCGCAGGAATGCGACCGCAACGACGACAGCCAGCAGATGATGAACATCTGCGCCGGCGAGGACTATCAGGCGGCCGATGCCAAGCTCAACCAGGCCTACAAGGATCTCATCGGTCGCAACGACGACAAGGGCAGGAAGCTGCTGCAGGTCGCGCAACGCGCCTGGATCGCCTTCCGCGACACCGAATGCGCCTATACGACGACAGACAGCGAAGGCGGCTCCATCCATCCGATGGAGGTTTCACAATGCCTGACCGAACTGACGGACCAGCGCATCAAACAGCTCACCGCGGGCGCCAATTGTAGGGAAGGCGATGCGAGTTGCGCCAGCCCCGACGAAGACGGGGATCTGAACAACGAGTTGCAATAGGGCTCGAGCCACGCCCTCGCGCAAAGTGCCGGAATGGCTTAGCTACGGCGGCTGATGCGCGTGAAATGGCCCATCTTGCGGCCTGGGCGCGCTTCCGCCTTGCCGTAGAGATGCAGCATCAGATCGGGCTCGGCGAGCAAAGCGGGTACGCGCAGCACATCGTCGCCGATCAGGTTTTCCATGACGCAGTTTGAATGCCGGCCAGGGTTGCCCAGCGGCAGGCCGGCAATGGCCCGGATATGCTGCTCGAATTGCGAAACGATGCAGGCGGCTTCCGTCCAGTGGCCGGAATTGTGCACGCGCGGCGCCATTTCGTTGGCCAGCAGCGTGCCATCGGCAAGAACGAAGAACTCGACGCCGATGACGCCGACATAGTCGAGGGCCGACAGGATTTTCGCCGCCGCCCCCTGTGCCGTCGCCGCCGTCTCCAGCCTGATCTGGGCCGGCAGGGTCGAGGTATGCAGGATGCCGTCGCGGTGGACGTTCTCAGCCGGATCGTAGGCGGCGACCGCGCCGTCCAACCCGCGCGCGGCGATGACCGAGATTTCTCGCTCGAAAGCGACGAAGGATTCGAGGATCAGCGGCACATTGCCCATGGTCTCGCATGTGCCGGCAAAGCCGCCCGTCTCCATGTTGCGGAAGACGCGCTGGCCCTTGCCGTCATAGCCCATGCGGCGGGTTTTCAAGATGCCGCTGCCACCGAACTCTCTCAGCGCCGCCGTCAGCTCGTCGTCATTGTCGACGGAGCGGAAATCCGCTGTCCTGATGCCGATGCTGTTAAGGAATAGCTTCTCCGCCACCCGGTCCTGGGCGACTTCCAACGCCCTGGGCAGCGGATAGACCGGGACCTTGGCGGCGAGCGCGCCGGCAGCCGCTACCGGCACATTCTCGAATTCGTAGGTGACGACGGCGCTGACTGCCGCCAGTTCGGCAAGGGCGTCCGCATCGTCATAGGCGGCGGTGATCTGGCGGTTGGCGACCTGAGCCGCCGGGCAATCGGCCTGCGGTTCGAGGATAATTGTGCGGTAGCCGAGGCGCGCTGCGGCGACAGCCAGCATGCGGCCGAGCTGGCCGCCGCCGATGATGCCGATGCTCGATCCCGCGGGCAGGCTCACGGCGCGTCCGTCGGTTCGGTGGCGACCCTGGCGGTTTGGGCGGCGCGCCAGGCATCCAGGCGGGCGGCAAGTTCTTCGTCGTTCAGCGCCAGCACGGCGGCCGCCAGAAGGGCGGCGTTGGCCGCACCCGCCTTGCCGATGGCAAGCGTGCCGACCGGAATGCCGGCCGGCATCTGGACGATGGAGAGCAGCGAATCCTGGCCGGACAGCGCCTTCGATTCGACCGGCACGCCGAACACCGGCAGCGGCGTCATCGCCGCCGTCATGCCGGGCAGGTGGGCGGCGCCGCCGGCGCCGGCGATGATCACCTTGTAGCCGGCCGCCTTGGCGCCCTTGGCGAAATCATAGAGGCGGTCCGGGGTGCGGTGGGCGGAGACGATCAGCCGCTTGTGCGGAATGCCCAGCGCCTCCAGCGTTTCGGCGGCGTGGCGCATCGTCGCCCAGTCGGACTGGCTGCCCATGATGATGGCGACGTCGGCGCGGTGGTCGGTCAAGCGCATGCTCCCGGCGGTAAAGGCGCGCCTTAGCGGAATTCGGGCTGGCCCGCAAGGATGGCGGCCGCCGCAGCCTAGTCCGGCCAGCGCAGGGCGCCGGATGAATCCTTTCGCGGCTGTCTCATCGCATCCGCCGGCCTGTCGGCCGCGGTGAGCACGGCGCGGAGGCGTTCGGCGACGATCTCGGCCTCGCCTGGGTGCAGGTTGCACGGGTCGAGGAAGAAATGGCCACGCTCGACTTCGTGGTTGCGCACGATGATGGGCGGCGATCCGGCCGCCAATGCCGAGGCGAGGCCGGCGGCACTGAAGCGGCTTTCGGGGGAGACGAAGATCTGCAGCCGGTCGAGCGGATTGGCGGTCGGGTCGGGAATGATGTTTGCGACGATGCCGGGTATTCCCTGCAGCGAATCCCTCCATAGATGGAGCGCCGCTTCCTCGCGTCGGCGGATGCCGGCATGGTCGCGCTTTTCCCAGGCTTCGAGCGCCGCGATGGTGCCGGCGATGCTTTCCTTGCCGACCTTCATGGCGCGGGCGACGCCGCGGTTCTGCAGATAGGCGGCGCGGACCAGATCCTTGCGGCCGGTGACGATGCCGCTGGTCGGCCCCGAAAGGAATTTGTGGCCGCTATAGACGACGATGTCGGCGCCGCGCGCCAGGAAGCTGCGCAGGTCATATTCGGAAGCCGCATCGACGATCACCGGCACGCCCCTGGCGTGGCAGATATCGCAGAATTCCTCAAGGGAAAGCATGCCGTATTGCACGGTGTGGTGCGCCACGACGTAGAGCGCCGCCGCCGTGCGCTCGTTGATAGCCTCGCGCACATGATAATCCTGCGTGACGCTGACCGTGCCGGCCGGAATGACCTTGGCGCCGGCGACGCGGATCGACTGGTCGATCGGTGCGCCGTAATTGACGATATGGCCGAGCTGGATGACGACTTCGGACTTCAGCCCTTCGGTATCGTCGGGCAGCCGTTCGATCGCCAGCAAATTGGTGCCGGTCATCGCCCCGGCGATCGCCATTGTGATGCCTGAGGCGCAGCAGGCGGTGATGAAGCCGGCCTCGCCGCCGGTGAGGCGGGCGGTGATCACGCTTGCGGCGCGCTGCAGATCGTCCATCTCCACCCATTGCGAGGCGATCTCGGCCATGGCGCTGATCGCCTCGGGAACGATGATCGAGGCGCCGAGCGTCGTCATCGTGCCGGAGACGTTGATGATCGGCCGCAGTCCCAGCCGTTCACGGATCGTGGTGTTGGAGCCGGTGTCGGAATAGGTTTTCATGTTCAGCAATCCCTTGACGGTCAGGCGGCGATCTCGACGACCGCTTCGATTTCGACGGTGATGTTTCCAGGCAGCGAGCCGACCCCGATCGCCGAGCGGGCATGGCCGCCGATCTTGTCGAAGACGCTGGCGAACAGGTCCGAGCAGCCATTGACCACTTTCGGGTGGTCGCTGAAGGTCGGCGTCGCATTGACGAAGCCGAGCAATTTGACGACGCGCACGATGCGGCCGAGATCGCCGGCGGCGGCGTGCATGACGGCGAGCAGGTTGAGGCCGGTGAGGCGGGCATGCTCATAGGCCTGCTCGACGGTGACGTCCTCGCCGACCTTGCCGGTGCACAGCGTGCCGTCGGCGCGCAGCGGCCCTTGACCCGAAAGAAAGATCAGCCGGCCGCTTTCCGCATGGGTGACGAAATTGGCGATCGGTGTCGGCGGCTCGGGCAGCGTCAGGCCGAGTTCGGCGAGCCGGATGTAAGGCGTCATGGAAGAATTCTCCTTGGGCCGGCCTGTTGTTTTACGCAATTCCCAGGGGAAAGCGCTTCGCGCTTTCCCGGGAAAACCGCTTACACTTCTCCTGGAATTGCTTTGGGCCGCCCATGTCAGAAATGGGAGGCGCGGAAGCGCGCCAGGAAAGAGCGGAGGCGCTCATTGGTGGTCTCTTCGGCAAGGATCTCCTTCGGCGGGCCAACAGCGCTGACACCGCCATCGGCCATGAAGACAATGCGGCTCGAAGCGTCGCGGGCGAAGGCCATCTCGTGCGTGACCATCACCATGGTCATGCCGTCTTCGGCCAGGCTGCGCACAACGGCCAGCACCTCGCCGACCAATTCGGGATCGAGCGCGGAGGTGATCTCGTCGAGCAGCAGGATCTTCGGCTCCATGGCGACTGCCCGCGCTATGCCGACGCGCTGCTGCTGGCCCCCGGAGAGTTCCGCCGGCAGGCTGTCGGCCTTGTGGGCCAGGCCGACGCGGCTCAGCCAATGCTCGGCGATCTGGCGCGCCTCGGCCTTGCTCTTGCCGCGCACCTTGGTGAGGCCGAGCATGATGTTGCCGGCGGCGGTGAGGTGCGGAAACAGGTTGAAGCTCTGGAACACCATGCCGGTTTCGGCGCGCATATTGGCAAGGTCGCGCTCGCTGCGCCGCTGGCGCGCGCCGGCCTCACGAAAACCGACCTCCTTGCCGTCGATTCGGATCGAGCCTGAGTCGTAGCTTTCGAGAAAGTTGACGCAGCGCAGCAGGGTGGTCTTGCCGCTGCCGGAAGGGCCGATGACGGTGACCACCTCGCCCCTGTCCACCTTGAGGCTGACCGAGCGAAGCACCTCGACCGAACCAAAGGCTTTCGAGACCCCGGCAATGTCGAGAAGGGCAGCATTGTCGTTCGAGCTTGTGGCCATCGTGCTAGTCCCGGATGAAGGCAAAGCGCCGTTCCAGCCGCCGGCTGGCGTAGGAAAGCGCATAGTTGACGGCGAAATAGATCAAGGCGCCGAGGATGTAGAGCGGCATCGCCTCATAGGTGCGGCCGATGACCTGGTTGATCGCCTGCATCAGGTCGGTGATGCCGAGCAGCGAGACCAGGGCGCTGCCCTTGACCGCATCGGTGACGCCGTTGATCCAGGGCGGCAGGAAGCGCCGGAAGGCCTGCGGAAAGATGACGTAGGTGAGCCGCTGGCGAAAAGTCAGCCCAATGGCCATCGCCGCTTCTGACTGGCCCTTGGGAATAGAGCCGACGGCGCCCCGGAGATACTCAATGACCTGCGCCGTCTTGAACAAGGTCAGCGCCAGCACCGCCGCCGAGAAGGATTGCAGATGCAGGCCGATGGCCGGCAGGCCGTAATAGACGAAGAACATCAGCACCAGGATCGGGATGCCGCGGATGGTGTCGGAGAAGATGCGCACGGCCCAGCGCAGCGGCGCCGGGCCGTAGACCAGGCCGACGCCGAGCGCGACGCCGGCAATCAGCGACAGCACCACGACCAGCAGCGACACCCACAAAGTGATGGCGAAGCCCTGGGCGAGGAACGGTACGGCGTAGAGGATCTGGCTCAGCATGTCAGCGCGCAGCCCTGAACCGGCGTTCGACCAGCCGCAGTCCGAACAGCAGGGTGTAACCGGTCACCAGATACATCGCCGTCGTCACCAGATAGACCTCGACGATGCGGAAGGTGTTGAAGTTGATCCACTGGGCGCCGAAGGTGAGCTCGGGCACCGAGATCACCGAGGCGATCGACGTGTCCTTGAACAGCGAGATGAAGGTGTTGGACAGCGCCGGCAGCGTGATGCGCAGCATGGTCGGCAGGCGCACATGAACCAGCCGCTGCCAGGGCGTCAGGCCGATGGCTTTGCCGGCATCGAGCTGGCCGCGCGGCACGGCTTCCAGGCCGGAGCGGAACACCTCGACCAGATAGGCGCCGCTATAGACCGACAGCGTCAGCACGAACGAGGTCGGCGCGTCGTAGGCGACGTCGATCACCGTCGGCAGGCCGTAGAAGACGAGATAGACGAGCAGGATCAGCGGCACGTTGCGGATGAATTCGACGTAAGCCGCAATGATGGCGCGCACCACGCGTCCGGCCGAGACATACCAGACCGCCAGCATCAGGCCGATGACGACGCCGATGGCAATCGAAATCACGGCAAGCTCGAGGCTGAGCAGAAGGCCGCCCCACAGCTTGTCGAAATGCCGCCAGATCAGGTTGAAGTTGAGCGTATAGCCCATGCGTCTCCCGCAATAACCAAGGGGATGCGAACTAGAAGGCGGAAGGGCTAACCCTTCCGCCAGCACTTGTCAGACAACCGGGAAACCCGGATGGCGGGCCGGCGGCTCTTGGCCGAAATAGTCCTTGAAGGCGGCGTCGTAGAGTGCGGTCTCATGGCCGAACATGGCGATGGTGAAGGTCTGGTTGACGAAGGTCAGCCAGTCCAGGTCGCCCTGCCTGACCGCCGCGCCGTAGAGCATCGAGTACCAGCTCTTGCCGGCATCGAAATATTTGTCGGGGTTGCGCGAGGCCAGCCAGCGCACGGTTGAAAGATCGACAGCGGCGGCATCGGCGCGTTTCGATTCCAGTGCCTGCAGCACATTGGCCTGGGTGTCGATCTGCAGCACCTGCGCCTCCGGCAGGGCGTAATGGACCGAGCTTTCGGCGTCGACATTCTGCAGGATCGAGATGCGCGTCGCCGAACCGCCGGCGAGCAGCTTGTCGAAGGTCTTGTTTTCCGCCGTCGGCAGCGTCAGCAGGGCGACGCCCTCGACATAGTATGGCCTGGAGAAGTGGATTAGCTGCGAGCGCTGCGCGGTCATGGTCATGAACTGGATGGTAATGTCGACCTTGTTGGTGGTGACATTGGGGATGCGCTGCGCCGGATCTTGCATGACGAACTCGACCTTGCTCGGATCGTCGAACAGACCCTTGGCCAGGATGCGGCCCATGGTGATGTCCATGCCGACCAGCTCGCCGGCATCGTTTTCGAAATGCCATGGCGCGTTGGTGCTGCCGGTGCCGACGATCAGCTTGCCGCGGTCAAGCGCGGTGCGCAGAACGCTGTCGGATGCGGCTTGTGCCGCCGCCTTTTCGGCGCTGACAGCGGTCATCACGCCCGCCGTTGCAAGCCCGGCCATGCCCAGTTTCAGAAAATCTCGCTTGGATGCGTCGTTCACTGCGACCTCCTGTTGTTTGAGTTCCCCTTACAGACACACGTGTCGCCGACCTGAATTGTCTCTTACAATAGACACATGTATCCTATACAAGACAGATACTAACATCAGGAATCAGTTATGCAAGACAGCAATGGACTCACGGATCGGGCGGAGCTTGGTCCAGCCGAGAGCCCGACGCCCGACAAGACCTCCGGCTCGCGCGAGAAGGGCCTCAACCGGGTGCTGGAGATCCTGGAATTCCTGCATGTCACGCAGCGCGCCATCGGCATTGGCGATCTCGCCAAGGGGGTGAATGCGCCGCGCTCCACCACCTATACGCTGGTGCGTTCGCTGGTCGATGCGGGTCTCCTGGAGATGGAGGGCGACGGCAACCGGGTCTATTTCGGCAAGAAGCTCTACCTCTATGGGATGGACTATGTCAGGGGCAACGACCTGCTTAGGCGGGGCCGGCAGGAGGTCGACAATCTGTCGCGCGAGACCGGCGAGACCTCCGAATTGTGCATGCTGCAAAGCGGGCGCTATACCATCGTCCATTCCAGCCCCGGCACCAGGCCGTTCCGCATCAGCTCGGCCACTGGCTTGCAGATCCCGCTGCCATGGACGGCATCGGGGCGGCTGCTTCTGGCCGGATTGGAAAGGGCCGCCATCCAGGACATGGTCTCGGAAGACGACCTTTTGCTGCCCGACGGCCGCAGGCTGCAGTTCGACGACTTCATTGCCGATATCGCGACGGCCAGAACGACCGGCTATTGCATCACTTCGGGGCTGGTCGACGCCTACACCAAATGCCTGGCCGCCCCTGTCTTCGCGGCCGCCGGCAAGGTCGAGGCGACGATGTGCCTGGTGGTGCCGATCGACACTTCAGCGGAGAAGACCGACGAATTGCTGACGTTGCTGCGCCATCGCGCGGCGCGGCTGTCGATAGCGGGGTGAGCAGTTAGGCCCCGAGGCCGTCGGCTAAGCGATGATATCCGGAATGATCTTGTCTTCCAGCGCCATCAGCCGGTCCTTGAGGAAAAGCTTCTTCTTCTTCATGCGCTGGATCTGCAAGGGGTCGCAGCCCATGGCGATCATCGCATTGATGGCCGCGTCGAAATCGGCATGCTCCTGCTTCAGGCGGGAAAATTCGAGGCGGACATCGGCCTTTTCCTGGTCGGACATTCTCTACCGTCTGCATGTCTGCGGCGCCCGGCAATGGGCATGATTGGGCGGGGGCGGCATCAATTGCCGCCGGCGCGCAGCCAATATCACATATCACATTGTCGTGGAATGCTACCACGCAGCATTCGACATCGCAGCCGGATGGTGGCAGACTGTCATGGTGCCGTCACAGATGCGACCTGCGGTGGACGTGCCTTTGACGGCTGCAATCGAGGAAACCATGAAAGGGAGAACCAATCATGTCTCTTGCATCCCATCTTGATGAGTTGCAGCGGAAACACGGTGATATCGAACGCGAGATCGACGATGCGATGAACCATCCATCGGTCGACGACCTCGAAATCGTGAATCTGAAGCGACGCAAGCTGGCACTCAAGGACGAGATTGAAAAACTGAAGGCGAAACCGACGAGACACTGACGCCCTTCCAGGATTAGACGCGCCGCCTTGGCGCGTGACTATCGCTCCGGTGGCGACATGCCGCCGGAGGCCTGTGTTTGCTACTGATTCCGATACTGTTGCCGGCGAAACCCGTCTGTGGGGTCGCCGCGCTGCTGCGATTTGGCGGCTCTGCTTGTCTGTCGCCATTGACAAGCCATCTTTGCTCCTCCACCTCATGCCCGAACCTCAGCGCTATGCGCTGATAGCTGATTGAGCGTGCGTCGACGTGGACGTGTGTCGCTCGGGTGATCAAGAGGCTGCCGGCATGACCGGGTATTTTTCCTCCCCCTTTGGGCGCCGGACATCGGTCGGCGTCGATGTCGGCGGCGTGGTCGTCGGCGGCGGCGCGCCGGTCGTCGTGCAGTCGATGACTAACACCGACACGGCCGATATCGACCAGACCGTCGCGCAGGTTGCGGCTTTGCATCGCGCTGGCTCCGAGATCGTGCGCATCACCGTCGATCGTGACGAGAGCGCCGCCGCCGTGCCGCGCATCCGCGAACGGCTCGAGCGGCTCGGCATCAATGTGCCGCTGGTCGGCGACTTCCACTATATCGGCCACAAGCTGCTGGCCGACCATCCGGACTGCGCCGAGGCGCTGGCCAAATACCGCATCAATCCCGGCAATGTCGGCTTCAAGGACAAGAGGGACCGCCAGTTCGCGGCGATCGTCGAAATGGCGATCAGGCATGACAAGCCGGTGCGCATCGGCGTCAATTGGGGGTCGCTCGATCAGGAGTTGCTCACCCGGCTGATGGACGAGAACCAGCGCCAAGGCTTCCCGCTGACGGCGCAGGAAGTAACCCGCGAGGCGATCGTGCAGTCGGCGATCCTGTCGGCCGAAATGGCTGAAGAGATAGGCCTCGCCCGCGAAAAGATCATCCTGTCGGCCAAGGTCAGCGGCGTGCAGGATTTGATCGCCGTCTACACCGAGCTTGCCACGCGTTCCAACCATGCGCTGCATCTCGGCCTCACCGAAGCCGGCATGGGCTCCAAGGGCATCGTCGCCTCGTCGGCGGCCATGGGCATCCTCTTGCAGCAAGGCATTGGCGACACCATCCGCATCTCGCTGACGCCGGAGCCGAATGGCGATCGCACTCGCGAGGTGCAGGTCTCGCAGGAACTGCTGCAGACCATGGGCTTCCGTCAGTTCGTGCCGATCGTCGCCGCTTGCCCCGGCTGCGGCCGCACGACATCCACCGTGTTCCAGGAACTCGCCCAGAACATCCAGGCCGATTTGCGCAAGAACATGCCGGTCTGGCGGGAGAAATTTCCCGGCGTCGAGAACCTCAAGGTCGCGGTGATGGGCTGCATCGTCAACGGCCCGGGCGAATCCAAGCACGCCGATATCGGTATTTCGCTGCCCGGCACCGGCGAGACGCCGACCGCGCCCGTCTTCGTCGACGGCAAGAAGTCGGCGACGCTGCGCGGTCCCTCGATCGCAGCGGATTTCGAAAAAATGGTCGCCGATTATATCGAGCAACGGTTTGGGCAGCACGGCAAGGCCGCCGCGGAATAGATGATGCGGCGTTTCCTCAGGGCGACGCTGATCCTGCTTTGCGGTCTGTCATGGTCGACCGCTGCCCTGGCCGATCCGCCGCAATCGCGCTCGGCGGCGAAGCGATTGATCGGCCGCGTCTGCGACCTGATCGAAACGCATGCCGAGCAGAACGGCCTGCCCAAGGATTACTTCGCCCGTCTGATCTGGAAGGAAAGCCGCTTCGACCCCAACGCGGTGAGCCCTGTCGGCGCCGAAGGCATCGCCCAGTTCATGCCGGGCACGGCCAAGATGCGCGGCCTGGCCAATTCCTTCGACATCGAGCAAGCAATCCCGGCCTCGGCAAAATACCTCGCCGAAATGAAGACCGGCTTCGGCAATCTCGGCCTGGCCGCCGCTGCCTACAATGCCGGCGAGAGCCGCGTTTCTCGCTGGCTGAGTTCCGGCGGTTTCCTGCCGATGGAAACCGAGAGCTACGTCTTCGACATCATGGGCGAACCGGCCGACAAGTTCTCCGACAGCGCCTACGCCGGAACGGTCGAGCCGCTCGATGCGAAAACCAGCTTCGCGGTCGCCTGCCGCAAACTGCCGGTGATCATGTCGAGAACCGTGGCGATGGCCTCGATCAATGTGAAGCCGTGGGGCGTGCAGGTGGCCGGCAACTTCCGCAGGGGTGCGGCGATCAATCAGTGGCTCAGGGTCAGGAGCCGGTTTCCGGCCCTCTTGTCCGGGCATGATCCCGTGGTCAGCCGGGTGCGCACGCCGATCGGCCGGCGCGGCATTTATGCCGTCAGGATCGGCGTCGACGACCGGACTGCTGCCAATGCCATCTGCCAGAAACTGCAAAGCATCGGTGGCGCCTGCATCGTCGTGCGCAACCGGTAGGCATGATCGCCGCACGGCGGATATTCGGAAGGGATTTTGCGACATGACGGCCAAAATCGTCCTGCTCAATGGCGTCGGCAGCGCCGGCAAGAGTTCGATCGCCAGGGCGCTGCAGACGATCACCGCTGAACCCTTCCTGCATGTCCAGATGGATGCCTTCCTCGAGATGCTGCCGCAGGCGCTGCAGGATCATGCCGACGGGTTCTCCTTCGAGACGGTGCTGGAAGACGGCAAGCAGTCGGTGGTGATCAGGAGCGGGCCGGTTGGCGCGCGCACCATGCGCGGCATGCGCCACGCCATCGCCGCCATGGCCGGGCAAGGCAACAATCTCATCGTCGACGACGTGATCTTCAACGACGAGATATTGGAGTACCGCAAGTTGCTGTCGAGCTTTGACCTGCATCTGGTCGGCGTCATGGCGCCGCTGGAGGTGCTGGAAGCGCGGGAAGCCACGCGCGCCGACAGGCTGCCCGGTCTGGCGCGCTGGCAATATGAGCGCGTCCACAAGGGCACGGACTACGACCTCGAAGTCGATACCAGCCGGCTGACGCTGCTCGAATGCGCCCGTCGCATCCAGGAAAGATTCCGATTATAGTGGCTGGTGTTCTTTTGCTGCGATCACAGCTTTTCCAATCGCCTGAAAAGCCGATAGTTGCCCCTGATGTGCGGGGTCGTGTCGATTAAATATTAATGAGCCTTGCTGTAGCAAGAGGGGGCGAAATTTCTGGCGAGAGCTTTGGGGGCCGTTAAAGGGGGAGCATCATGGCGGTGGCAAATTTCCTTAGACGCGTTGTAAGGGAACTTGAAACGCCGCGCGCCAAACGGCCGTTCGGTTCTGGCTGGCTGTCCGGCTCGATTGGCTTGCTTGCCGGGGTCACCGCCCTGCTGATGGTCATCGTGCTGCGCTACCCGTCGCTTACATCGATGCCGGATCTGGCCCCCATCCACCAGATGCTGTTCTTCAAGCCGGTGCTCTATTTCGTCCTCATCTCCGGCTATATCCTGGCGATCCTCAGCATGACGCTGCGCAGGCAAAAGACGCTCGGCGCGGCAGCGATGTTCACTGTGCTGCTGGCGTCGCTGGTCGGCATGCTTCCGGTGCGCCATCAACTGCACATCGACGGGGTGTTCTTCGGGCTCGATTTCTTCATCCTGAACGCCTTGTTCATGGGTGTGCTGTTCGTCCCGCTCGAACGTCTTTTCGCGCGCAACAAGGATCAGACCGTGTTCCGCGACGAATGGCGCGAGGACCTGTTCTACTATCTGGTCTCGTCGCTGCTGGTGCAGATTTTGACCTACCTGACCTTGGCGCCGTCCAACTTCGTCAATGCACAGGGCGCCCTTGGTTCGGTGCGCGCCTGGGTCCACGGCTTGCCGTGGCTGGTGCAACTGCTGGCGGTGATGTTCCTGACCGACCTTGCCCAATATTGGGTGCATCGGGCCTTTCATCGCATTCCCTGGCTGTGGAAGTTCCATGCCGTGCACCATTCCGCCAAGTCGATGGACTGGATTGCCGGTGCGCGCATGCATTTCCTGGAAATCATCGTGCTGCGCAGCCTGACGGCCACCCCGATGTTCGTGCTGGGGTTCGATGAATCGGCTATCCAGACGTATATATTGATCGTCTACGTCTATTCGTCGTTCATCCATTCCAACATCGGAACCAGTTTCGGTCCAGTCGAAAAGGTGCTGGTGTCGCCGCGTTACCACCACTGGCATCACGGCCTCGAAAAAGAAGCGATCGACGTAAATTTCGCCATCCATTTCCCGCTGCTCGACCGGCTGTTCGGCACCCATCATATGCCCGAAGGGCGCTGGCCGAACGGCTACGGCATTCACGGACATCCCGTTCCGAACGGATACTGGCAGCAATTCCTCTATCCCTTCCGGCGCGGCTAGACTGGAGCCTTTCGCGAAGCGCGCGTGTCACCGCGCCCTGGCGGGGTTAGCCCAATCCATGACAAGCGACAGAGTCCCAGATGCTTGACGGCTACATAATCTGCGGCACGCCGAGAACCGGAAGCACCTTGCTGTGCGGCCTTCTGGCCTCGACGAAAACAGCCGGCGATCCGCACTCATTCTACCGGCGGCAGGACAAAGCGGAATGGGCCGAAGAGTGGAAATTGCCGCATCCCGAGACGATGAGCGCGCATGATTTCGACGTCGCCTATCTCGGTGCGGCAATCAGCGCGGGAAGGGGCGGAACAGGCGTCTTCGGCTTGCGCCTGATGCGGGAAAACCTGGGTGAACTCTCGGCCATCCTCGACCGGATCTACCCAGACCTGCCATCGGACAAAGCACGCTTTGAAAAGGCCTTCGGCCGGATCCTCTACATCCATCTTTCGCGCGAAAACAAGCTGGCGCAGGCGGTGTCGCTGATCAAGGCCGAGCAGACTGGGCTTTGGCACATCGCGCCCGACGGAACCGAGATCGAGCGGGTCGCACCGCCGCAGGAACCCCGCTACGATTTCAAGCGGATCCAGCGCGAGCTTGCCGAACTCGAAGCCTATGACGCGGGCTGGAATGTCTGGTCCGCGGAGCAGGGGATCGTCCCGCTGCGCATCGGCTATGAGCGCCTGTCAGCCGATCCGGCAGCGGCATTGTCATCCATCTGCAAGGCCCTGGGCGTTCCGGCGCCGAATGCCGCCGACGTAAAGCCGGGCGTCGCCAAGCTCTCCGACGAGACCAGTCTCGACTGGATGCACCGCTATCGTCTGGACGCGGCGATTTGATCAAGCCCTCTTTACCGCCACCGTTTCGCTGAGCCATGTGCCGATCTTACTGCCGAGGCGGTCGGGCGACACCGGCTTGGGCAGATAGTCGTCCATTCCGGACTCGATACATTTGTCGCGGTCGCCCTTCAGTGCGTGAGCGGTGACGCCGATGATTGGTGTGTGATTGCCACTCGCTGCCTCCGCCGCCCGGATGGCGCGGGTCGCCTCGTAGCCGTTCATCTCCGGCATGGAGACGTCCATGAGGATCAGCTTCGGCCGCAGCGCCCGGTACATCTCAACGGCCGTGCGGCCATTGCTGGCGATGCGGTAGCTGAGGCCAAGCCCATTGAGGATTTGGCCGAACACCAGCTGGTTCACGTCATTGTCCTCGGCGATCAGAATATCGATCGGGCCGTTTGGCGTGGCGATCGATTCAGGCACTGTGGCCGCCGGAATTGCCGGGCCGCGAATGACGGTGAAGGCGGGTAGCGTCACGGGTGCCGCCTGCGGAACAACAGGCTCGCGAACGAACTGGGCCTTGCCGATCTGGGCCCGCGCTTTCTGGATGGCCGAGATGACGGTGCCGAGCAGGATGGCCGAGCGCGCCGGCTTGGTGAGATGCGCGGCGATGCCGAAATCGATGACCATCTTGCCGAAATCGACCTGGTCGACGGAGGTCAGCAGCACCACCGGGATGGCGGAGAGACGGCTGTCGGCGGAAATCGCCTTGGCGACATCGGCGCCGTTCATGCCGGGCATCTGGTAGTCGAGGATGATGCAGTCGACCGCAGCACCGAGCTGGCTGGCCCGGTCTAGAAAGGCGAGGCCGACGGCGCCGCTTTCGGCGGCCGCGCAGTCGAAGCTCCAGCTTCTGAGCTGTTCCAGCAAGATCTCGCGGTTGACCGGGTTGTCGTCGATGACCAGCACGCGGGCGCCGGTGACATCGACCGGCACGACCTCGTTGCGCGTGTCCTGCTGATGCGCCGGCAGCGGCACGGCGAACCAGAACACCGAGCCGCGGCCGATCTCGCTTTCGACGCCGATCTTGCCGCCCATCAGGTCGATGAGGCGGGCGGCGATGGCAAGGCCGAGGCCGGTGCCTTCATGGCGGCGCGTCGACGAGCCGTCGACCTGCGCGAATTTCTCGAACACGTTCTCGAGCTTCTCGGCAGGAATGCCGATGCCTGTGTCCTCGACGCGGACCTTGAGCTGGACCATGCCGTCGACCACCTCGCCGCCGACATCGATCAGCACATGGCCCTTCTCGGTGAACTTCACCGCATTGCCGAGCAGATTGGTGACGATCTGACGGAACCGTCCGGCATCGCCGACGACATGGGCAGGCAGGCGCGGGTCGACACGCACGATCAGCTCGAGGTTCTTTTCGGCGACGCGCGCCGACACCAGTGTGGCCACGTCCTCGACCGCTTCGGCAAGCCGGAAGGGTGCAGGATCGAGCGTCAGCTGACCGGCATTGATCTTGGAGAAATCGAGGATGTCGTTGATGATGGTGAGCAGCGCATTGCCGGACTTGACGATGACTTCGGTGAAGGTTTTCTGGCGCGCGTTAAGCTCGGTCTTGGCGAGCAGTTCGGCCATGCCCAGCACGCCATTCATCGGCGTGCGGATCTCATGGCTCATATTGGCCAGGAATTCCGATTTGGCGCGGTCGGCCGCTTCGGCCTTGAACAAGGATGCGGCGGATTCGGTGAAGGCGCGGCGGATCGCATTTTCCATCGGCCGGAAGATCCAGAGGGCAACGATGGCAAGAACCGCGAACAGAAGGCCGCTTGCCCACAACAGCAGCCTGTCGCTGGAGGCGTCGGCCAGATGGCGTTCGCCATCCATGGCGGTACGCACACGCACCAGCATCGGCTGGACGAACAGGTCGTTCTGGTTGAGGATTTCGCGCGAACTCCATTCGTCGGTCTGTTGCGCCGCCGACATCAGGTTGAAGTTGCGCACGATGTCGCGCGACGACCAGAACAGGTCGCCGTTGACGGCGGCCGACGAGAGTTCGTCCAGCGTTTTGGCCGACAGGCTCGGCTTGATCGCGGCCAACTCCGCGGACAGTGTTTCGATCTCGCTGGTCAGGCGTTGCGAATGGCCGCGCGCTGCGGCGGCAAGGCCGTCACGGGTTTCGGTGTGCCAGGTCGTGCTGGCGGTTTCGGCAAAGCTGGAGGCGTTGCGCAGGTCGCGGGTGAAGACGACGAGATTGCTGCTCAGCGCGTCGATGTCGTGGCGGAAGGAATTGACGCGATTGAGCGCAAACATCACCGCGGTGGAAGCCAGCGCAAAGATGAGCAATCCCGAGATGTAGCGGATCCGGATCGAGCGGATGAAGAAAGAATATTCCGGCATGCGCAACCCCAACACATACGCATCATTTTAACGGTCGGGATTACGCTTGATTTACATTAAAATTCCGTTCGCGCCTGGCGGGCCGTCAAGATCCTGGCTGCACGTGCCCGGAGTTGGCGCCATAGAGGGTGGCATCGCATTCGCGCATCATGCGCAGTGCTTCTTCCTCGGTCAGGCCGAACTTGCGCATCATGCTCCGGATTTCGGGGCCTACAGCTATCTCCACCGGTCTTGCCGCCTGGCGGGTCTTCCTGGCCTTTTTCTTGGACATCAGTACGTTTCCCGTCTTGACCGACACATGTTTCGCATCAGCCCTGGCCCGGCCTCACCGTGCTGCGCCAGACCATGGGCGCATGGCAGATCAGGCGGCTGCCAGCCTCCTCCCGCGCGCCGGTCGCGAGCCGCACGGCGCGCCTGGCGATCTCCTCGATCGGCGGCGAGAACGTCGTCAGCCGGTAAGAGGCCCAGTCGGCCTGTTCAATGTCGTCAAAGCCGATGACGCAGAGATCGCGGGGTACGTTGATGCCGAACTCGTGGCGGGCCGCATCGAGAAAGCCGCACGCAATCAGGTCGGTCACGCAGAACGCCGCATCCGGCCGCTGCCGGCCGGAAAAGAGTCGCCTGGCGCCATCGGCTCCGGTGGCATAGCCGGTGCGGCCCTCGCGCCACACGGTCACCTCCAGCCCTTCCTTCTGCGCGGCGGTAAGGAAGGCGGTTTCGCGGGAGCGCAGGCTGGGCGTGCCGGCAGCCGAGGTCACCAAAGCGGGGCGGGTACAGCCGGCCCGGATGAAGGCATGCAGCGCTGCCTCTGCGGCTGCAGCGTTGTCGACACCGATATTGTGCGGGCCGTCGAAGCGGTCATCGCGATTGATCAGCACCAGCCGCTGGCCGTTCTCAAGACAGGTGCGGATCAGCAACTGCGGCGGCGAGCCGGACAGAACGATGCTCGCATCGGCGCGATAGTTCAGCGTGTTGCGCAGCGCCTGGTCGACATGGTGGCTGGGGCCGGAGGTGTTGAACACCATGGCCATTTTGCCGGCGTCCCGCAGATGTTGGGTCAGCGCCTTCTGCAGGCGGGCATGATAGGGCGTGTCGCCGTCGGCAACGATGAGGCAGACGATGCCGGTCGAAGCCCGCATCAGGCCGCGAGCCAGATGGTTGACGTGATAGCCGAGTTGCTCGGCCGCCAGCATCACCCGCTCGCGGGTTTCCCCGGAAACGGAAGCGCCGGGCGTGAAGGTACGTGACACGGCCGAGCGCGAAACCCCGGCGAGGTCGGCAACCTGCTGGGCGCTGGAAAAACCGGTGCGGATTCTCGGAACCGTCAAGCGAACGCTCTCGCTGCTGTTTTCGTGATTCTTTGCACGCCCGTGCAATGTAATGCAACTCTTCTGCCATTGCGACCCACCGCACTTGACAGGCATGGCGGAATGCAACAGCTTTGCACAGCCGTGCAATACAAGCCGGCTCAAGAGTGGCATCGGAGGAATACCCTGTCCATTTCGCCGAAGACGGCATTGAGGGCGCGACTGTCCGGACCGGCTGCATGAGCAGGGCGGCGGCGCATCCGAAGGCGGACCGGCTGTCCGAGGCCGAGATGGACAGGCGTGCCGAGGTCTGCCGGAAACTGCTTGTCACGGCCGGGCAACTGGCGATGGAAGGCTATGCCCGGCAGGGCGCCGTCCAGCCGGTGGCGATGAAAGGCCCGCAGGATTTTCTCACTGAAACCGACGGTAAGGTCGAGGAGCACATCCGCGCGACGCTGGCAGACGCTTTTCCGCAGGACGGGTTTTTGGGCGAGGAAGGCGGTGGCATCGGCTCTGCCCGCATGTGGGTCGTCGACCCCATCGACGGCACCGCCAATTTCATGCGCGGTATTCCGCATTTCTGCATTTCGATAGCTTTCGTCGAGGACGGCCGCAGCGAGATCGGCGGCATTGCCAATCCGGCCATCGGCGAAACGTATTTTGCCCGTCGCGGGCAAGGCGCGACACGCAATGGCGCGCCGATCCATGTTTCGCCGACGCAAGCGTTCGACCGTGCCTTTGTGGAGTTCGGCTGGTCGCCGAGGATTCCGAACCGTGAGTATCTCGACAAGGTGAGCCTGGTGTGGGCGCTCGGCGCCAATGTACGCCGCTCCGGCTCCGGAGCGCTTGGGCTGGCCTATGTGGCCGACGGCCGCTCGGATGCCTATGCCGAGCTGCACATCAATTCGTGGGACTGCCTGGCCGGATTGCTGCTGGTGGAGGAGGCCGGCGGCCGGGTGAACCGGTTCCTCGACGGCGACGGCATGGCGAAGGGCAATCCCGTGCTTGCGGCAGCACCCGGTGTCGCGGCGACATTGTCCCAGGTGATCGGAGTGCCGCTCGACGACGGGTAGATCGTTTCCAGTGAGAAGACAGGGAGGAATATCGATGAAGACATTTGACAGTAAGCAAGGCTTGCGCGCCGCCTGGCTTGGCCTTGGCGCGGCGCTGGCCATGTTCGGATTGGCGGGTGCCGCCCAGGCGGCCGACCGCAGCCTCACAATGTATTGCGCCGTCGACGAGGCCTGGTGCCGGGCGATGGCGACCACCTACCAGAAGGAGACGGGCGTCAGCGTCGACATGACCCGCATGAGCGCCGGCGAAATCTACGCCCGCCTCCGGGCCGAGAAGGACAATCCGCAAGCCGATATCTGGTGGGGCGGCACCGGCGACCCGCATCTGCAGGCGGCGGAAGAGGGCCTCACCCAGGAATACAAGTCGCCGCAACTGGCAAACTTGCGCGACTGGGCGCTGAAGCAGGCCGACAGGTCGAAGAACCGCACGGTCGGCATTTATCTCGGTGCGCTCGGCTATGGCTACAATGAGGAAGATCTGAAGCAGCGCGGGCTGACCGCGCCGGCGTGCTGGGCCGATCTGGTCAAGCCGGAATTCCAGGGCGAGATCGAGATGGCCGACCCGAATTCATCGGGCACGGCCTGGACCATGCTTGCCACCATCGTCCAGCTGATGGGCGAGGACAAGGCATTCGACTATCTCAAGCAGCTCAACAAGAACATCGCCGAATACACCAAGGCAGGGGCTGCGCCGGCGCTCGCCGTCGGCAAGGGCGAGACGCTGATCGGCATCTCCTTCCAGCACGACGTGATCAATGCCGCGAAACAGAACCCTGCCGTGAAGGTGGTGTCGCCTTGCGAAGGCACCGGCTTCGAGATCGGGTCGATGAGCATCGTGACGGGCGCCAAGCATGCCGAAGAGGCGCAGAAATTCTACGACTGGGCGCTGAGCCCGGACGCGCAGAAGCTCGCGGCGCCGAACGGCAGCTTCCAGATCCCGTCGAACACCGCCACGCCGGTGCCGCCCGAGGCGCCGGACCTCTCGAAGATCAAGCTGATCGACTACGACTTCGCCAAATACGGCTCGTCGGCCGAACGCAAGCGGCTGTTGAAGAAGTTCACCGACGAGGTCCGCAATGGCGGCTGAGCGCGTTCTTTCGCGCTCACTCTAGCATCTGATCGCCGGCTGCCCTTCGCGGCAGCTGGCGCACCGTCCTTTGGCAACAGAAAGACATTGAATGGCCGCGGCCGGTTCCATGGTCAGTTCCGCTCCTGGACGCAGCGCGCTCCCCTGGGTAATGGCCGCGTGGGCGAGCTTCGTGCTCTTGCCTTGGTACAAGGTCGAAGGCGGCTTCCTTTCGTTCGACTGGCTGGCACAGCCGGCGGATGCGACGCCGGCCATCATGCTGGCGCTCGGTGGCCGGCCCTGGCTGTTGCCGCTTATCCTGCCGCTTCTGCTGGCGAGCTGGCTGGTGGCGCGCAACAACCCCAAGAGCCTGGCGGTTGCAGGCGCGGCGGGCCTGCTGTGGCTGGCCATCGAAGGCTTTTCCATCATCCATTCGGGCTGGGGATTTGGCTTGCTTACCCGGATCGCCGGCACGCCGGGACCGATGCAGCCGGGGCTTGGCTGGGGCGCGGCGCTCTATGCCGTGGCGATGCTGATGTTCATCGCCGAGGCGCTCGCTGCGCGGGGATGGTGCAAGGGCGACCGTTTCGTCGTCGGCTCGCTCTCAATCGTGATTGCTTCGCTGATCCTGTTCGTCGCCTATCCGCTGCTGTCGATCCTCACCTCGGCCATCAAGGACAATGACGGCAATGTCGTGCCGGACTGTTCTTCGATAAGATCTTTAGCGCCAACATATGGAGCCTGCGCTGCCTCTATGGCGAGGGCTCCTGCGGCGTGGCGTGGAACACGGTGGCGATCGCAGTCCTCGTCGGCTTTTTCTGCACGGCGCTCGGCCTAGCGCTGGCGCTGATCGCGCTACGCACCAAGCTGCCGGCCAAATGGTTGCTGCGCGGCCTGTCCATCCTGCCGATCATCACGCCGCCCTTCGTCATCGGCCTGGCGCTGATCCTGCTGTTCGGCCGCGCCGGCATCGTCACCAACCTCATGTCGGTGCATCTCGGCATTCCGCGCAGCCGCTGGATCTATGGCATGGCCGGCATCACCATCGCGCAGGTGCTGGCCTTCACGCCGATCGCCTTCCTGGTTTTGGTCGGCGTGCTGCAAGGGGTCAGCCCGAGCATGGAGGAGGCGTCGCAGACCTTGCGCGCCAGCCGCTGGCGGACGTTTCGCACCGTCACCTGGCCGTTGATCCGGCCGGGCCTGGCCAGCGCCTTCCTGATCTCGTTCATCGAGAGCATGGCCGATTTCGCCAATCCGCTGGTGCTGGGAGGCAATTTCAACGTGCTGTCGACCGATATATTCTTCGCGGTGGTTGGCGCGGCGCACGACCAGGGCCGCGCGGCGGTGCTGGCGATCGTGCTGTTGATGTTCACGCTGGCAGCCTTCGTCATCCAGCGCCGCTGGATCGGCAGCCGCAGCTACGTCACCGTCGCAGGCAAGGGCGATGGCGGCGTACCGGCGACGCTGCCCAAGGCCTTGCGGATCGGCTGCTACGCCGCCGTCGTTCCGTGGCTGGTTCTGACCATCGTGGTCTACGGCATCATCCTGGGCGGCGGTTTCGTGCAATCGATCGGGCGCGACAACACGCCGACGCTCCAATATTTCCTCACCGCCTTTTCGATCGAGAAAGGCGTCAATGGCTGGTTTTTCAGCGGCTCGGCCTGGCCGTCGCTGCTGATGACCATCGGCCTTGCGCTGGTGGCGATGCCGTTCACCGCGGCGCTCGGCATCCTGACGGCCTATCTGCTCGACCGGCAGCGTTTCGCCGGGCGTACCATGTTCGAGTTCCTGGCCATGATGAGTTTCGCCATTCCCGGCACGGTGATCGGCGTCAGCTATATCCTTGCCTTCAACGTGCCGCCGGTGCAGTTGACCGGTACCGGGTTGATCATCGTCATCTCCTTCATCTTCCGTAACATGCCAGTGGCGATCCGTGCCGGGCTCGCCAATCTGGGCCAGATCGACAAGAGCCTGGACGAGGCATCGCTGACGCTTGGGGCGCGGTCTTTTGCTACCTTGCGGCGGGTGATCCTGCCGATCCTGAAGCCGGCGATCGTGACCGCGATGATCTACAGTTTCGTGCGCGCGGTGACGGCGGTCAGCGCCGTCATCTTCCTGGCGAGCGGCCGGTTCAACCTTGCCACGGTCTACATTGTCGGGCGCGCAGATGTCGGCGAATACGGCATCGCGATTGTCTATTCGGCGGTGATGATCGTCGTCATGATGGTCATCCTGATCGGCATCCAGCTGCTGGTCGGCGAACGCCGGCTCGGCCGGCGCCGGCCTGGTCCGGAAGCCGTTGTGGCAGCAATCTGATGGGGAGAAGCGGCGTGGATCAGACGGCGAAGACTGCTGCCCCGGTTGCGACGGACAGGCCAGCGGTGCGGTTCGAGGGCGTCACCAAGAAATATGGCGCGGTGACCGCCGTCGACAACGTCAGCTTCGACATCGCGCCGGCCAGCCTGGTGACGCTGCTCGGGCCCTCGGGTTGCGGCAAGACCACGACGCTCAGGCTGATCGCCGGGCTGGAACAGACCAGCACCGGGCGCATCCTGATCGACGACAAGGACGTCACCTTGCTGTCCGCCGCCGAGCGCGATGTCTCCATGGTGTTCCAGTCCTATGCGCTGTTTCCGCATATGAACGTGATGGAGAATGTTAGCTACGGCCTGCGGGCGATGGGGCTTGGCAAGGCGCAGGCAGCCGAGCGCGCCGCCGAAAAGCTGTCGCTTGTCGGCCTGTCCGGCTACGAGAAGCGCCAGCCGAGCGAATTGTCCGGCGGCCAGCAGCAGCGCGTCGCGGTGGCGCGCGCCATCGTACTGGAGCCGAAGGTGCTGCTGTTCGACGAGCCGCTGTCCAATCTCGACGCCAAGCTGCGCCGGCGGGTGCGCGACGAAATCCGCGGCCTGCAGCAAGATCTGGCGCTGACCATGGTCTATGTCACGCATGACCAGGAAGAGGCGCTCGCCGTCTCCGACCGCATCATCGTCATGAACGCCGCTCGCGTCGCCCAGGACGGCACGCCGCGCGACCTCTACAACGAGCCGACCAACCGTTTCATCGCCGACTTTATGGGCGACGCCAATCTGCTCGACGTCGAGGTGCTTTCCAGCAATGCGACCAGTGCAAGGGTCAAGGTCGGACCCTTGCTGCTCGACATGCCGGGTCGCGGTAACGCTCCGGGGCCGGCGATGCTCGCTGTGCGCCCGAATGCCGTGCGCATCTTGCCCGGCCAGCCAGCGGGCACCATGAAGGGCCGGGTGGTCAAGAGCTCGTATCTCGGCGACCACATGGAATACCGGATCGCGATCAGCAATCCGGCGGTCGAACTGTTCGCGACATCGCCTGATGTCACACCCGCCGTGGCGGAAGGGACGATGGTCGGGATCGATTTCGATCCGGCGAAGATCGTGCTGATCAAAGACGATTGAACGCGCCGGGAAAACCGTTGCACACTGTCTGGCGTTGCTTGGTGACGCGTCACAACAGGCGGCGACCAGGGATTAGCGTTCCAGTTTGCATTGGGTTTAGATCGTTCTGTTTGCATGCTCGCCTGTTGCGAGCCTGTGGATCACCAAGGGCGCATCGACCGAACTCAAACGAGCTTTTCCAGCGTGATCGGAAGGCTTCGAATGCGTTTGCCGGTCGCGTGGAAGACGGCATTACCGATCGCAGGTGCGACCCCTACGACACCGATCTCGCCGACGCCTTTGCCGCCAAGAGCGGTTGCCTGCATGTCCGGAATTCCAACCGAAATCACCTGGATGTCGGGCACATCGGCGTTAACCGGGACGGCGTAGTCGGCAAAATTCGCGTTGATGGTGCGCCCGTCTCGCTGGTCGACGTAACCTTCTTCCAGGAGAGCCTGCCCGAGACCCATGACCATACCGCCGATCCACTGGCTTTCCGCAAGCTTCGGATTGAAGATCCTGCCGCTATCGAATGCCGAGACCATGCGCTTGACGCGGATCGTGCCAAAATCCTCATCGATCCGAACTTCCACGAAATGCGCACACCAGCTATGGGCCGAGACGCCTCCTTCCACAGCGCCCTTCAACTGTGCAAAACTGCGGTCAGCTCCGTTCTTCATCTCCTCGGTGGCGCCGGGAGCAAAGGTGTTACCCTCGATTTCCAGTTTGTCTTTGCCCACTGCCTTCAAGAGTTCCGCGATGCCGATACCGCCGTTCGGCCGTCGGGTCGGTTGCACCGAGCCGTTTTCGAACGTGAGGTCAGTCGCCTTCGAGGCTGCCAGCGGCGACTTCGGATCGGATGCGGCAAGCGCCAGCAAGGCGTCCCGTGCATTCCTGGCCGCCTTGTCCACCGCTCCCGTCAGGTTGTTGGCCTGCTGGGAACCGCCTGCGAGCGCCGATCTGGGGAGGAGGGTATCGCCCAGCCGCACCGCGACTGTCTCAACAGGAACGCCCAATGCGTCAGCCGCTGTCTGGGCGAGAATGGTATAGGTCCCCGTTCCCATGTCGGTGCCCGCGCTGAGGACTTCGATCTGTCCACTGGCATGGAGTACGATCTTGGCTTCGCTCGCGGTACGGATCATGGGGTATGACCCGGCGGCCATTCCATAACCGATCAACTCGCGGCCTTCGCGCATCGAGCGAGGGGCCGGGTTCCGGTTCCACCAGCCGAAGGCTTCCGCGCCCACGGCATAGGCTTCGCCTAACTGTCGAGTGCTCCACTTCATCCCATTGCTGGGATCCGTCTCCGCCCAGTTGGCAAGGCGCAGCGTGACCGGATCCATGCTGAGCGCGTACGCCAGCTCGTCGATCGCGCTTTCCACAGCATAGGCACTGGGGTTTTCGCCGGGGCCCCGTTTCCAGCCGGGCTGGACCGTATTGACCGGGACGACGTTGAGACGCGAAGAAAAGTTCGGCGTCGCATACATGATCTTCGTCACATTGTTGCAAGCCTCGATATGGACTTCGTCAATCGCCGTCTCGTTCCAGCTCTCATGGACGATCGAGCTTATCTTTCCGTCCTTCGAGGCTCCGATTGAGAGTGTCTGCCGTGTCGCCGGTCGGCCGCCAAGGCCGGTAAAGGTCTGCGGCCGCGTGAGAGAAACCTTGATCGGCCTGCCCAGTTTCCGCGAGGCCGCGCAAGCCAGCCCCACATGCGGATGTGCCCCGATCTTGGACCCGAACCCACCGCCGACATAAGGCGAGATCACCCGCACATTCTCGATGCCGATGCCGAGCCATTCCGACACGACGCTCCGTGCCCCGCCAACCCACTGGCTGGGCTCCCAGACGGTGATTTTCCCGTTCTCCCAGGAAGCGATGCACGCATGCGGCTCCATCGGCACATTGTATTCGCGTGACGTCGTGTAAGTTACGTCTACCTTGACCTCGGCATTGGCCAACGCTGTCGCCGCATCGCCCCACGCGGCACCCATCTCATCGATGGGCTGCACTTTTGCCTTGGGATCGTTGATGTCGAGAATAGGGTCGCCGTCCTCATATTCGATCTTGAGAAGACTTGCCGCTTCCGTTGCCTGCTCAAAGGTTTCTGCGACCACGAGCGCGATATGCATGCCGTTGAAACGGACCACATCGTCTTGAATTGGGGTAAATTCCTCGGTCGCTCCGCCGCCCTTGCTGTAGACGGTCGGCTTGTTGAGCTTCAGGGAATTCTGCGCGGTGTAGACATCCAGGACACCCGGTAGAGCCTTGGCGGCCGACGTATCGATACTGACGATACGCCCTGCCGGCCGCGTCGATTGGACGGTAACGCCATAGGCCAGGTTCTCCAGCTTCTGCTCGATCGCATAGCGAGCCTGCCCGGCTACTTTCAACGGGCCTTCGGCGCGGGAAAGCCTGGCACCGAGAGCTGGCGCCTTGGCGGGGACGGTCTCAGCCGCAACGGCTTTTGACGAGAGATCGACAGCGGCGCGAGCGACAGCGGCTACGCCGGCGCCGAGCTTCAAGACGGTGCGGCGGTTGAGTTCGAACGCGTTACCATGTGTCATGCGATACCTCCTACCGTCATCAGGGCGCGGGCCACGACCTTCGGTGCCAGTTCAATCTTGAATGCGTTGTGTCCGCTCGACTTCGCGCCGTCGCCGGCGGCTGACGAGGCGCTTCGAAGCGTCGCCTCGTCGAGCGTCTTTCCCTTGAGCAAATTTTCGACGGCGCGCAGGCGCCAGGGTTTGGTGGCGAGGCCGCCGACCGCAATGCGTACTTCGCGAATTGTCTTGCCATCGGCTTCCAATTCGATTCCGACAGCGGCGCTGGCCGCGGCGAACTCGTACGACGCGCGATCCCGGACCTTGAGATAATGCGAGCGTTCCAGGGCTGCCGAACGCGGGATCTCGATCCCGACGATCATCTCTCCGGGCGACAGATTATGCTCAAGGTGTGCGGTATCGCCAGGGAGCAGGAAGAATTCGTCGGCGGGAATTTTGCGTTCGGAAGCTCCCCGGATGATGACCGTGGCGTCGAATGCCACCAGGGAAACCGCAAAATCTCCGGGGTAGATTGCTATGCACGCGTCACTCGTGCCGAGCACCGCGTGGTTGCGGTTGACGCCGCCAAGGGCAGCGCATCCGGAACCTGGATTGCGCTTGTTGCAGTTCGAATAAGCGCCCGGGTCGCGGAAGTAAGTGCAACGGGTTCGCTGCATCAAGTTTCCACCGATGGACGCCATGTTGCGCAGCTGTGCCGAGGCAGCGCGCCACAGGCTTTCGGAAAGCACCGGCGCAGCCTGCTTGATATCGGCGTGGTCGGCGACCTTGCTCATCTTGGCGAGCGCACCGATGCGAATGGCATCCGCCGATACCTCGATCGTGTCCAGGCCGGGAAGGCGCGTGATGTCGACCACCCGCGCAGGACGCTCGACATTCAGCTTCATGAGGTCAAGAAGCGTGGTCCCACCGGCGAGAAATCTTGTCTCTGGCTTGGTAGCCTCGGCAAGCGCCCTCGCGGCATCTTTGGCGCGGAGATACTCGAAAGGTCTCATAGTGCTGCCTCCTTCTTCAGGCGGCTGGCGGCATCGCGCACCGCGGCGACGATATGGGGGTAAGCGCCGCACCGGCAGATGTTGCCGCTCATGTATTCGCGGATGTCCTCGTCCGTATCGGCGTGGCCCTCACGAATGCATGCAACGGCCGACATGATCTGACCGGGGGTGCAATAGCCGCACTGGAATGCATCGTGCTCGATGAACGCGGTCTGGACTGCGTGCATCACGCCGTCGGCAGCCTGGAGGCCCTCGATCGTCGTGACCTGACGGCCTTCGACCTGGGCCGCCAGCGTCAGGCAGCTCAATACCCGCTCGCCGTCGACGTGGACGGTACAGGCGCCGCACTGCCCATGATCACAGCCTTTTTTCGTGCCGGGCAGGTTGGCATGCTCGCGTAGTGCGTCCAGCAGAGTCACGCGTACATCAAGATTAAACTGGTGGCGCCGGCTGTTGATGTCCAAGGCTAGCTGTCGGGGCTCTGGCATGTCGTCTCCTCGGTGGCGGGCGGGATTGGGACTTCTCGCGAAATCGATCGGACCGACGAAGCCTACGGCATCGGTCGGAAAGGGACGTCTATTCAAAGGCCTGTCATTGGCCGGTTGCCTAAGGGTCAACCCTCAGGAGAGCACGGACGCGACATCCGAATTAGCCCTCAAAATTCGCATGAGTCTATCGACGGCGCTCATAAATAGACCTGCGACGACGGCAGTGCTGAATGCGACGTTCAGCTGTCGAAGGCCAGCGACCCGGATAGCTCCTCATGGGCATCGACCTGCTGCTGCAGCAGAGCGAGTTTCTGCCTGACCATTGCAAGAGCATCGGCGCCGGCGATGAACCGACGGGGCAACTCCGGCTTGTCGACCAGAGTGATCAACGCCTGCGCGAGTTTCGCGGGGTCGCCGACTTGCTGGCCGTTCGCGGCTTTCCAACCCGTTATCTGCTGGGCGCGACGTTCGCTGTAATCGCTGACGAATGACGGAGCATATTGTGTGGATTCGTCCGTCAGCAGCTCCGTGCGGAAAAACCCGGGGTTCACGATCATCGTTTCAATGCCGAACGGCGCCACCTCGGCTTGCAGTGACTCGATCCAGCCATCAACGCCGAACTTTGCCGCGGCGTATGCAGAACAGAACTCAAAGCCGACCAGGCCGGCCGTCGATGAGATGGCAATGACCTTGCCAGAACCCTGCGCGCGCATGACCGGCAGGACTGCGCGCGTGACATTCATGGCGCCGGTCAGGGTGGACGCGAGCTGAAGTTCGATATGGGCCGGAGTCAGGTCCTCGAAATAGCCGGCATAGAAGCCCGCGGCATTGTTGACGAGCACGTCCAGGCGACCAAAGCGGTCGAGGGTTGCCTTCACCGCAGCATCGGCGTCGGCCGGCTTGGTCACGTCCAACGTCGCGACCAAAAGATTGTCCCGTTGGCCGATCGCCTCGGCGACCCGATCTGGGTTACGACCGGTCGCAACGACCTTATCGCCGTTGGCCAGGACCGCTTTGGCAAAGTCGAGGCCCATACCTCGCCCTGCGCCGGTGATCATCCATACTCTACTCATAGTCGTATCCTTCCTGGTCGGTATCTTTCAGTTTATGCCGCGTTGGCTTGGCACGTCCGTCTCAGCGTTTCGTTGTCTGCCAAGTGAAATAGGGAATAGGACTCGATACGATTAGCCTCTATAATCTGCATGAAGTTAGAAATGGGATTGATAAATGAGGCGCGGAGATTTCAGCGAGTTGGCAGTCTTCATCGCCGTAGCAGAGGCGGGCAGCTTCACGCGCGCCGCAGCAAAGCTTGGTCTATCGCAGTCGGCGCTCAGCTACGCTGTCAGAACGCTGGAACAGCGCATGGGAGTCCGGCTGATCTCACGCACCACCCGCAGCCTGTCCGTGACGGTAGCTGGAGAGCGCTTGCTGCGAAGCCTGCGACCGGCCTTCGATCACATCGAAAGCGAGATCGCCGCCGTCGCCGCCCTGCGCGACAAGCCCACTGGCCTCATTCGCCTGACGACATTCCGGTATGCTGCCAAATCAGTACTGTGGCCCGTCATCGCCAGACTCCTTCTGAAGTATCCGGATATCGAAGTAGAATTGAGCCTGGACGAAGGTCTGGTTGACATCGTTGCAAACAAATTCGACGCCGGTATCCGGATCGGCGAGCAGGTCCAGAAGGACATGGTGGCAGTAAGGATCGGCCCGGACCTGCGTATGGCGGTAGTTGGATCACCGTCGTATTTTGCAACCCGAACGGTTCCAAAGACACCGCGCGAACTTGGGGAACACAAAGGCATCAGCTACCGTCAGAAGACCGGCGGCGGGCTCTTTGCCTGGGAGTTCGAAAAACGCGGTGAGGAACTTGAAGTCAGGATGAATGGCCCACTCATTATCAATGACGGGGAAATGCTGGAGGCTGCGGCCCTCGACGGGCTCGGACTAGCATACACATTTGAAAGCCAGGTCGCTCCGTTCGTCGCAGACGGACGCCTGATCCGGGTGCTGGAAGACTGGTGCCAACCCTTCCCGGGCTATCACCTCTATTATCCCAGCCGACGCCAGCACACTGCAGCGTTCGCTCTTCTTGTGGAGGCACTCCGTCTCAAGGCGTGACGGAAGGGCGAAAACACGCCGCTCTAACTTGGCAAAGTGAGTTATCCCTCCCTCATCAGCACAATTTTCGGGCCTCCAATCGATTCCTCCGTCGCAACTTATCCCTTACGACTGCGTCGCGGTGGCCGTCCGATTCCGAGCCTTGAAGCTGCCAGTCGCTTCCGGCCCCTAATGCGGTCATTCCCTGATGCAGGTTGAGATGGCCTCGTGCTGGCAGTGGCTGACAACTTTTAGGCAAAGCGGATCCTTCTTGTAATGCGGCCCGCCATGATGAGGATGTCGGGCTCTTTGCTGCTTCTGCTCTATCTCTAAATTAGGATGCCTTCTCACCCTCAGATGTCTGGATCAGCCTGCGCGCGGCATCTGCTCCTGCCGCAAGGAAGCGATCCGACAATTCGGTCCCTGCCACCGCGCGGGCCAGTTGAAGCGCGCCGATGAGGGTCGCAAAGACGCCCATGGCAACGCCTTCCGGATCCCTGGCCTGCGGAAGCGCTGCAGACAACTGGCGCACCAAAACCAGCAAGCGTTCGGTGTAGACTTGGCGCGTTTCGAGCGGCTGACGCGCGAGTTCCGGGAGCAGCGCGGCGTTGGCGCAGCCCGTTCCCGGATTGTCCCGGTGCCCGGCTGACAGATACGCCGCTATCCCCATCTCCGGACCACCGGCGGCCAATACCTCTTGCAGTTGCTGCACCTGGCTCTCTAGCGCCGCTACCAGGCTTTCACGCACAAGCTCCGCCTTGGATTGGAAATGCGGATAGAAGGCTCCGTTCGTCAGCCCGGCGTCGCCCATGATGGCTGCCAGTCCGGACGCGGCGATGCCGTCACCGCGAAAACGCTGGGCTGCGACCTCGACGATGCGATCGCGGGAGGCGTCCTTTCGGCCCTTTTCGTAGCGCATGGCGCTCTTCCTTTCTGCTATTGCATTATGGGTGTAATGTGATATTACGATCATAATTCAATCAACGGCAAAAAGCTAGCCCTCATGTCTGTGGAGTATCAAATGAGTACCCTTTCAAAAAGAACCGCAGTCGTGACCGGAGCCTCTTCGGGCATCGGCCGCGCCAGTGCCGAGGCCTTGGCGCGGGTGGGGTATACCGTCTTCGGGACAAGCCGCAGCAAGGCCGGCAACGGCCCGGCTAAGGTGTCCATGCTGACCTGCGACGTGACCGACGGGGAGTCCGTCAGCGCCCTCGTTGCAACCGTGCTGGCCCAGACCGGTCGTATCGATCTGCTAGTGAACAATGCCGGTGTCGGCCTGCTTGGCGGCGCCGAGGAATCTTCGGTCGCACAGGTGCAGGCTCTGTTCGACGTCAATCTGTTCGGCGTCATGCGCATGACCAATGCGGTGTTGCCGTCGATGCGGCGCCGCGGCCAAGGGCGCATCGTCAACATCGGCTCGATTCTGGGATTGGTGCCCGCGCCATACTCAGCGCACTACTCGGCGGTCAAGCACGCGCTGGAGGGCTATTCGGAATCGCTCGATCATGAGGTTCGCGCCTTCAACATTCGCGTCTCGGTCATCGAGCCGGCATTCGTGCGCACCGTCTTCGACCAGAACGGCATCGAGCCGGATTCCCTGTTGAAGGAGTACGATCAAGCGCGCGCCGGGCTCAAGGCGCTGCTTGCCGATGTGATGCCCAAAGCCGATCGGCCGGAAGTGGTGGCGGATGTGGTCGTCAAGGCAGCGACCGACGCCCGTCCGCGACGGCGCTATACCGCAGGGAAGGCAGCGCGCCAGGTCAGCCTGCTGCGCCGCTTCGCCCCCGCGGGGATGTTCGACAAGACCTTGCGCAAGCAGTTCCGCCTGCCGGTCTGAACAACGGTGGGACGGAGAATTTCACGCACAGACAGCAGGCCAACAGACACTCTCAGAAAGTCACTGCCATGAAGGCATTCGTTGTCGACAAATATAGCAAGAAAGGCATTTTGCGGCTGGCCGAGATGCCGGAGCCGGAGCTGCTGGACAATGACGTCCTGGTCGAGGTCCATGCCGCCGGGGTGAACCTGCTGGATTCCAAAATCAGGACCGGCGAATTCAAACTCGTCCTTCCCTATCGCCGGCCCTTCATCCTCGGTCACGACGTTGCCGGGAGGGTTGTCAGGGTGGGCTCGAAAGTCCGCAAATTCAAACCCGGCGACGCCGTCTATGCGCGGCCGCGCGACGGCCGGATCGGGACATTCGCCGAATTCATCGCAATCGATGAAGCCGACGTGGCGCTGAAGCCGGCGAACCTCAGCATGGAAGAGGCGGCCTCGATCCCGCTGATCGGTCTGACCGCCTGGCAGGCTCTCATCGAGAGGGCGGGTCTGAAGACAGGCCAGAAGATCTTCATCCAGGCTGGCTCCGGCGGCGTGGGGACATTCGCCATCCAGTTGGCAAAGCACCTCGGCGCGATCGTTGCGACAACAGCGGGCGCGGCAAGCAACGATCTGGTCAGGGATCTCGGCGCCGATGTCGTCGTCGACTACAGGAAGGACGACTTCGAGAAAATCCTGTCGGGCTACGACGTCGTCCTGAACAGCCAGGACGCCAAGACGCTTGAGAAATCCCTGACTGTGCTGAAACCGGGTGGGAAGCTCATCTCGATTTCCGGTCCTCCGGATCCCGAATTTGCCAGGAAACAGAGACTGAACGTGGTGCTAAGGCTGCTGCTGCGGCTGCTGAGCCGTGGTATCAGGACCAAAGCCAAGCGCCGGGGCGTGGGATTTTCGTTCCTGTTCATGTCGGCGCAAGGTGAGCAGCTGAGCAAAATCACGTCCCTCATCGAAGATGGGGCGATTCGCCCGGTCGTCGACAGGGTCTTTCCTTTTGAAGCGACCAATGAGGCGCTGGCTTACGTCGAAACAGGACGCGCCAAGGGCAAGGTCGTCGTCAAGGTCAGATAGCGCGCCCAGTTGCTTTGGGGCATTTGAGAGACACCAAGCAAGGCAGCGCAAGGCCGACAAATTCCGAAAACGGTTCGGCATCCGATTGCCCAAACCTCAGTTGTTGCGGATTGCCACGAAGCTTGCCGCTGCCTTCAGCAAGGATGCCTGTTCACCGTATGGCTCAAGCAATTCATGGGCCTGCTTGACCAGCCCATGGAGCTGGCTGCGCGCCCAGTTCGCGCCATGCAGCGCCACCAGCGTCGCCTTGCCGGCGGCTGCGTCCTTGCCGGTCGCCTTGCCCATCTGGCTGGCATCGGCGGTCAGGTCGAGCAGGTCGTCGGCGAGCTGGAAGGCAAGCCCGACCGCCGAGCCGAATTCGGCCAGCCGGTCGCGGTTCTGCGGTGCGGCGCCGGCAATGATCGCGCCGGCTTCGCAGGCGAAGCGGATCAGCGCGCCGGTTTTCATCGCCTGCAGCCGGATAATGCCGGCTTCGTCCGGCCTGTTGCGCTCGGCTTCGAGGTCGAGCGTCTGCCCGCCAACCATGCCCCCGGTGCCAGCCGCGCGCGCCAGCGCCAGCACCAGCGCCGCCCTGCGCTCCGCCGGCAGCGCCGTCGCCTCATCGGCGAGGACATCGAAGGCAAGCGTCAGAAGCGCATCGCCGGCAAGTATGGCGGTAGCTTCATCGAAGGCCTTGTGCACGGTCGGCTGGCCGCGGCGCAGATCGTCGTCGTCCATGGCAGGCAGATCGTCATGGATCAGCGAATAGCAATGCACGCATTCGAGCGCCGCCGCCACGCGCATCGCCGCCTCGCCATCGGCGCCAAAAAGGGCGGCACTTTCCATGACCAGGAAGGGGCGCAGCCGCTTGCCGCCGTTCAGCACGCCATGGCGCATGGCCGCCATCAGACGCTCCGGTCGGGCGATCTCGCCGGCAAGCGTGCGGCCGTCGAGCAGCAGCCTGAGCCCGGCCTCGATCGCCGCCGCCCGCCCCAGAAGTGCGGCCTCAAAGGCCAATTGCTCGTCTTTCGTCATGGCCGGGAGCGGTAGCCGACACTCAGACGTTGCGCAAGAAGCCTCGCGCCATTATGCCGGAGGCGGGAGAGTGGCGCGGGTGGGGGCGGCTTGACGGAACCGATCGTCGATCATGAAACCGAAGGGTTTGAGATGGCGCGACCAAGGCGCGTGAACCGCGCCGGTCTGAAGCGCCTGGCACGGCGCGGCCTGGTCGTCGCCGTCGTGCTGGCGGCGATACCCATTGTGCTGACCTTCCTCTATCTGCCGTCCTTCGTGCATCCGATATCGACCTTGATGGTCAAAGACCTCGCGACCTTCTCCGGTTACGACCGGCGCTGGGTGTCGATCGACGATGTGTCCCCGGTGCTGGCCAATTCGGTGATCATGTCGGAGGACGGGCAATTCTGCTTCCATCGCGGCATCGATCTCGGCGAATTGCGCGGCGTCGTCGACGATGCGCTGGCCGGCGAGGCGACGCGCGGCGCCTCGACCATCACCATGCAGACGGTGAAGAACCTTTTCCTGTGGTCGCGGCCGCTGGGCTCGGTGCGCAAGGTGGTCGAACTGCCGCTGGCCGTCTATTTCGACGCGGTGATGTCGAAACGGCGGATCATGGAGATCTACCTCAACATCGCCGAATGGGGGCCGGGCATTTACGGCATCGAGGCGGCGGCGCAGCACCATTTCGGCGTTTCGGCCAAACAGCTGTCGCGGCGGCAGGCGGCATTGCTGGCCGTCTCGCTGCCCAATCCGATCGCCCGCAATCCGGCCAAGCCCGGTCCGGGTCTGCGGCGGCTGGCGTCGCTGATCGAACGCCGCGCCGGCCGTTCGGGCGCGTATGTCGGTTGTCTTGATTAGGTAGAACCGCTGCCAGTTCAAAAAAAATCGCCACGGTGCTGGCCAAAACGGCGCAGGGCGTGTATAGGCACCCGACTTTCTCAGATTATGGCCCTGACGCGGCCCTTTCACGAGGGCTATCGGGGCATTTTGACCATGTAGTGGAGCATATCCATGGCCGTTCCGAAACGAAAAACCTCTCCGTCCAAGCGCGGCATGCGCCGCTCGGCCGACGCTCTCAAGGCCCCGACCTATGTCGAGGACAAGAATTCCGGCGAAATGCGCCGCCCGCACCATATCGACCTGAAGACCGGCATGTATCGCGGTCGCCAGGTGCTGACGCCCAAGGAAAGCTGAGACCAGCTTTCGAAGGGTTTGAATGCCAAAAGAACCGGCCATTGGCCGGTTTTTTTGCGTTTGGTGCGCGTCGCGCCGCCAACTATGCCAAAGACCGGGCGTCCGTGGCGATACAAGCTGCGGCGGCGGTGCTGTATTGAGTGATGCCTTGTCGCGGCGCTTCCGCGCGATGATCGGCCGGCTTCAGAGGGACCGCATGACCAAGCTCACCACAGCACCGCGCGATATCTTCCAGACCTTCATGAACTTCCCGCTGGTCGAGGACCTCGATGCGCTGAAGGCGGATGTCGCCATCATCGGCATGCCTTACGGCAGTCCCTACACGATCGACGAGTTGGTCAACGACCAGACCAACGCGCCGACGGCGGTGCGGCGCGCCTCGCAGCGCATCAGCCTCGGGCTCGACCGCTATGATTTCGACATTGGCGGAACCCTGTTTGACGGGCAGGACGTCAAGGTGGTCGATGTCGGCGATGTCCCCGGCGATGCCGCCGGCGGCCACTACAGGTTGGCCGAAGCGGCGATCCGAAAGATCCGCGTCGCCGGCGCCTTGCCGATCACCATTGGCGGCGATCACGGCATTCCGATCCCGATCCTGCGGGCGCTTGACGGCGAAGGGCCGATCACCCTGGTTCAGATCGATGCCCATCTCGACTGGCGCGACAATGTCAACGGGGTCAGGGAAGGCTATTCCAGCCCCATCCGCCGCGCTTCGGAGATGGCGCATATAGCCGGGATTTTCCAGCTCGGCATCCGCGGCCAGGGCAGCGCCCGGCTCGAGGAGGTCGAGGCGGCCCGCGCCTACGGCTCCAACATCGTCACCGCCAATGAATGGCAGGATATCGGTACGGCGGCGCTGCTCAAGCGCATCCCGGACCGTGGCCGCTATTACCTGACCATCGATGCCGACGGTCTCGATCCCGCTGTCATGCCGGCGGTCGAAGGCCCGGCGCCTGGCGGCATCAGCTACCGGCAGACGATCGAACTGATCAAGGGGCTGTTCGCCAAGGGACGTGTCGTCGGCATCGACATCGTCGAGATCGCGCCGGCGCGCGACGTCAACGAGATCACCTCGATGACCGCCGGCCTTTTCATCCTCAACGCTATCGGCGCCGCCGTGCGGACAGGCCAGTTCAAGCGCTGAATCCCGGCGTGTCGGTGGTCAGCCGGGGCAACTGTGGCTGACAGGGTTGTTTCGCGCGGTCTTTTTCCGTGTTTGCGGGCGCTAGCGAAAAATCTTGACGGCGTGCCTGCGGGGCATTCTACAGAAGGTGCCCCCATTGTTTAGGCAATTCCTTGGGAAACCGCTTTCCTGGAATTGCTAGAGGAGACGCCTGATGTTCGGTGCCATCCCGCTGCTGATCGTGCCCTTCGTGGCCTACAATCTCGGACTCCTCGGAATATTCGGCAGCGGCGACGATCCGTGGGCGACCGAGATCTTCTCGTTCAGCATGATGTCGGGCGGGGTGTTCTCGATGACGCTCGGCGACCTGATGGTGGTGATCGGGCTGATCTTCCTGTTCCTCGAAATGGTGAAGTCGGTGCGCACCACGAACGCCTCGATCATGGACCATCTGTTGTCGACGCTGGTCTTCGTGGCGTTCCTGGTCGAGTTCCTGCTGGTGAAGGGCGCGGCGCACTCCGTCTTCTTCACGCTGATGGTGATCGCCCTGTTCGATGTGCTGGCCGGGTTTTCGGTGTCGATGCGGTCGGCGAGTAGAGACATAAATTTGAACTAGCCGCCTTCGTTGGATGGTCGCATCCGTTCGCGATTGGCGTGGCTGCTCTTTCTGGTCCTCCTGGGGCGAAGCAAGGAGCGAAGCGACGCGGCGCAGACCTTGGGATCCATTCCGTGAAGCTAAGGCGTTGCAACGGTTCAGAATTCTGCTCCGCTTACACTTGCGGCAAAGGTCGCGGCATGGATCCCGGGGTCTTCGCGACGGAGCTTCGCTCCTGCTTCGCCCTGGGATGACGAAGCTCCCCCTCAGCCCGGATCGGCGGTGAAGCCGGCGGCTTCGATGCCAGCGATGGCGGCGGCCTCGTCATTGTCCGACGTATCGCCCGAAATTCCGACGGCGCCGATGGCGGCGCCTGCCTTGTCGCGGATCAGCACGCCGCCGACGACTGGCAACACGCGTCCACCCGAGACGTCGGAAATGCCGGCGACGAGATGCGGCCGCTCCTTGGCGAAAGCCTCGACACGGCGCGAGCCCATCCCGATGGCGAGCGCGCCATAGGCCTTGCCGGCCGACATTTGCGGGCGCAGGAACGAGGCTCCGTCCTGACGCTGGAAGGCGACGAGATGCGCGCCGGCGTCCAGCACGGAAACGCCGAGCGGCTTGAGCTTCAGCTCGGCGCCCTTGGCGAAGGCGGCGTCGATGATGTGCTTGGCTTTTTCGAGGGTCAGTGCGGTCATGGCTGTCTCCTGATCAAAACGCGTCAATCATCGCCTGACATGCGGGATGCGAAATCCCGGTTGCGGTTGAAATTGCTTCGCGTGGGAAAGCGGAAATGGCGGGCATTGCTGGATCGTGGCACATGGCGGATACGATCCGCCGGCATCCAGATCGGGCGTCGATGAAGAAGGCCGCGCTATTTTTTCTTGGCTCGGGGCGCTTTCTTGACCGGAACGGCAGGGGCGTTGGCGAGGTCTTCCGCTTCCTTGGCAAGGCGCAATGCCCGGAGCTTGTTGGTCTTGGCCTGGCGGGCGTCGGCCTCGGCGACATACTCCGCCATCGCCTTTTGCCGCACCGTGGCTGCCTCTTCCTGCTTCTTGAAACGCATATCTGCCCTGGCGCGGGCAGTATCCTTAGAGTTCTCGACCAAGAGCGTTATCCAATCCCGTAAATTATGTTTTTCAGCCCCTTGATAGCAGAGCCGGCCTGATAATGGGGAAATAAGTTGGTCAAGCGGCCGGGGCCTCGATGCCGCTCGACGCCTTGCGGGCTACCACCGCCTCATATCCGGCCTGCAATGTAGCGCGGACGGAAGGCTGCGCGGGTGTGGCGACAGGCGTGCCCAGATGGTCGTGGCGCAACTCGTCCATGAACTGCTCCCACATTGGCGGCCCGCCTTTCTCCAGCAGCTCGGCGCGGATCGAAAGCTCCTCGCTCACCGGCAGCCAGACGCGGCCCCAAGCGCCGAGATGCGCCATGATCGGCACCAGCGTGATGGCCATCTCGGTCAGGCTGTAGATCGCCTTCTGCTTGTGCGAGGGGTCGTCGGCCTTGGTCAGCATGCCGAGTTCCATCAGCCGCTTCATCCGGTCGGCCAGGATATTGGAAGCGATGCCCTCGATCGAGCCGTTGAGCAGTTCGCGAAAGTGGCGTTTGCCGCCAAAAATCATGTCGCGCAGGATGATCAGGCTCCAGCGATCGCCGAACACTTCCAGCGACAGATTGATAGGGCATCCCGAGCGGTGTTCGGTTTTCATCCGACTCTCCTCAAAAAACCGGTTGCATTATCGTATCAGTTTTATTATCGTGCAACCGATTGCAAAATGCAACCAGTTTGATTGGCCTTTGATTGGCCGATAGGAGGAGAGTCCCATGACAAGGGCCGCAGCACCCGAAATCGTCTCCCAGACGTTTGGCGATCCCGGAGATCCAGCCATTCTGCTGATCATGGGCGCCATGGCCTCGATGCTCTGGTGGCCGGAGGCGCTCTGCAAAAAGCTCGCCGGCGAAGGCCACTTCGTGATCCGCTACGACAATCGTGACACCGGCCTGTCGACCAAATATACGCCGGGCGAGCCGCCGTATACGTTCGACGACATGGCGGACGATGCGGTGCGCGTCCTCGACAGTTGCGGCATCGGCAAGGCGCATGTGATCGGGATGTCGATGGGCGGCATGATCGCGCAACGACTGGTGTTGAAACATCCCTTGCGTGTCATCTCGCTGACCGTAATCAGCAGTTCGCCGGTGGGGATCGACACATCGCAGCTGCCGGGAACGACCGAAGCCTATATGGAGCACTCGGCCGATGGCGCCAGAGTCGACTGGTCGAACCGCGACCAGGTGGTCGGCTTCGTCGTCAAGGATGCGCGTGCGATCGCCAGCACCGCGCATCCCTTCAACGAGAAGGCGATGCGGGCGTTCGTCGAACGGGACTACGACCGATCCGGCGGCTTCCTGAGCGCGACTAACCATTTCATGCTGAAGAGCTGCGAGGATCTGAAAGGACGCCTGCGCGAGATCAAGGTTCCGCTGCTCGTCATTCACGGGACATCGGATCCGATCTTTCCGGTCGAGCATGGCGCAGCCCTTGCCGACGCTGTTGCCGGCGGGCGGCTTGTCCGCGTCGAAGGCGGTGGCCACGAACTGCATCCCGACGACTGGGGCACGATCGTTGCCGCCATCGTCACGCATACCAAACCCTGAAGGCAGTCTGGAACCTTGACACATTCGCCTCACGGAAATAGTTAAGTAATTGCTTCAGTGTCGGCGCAGGCTGGCACCGCTCCAGCATCGGCGAACCACAAACAGACGAGCAAAAAATGTCCCTGACCTTCCATTTCCATCCGCTGGCATCGTTCTGCTGGAAACCGCTGATTGCGTTCTACGAGAACGACACGCCCTTCACACCGGTTATCGTCGACCTCGGCGACGAGCAGTCGCGGGCAGCATTCCTGAAGGTGTCGCCGACCGGCAAGATGCCGGCGCTGCGTGACGATGCACGCAATCGCACGGTGCTGGAATCGACCATCGTCATCGAATATCTGGCCGCGCATTATCCCGGGCCGGTCGAGCTCATCCCGGCCGAGGCCGACCTTGCTCTCCAGGTCCGCCAGGCCGACCGTTTCTACGATTTCTACGTGCAGGCTCCGATGCAGAAGATCGTCGGCGACAGGTTGCGCCCGCAGGACAAGACCGATCCGTTCGGGGTCGAGGAAGCGCGCGCGCAACTGCGCAACGCCTATGCGATCATCGAGGAGGAGATGCGTTCGAAAATCTGGGCGGCCGGCCCCACCTTCACCATGGCCGACTGCGCGGCCTCGCCGGCGCTGTTCTACGCCAACAAGGTCGAGCCGTTCGGCGACAGCTATCCGGCCGTGAAACACTACCACGACCGCCTGCTCAAGCGGCCGTCCTTCGCCCGGGTGGTCGAGGAGGCGCAGCCCTACTTCAAGTTCTTTCCCTACAATAACGGCTGATCGCGATGCTGCACGATCCCGCCCAGCTCGACCTGATGTTCCAGGCGCTCGCAGACCCGGCCAGGCGCAGCATGGTCGAACGGCTGTCGCGTGGGCCGGCCTCGGTCAGCCAGTTGGCCGAACCGCTGGCGATGTCGCTGTCGGCCGTCGTCCAGCATCTCAACGTGCTCGAAGCAAGCGGGCTGGTGCGCTCGGAAAAGCTCGGCCGCGTGCGCACCTGCCAGATCGCGCCGCAGGCGCTGCGCAGCGCAGAACACTGGATCAACGAACGGCGGCTGACATGGGAGCGTCGGCTCGACCGGCTCGGCGATTTTCTCGCCGGGACCGAATGACCTGAAGCAGAGGAGAAATGACCATGCCCGGCAAAAGCAGAGCGGAGTTGATCCGCGGCTATTTTTCCGCCTACCAGGCGAATAACAAGGCTGCCGTCGCGGCGGTGCTCGCCGACGATTTCACCTTCACCAGCCCCTATGACGACGCCATCGACCGTGCGACCTATTTCGAGCGCTGCTGGCCGGACAGCCCGGCCTTCAGCTCGATCGTCATCGAGCGGATATGCGAGGACGAGGACGCCGCCTTTGTCCTCTATCGCTGCGAGACGGCGGACGGAAAGACCTTCCGCAACACCGAACTGCATCTGTTCCATGGCGACAGGTTGCGCGCCGTCGAAGTCTATTTCGGCGCGTCCTATCGCGACGGCGTCTTCGTCGCGCAGAAACCATCAAGCTGACCAAGAGGACCCGACCATGGCCGAACGATCCGTCGTCCACTCCACCTTCGTCCTCGAGCGCCTCTATCCAGTTGCGCCGGCGAAAGTCTATTTCGCGCTCAGCGATCCGGCCGCCAAGCGGCGCTGGTTCGCCGACCCCGACAACCCGATGACCCACAGGCACGAAATGGATTTTTGCGTCGGCGGCCAGGAGGTCAATGCCGGCGGGCCGAAGGACGGGCCGATCCACACCTATACCGCCACCTATCAGGACATCGTGCCCAACCAGCGCATCGTCTACAGCTACGACATGCTGTTCGGTGATGTCAGAATCTCGGTTTCGCTGGCGACAATTGAGCTTCGCCCGGAAGGCACGGGCACGCGTCTGGTGCTCACCGAGCAGGGCGCGTTTCTCGATGGGCACGACACACCGTCATCGCGCGAGCATGGTACCGGATTCCTGCTCGATGCGCTGGGCAAGGCGCTGGCAACGGACACTTGAAAGCCAGGGAGGCGAGCTGGAATCGCGGCCTATGCTTCCCAGAACTGATCAAGCCAAATATTGAGCTTGAGGAAGCCGCCACTGCTGACTGTATAGACCCGCCTCGTGCCCTCGGCCTTGGCCTGAACCAGACCGGCGTCCAGCAACACTTTCAAATGCTGGGACACGGCCGGGCGGGAGACTGGCAGGCCCGAAGCCAGTTCGTTGACGGTTTTCGGGCCACGCCGGAGCTCTTCCAGAAGATAGCGCCGGTTGGGGTCGGCAATCGCCATGAAGGCGTCAGAAAACATCATGCCTATACTTGTGGGGCAAAGCTTTTCAAATCTCAACCGTCGGCTTCCGCTTTTCTGAGCCGCAGTGCTTCAGGGGTGACCGAGCGATCGGCCGGCTGGGTCTTGAAGGCGTCGCGGTCTTCGATAGGCACCGGCGCGCGGCGGCTGATGCGCAGCAGCGTGTAGGCGGCGAGGCTGAGATGCGCCAGCGCGGTGGCCAGGAACAGGCCTTCGGGGCGGAGCCAGCCCATCAGGGCGGCAGCCAGCAAGGGCCCGATCATGGTTCCGAAGCCATACAGAAGCAGCAGGCCGCCCGAGACCTTGACGAAATCCTCCGATCGGGCGTGGTCGTTGGCATGCGCCACGGCGATCGAATAGAGCGTGTAGGCAAAGGCGCCGTAGGCGGCGGCGAAGACAATGACGAGGACGGCGGAACGCGGTTCGAACAGGAAGATCAGGATGGCGAACAGTGCGGCGCCGAAAGCCGCGCCCGCCAGCACGAAACGGCGGTCGGTCTTGTCGGAGAGGCGTCCGGCCGGAAGCTGCATGGCCGCGCCGGCAATAACGACAAGGCTCATCATCAGTGCGATCTGGGCGGTGGAGATGCCGATACGGGCGCCGTAGACGGCGCCAAGCGTGCCCCAGGCGCCATTGGCGATGCCGACCAACAGGCAGGCGATCGCCGACACCGGCGAGTTGGCGTAGAGACCTTTGACGTCGAGCTTGACGTCCTGCAAAGGCTTGGGAGACGAAGCCGACGACACCGCGGTCGGGATCAGCGACAGGCAGAACAATATGCCGGTGATCATGAACAGCGATGCCGATCTGACGTCGCCGCCGGCAACGATCATCTGGCCGCCCATGATCGAGGCATAGGTGACCATCATGTAGAGGCCGAAGACGGTGCCGCGGTTCTCGTTGGTGGCCTTCTCGTTCAGCCAGCTTTCGATGACCATGAAGGCTCCGGCCATGGTGAAGCCGGTGAAGGCGCGCAGCAGGATCCAGACATATTCGTCGATGATCAGGCCGGTAAGCAACGCCACGATGGCGCCCGAAGCGGCAAAGGCGCCGAACGCCCGGACGTGGCCGGCGCGGCGCACCAGGCGCGGTGCGAAGAAGCAGCCGGTGACGAAGCCACCGGCCCAGGCCGTGCCCATCAGGCCGAGCGATGCGGTCGAAAACCCTTCGAGCTGGCCGCGCAACGGCAACAACAGGCCGTGCAATCCCGAAGCCGCGAGCAGGAAAGCGGTGCCGCGAAGCAGCGAGAGGATCGGCCTGTAGCTTGCAAACATTGTTTGATCCGTCTGGAGATTCGGTGGCGGGGTCTGAAGACAGGCGCATTCGGGCTTTTCGGCGGCGGATGCTCAACGCCGAAACTAACGCGAAAACTAGCCGCGGCGAAACAGGGCTTCGGCCGCCGATTTGGTGCTGCCCTTGGTCTGGAGCTCGGCTTCGAGCCGAGCAATCTCCTCGCGCAGGATGCTGATCCGTTCGGTCAGGTCACCGACCGAAAGCAGCGACAGATCCTGTCCGATCTCATGCGGGCGGGCTTTCTTCTTGGGTTCGTCGTCGAAGATCGCCATCGTCGCTCCTCCCTATTCAGTATTGGGGCTGATTTGGCCATTTGCCTGATCCGGCAATCAGCATACATAGGGCAGGGGCGTAGATGCAAACAGCCGGCAAGAAGCTGGCAGCCGGCGGACCGAGACGGGAAATTTCATGGCGAGCGGACATAAAATTCCAGCCACGATGACGGCCATTGCAATCTCGCAACCGGGCGGGCCGCGGGTGCTGAAACCGGAAACGCGCGACGTGCCGGTGCCTGGTCCCGGCGAAATCCTGATCCGGGTGCGTGCGGCCGGCGTCAACCGCCCCGACGTGCAGCAGCGCAAGGGCGCCTATCCGGCGCCGCCCGGCGCTTCCGACCTGCCCGGTCTCGAGGCATCGGGCGAAGTGGCCGCCCTTGGCGACGAGATATCGCGCTGGCGCATCGGCGACCGGGTCTGCGCGCTGACGCCGGGGGGCGGTTATGCCGAATATGTCAAGGTTCATGCCGGCAGCGTGCTGCCGCTGCCCGCCGGCTTCACCCACACGGAGGCGGCCGCGGTTCCGGAAAACTATTTCACCGTCTGGCACAATGTGTTCGAGCGCGGCGGCCTGAAAAAGGGTGAGACGCTGCTGGTCCATGGCGGCTCATCGGGCATCGGCACCACGGCGATCCAGCTGGCGTCGGCCTTCGGCGCCTATGTCGTCACCACCGCCGGCAGCAAGGAAAAATGCGACGCCTGCCTGAAGCTCGGCGCCGACCGGGCGATCAACTACCGCGAGGAGGATTTCGTCGCGGCGGTCAAGGATGCGACCGGCGGCAAGGGGGCCGACGTCATTCTCGACATGGTCGGCGGCGACTATATCGCGCGCAACTACGAGGCCGCCGCGGTCGAGGGCAGGATCGTCCAGATCGCCGTCCAGGCCGGCGCGGTGGCGAGCGCCGATTTCTCGAAAATCATGGTCAAGCGGCTGACCCACACCGGCTCGACGCTGCGGCCTCGCACGGTCGAGTTCAAGGCGGCGCTCGCCGCCGCACTGGAAGCACAGGTGTGGCCGCTGCTCGGCACCCGGAAGGTAGCGCCGGTGATGGACATGATCTTCCCGCTGACCGACGCCTGGCGGGCGCATGAGCGCCTGGAAGAGGGCGAGCATATAGGCAAGATCGTTCTCGACGTCGGCTAGATGGGGCGAGATTCAGGTGAGGCCGGCCTGCGAATGGCGGCTCCCTGCGCTTCCGGCCTTCGCCGGCCGAAGCCCTCATGAGGGTTGCGGCAGTTAAGGCTACGGCCGGCGTAGGCCGGTTCTCGGGAGCCGCCATTCTCGGCTCGGCCTGGCCTGAATCTCGCCCCATGCTCCGCGCTCAGCCTGTCGGCAAGATGAACAGAAGCTTAATGCTGCAATGCAGCATTTGCATTGCGGCTATGCAAAGACGTCTGTTCAATTCGTGGGCAGCACTGCCTATCTAAGCGTCATCGAAACGATTTGATCCAACAACTGGAGGACAACCATGAACCCGATCCGCGCTTTCCGTAACTGGCGTATGTACAACGAAACCGTGCGCGAGCTGAACAAGCTCAACGCCCGTCAGCTCAGCGACCTCGGCATCAGCCGCGGCGACATCGAGAGGATTGCCCGCAAGGCCATCTAATTCGAAGCATGGTCGGCCAGTGAGGCCTGACCACGCGGCAGAAGCAAGAGCCGCCGCAGACGGTATCCCGTCGCCGGTTCCGAGCCCGCTGGACCCTGTCCGGCGGGTTTTGTCGTCTTGGACCCCCTGTACAACTCGGCATCAATGATCGCCGGAGCCGAGGTCCTCCTGGCCTCCCCCGCTGTCCGGTGTCCGACGGCTGCGCCCTGCGCCAAAAACATTGCGAAACGGCAGCGGAGCGGTTATACAGGCCGCGAATTTCCCATTTTGGTGGCTCTAAACCACCGCCCGCGCGGGAACGCGGGCGAACGAGAAGGATTTTTGAAATGGCCAATACGCTGCTGATGCCCAAGGCGACCGCCGTCTGGCTGGTCGACAACACCGCGCTTTCCTTCGAGCAGATCGCGCAGTTCTGCGGGTTGCATCCGCTCGAGGTCAAGGCGATCGCCGACGGCGAATCGGCGCAGGGCATCAAGGGCATGGATCCGATCATGACCGGACAGCTGACCCGCGACGAGATCGCGCGCGCCGAGAAGGATCCGAACCAGCGCCTGAAACTGTCCGACCCCAAGGTGCGGGTGCCGGAATCCAAGCGCAAGGGTCCCCGCTACACACCGCTGTCGAAGCGCCAGGACCGGCCCAACGCCATCCTGTGGCTGGTCCGCAACCATCCGGAATTGAAGGACGCGCAGATTTCGCGCCTGGTCGGCACGACCAAGTCGACGATCGAACAGATCCGCGAGCGCAAGCACTGGAATTCGGCCAATCTGCAGCCGATGGACCCGGTGACGCTGGGTCTCGCTTCGCAGATCGACCTCGACATGGAAGTCAACCGCGCCTCGCGCGGCCGCGAGCAGGCGCAGCCTGTCGGCGACACGCTGCTGCCGGCTGCCGTGACCGAGCGCCTGGTGCCGGCGCCGGAGAAGCCGAAGGACGAGGATGCCGAGCTCGACGCAAACGCCGTGTTCGCCAAGCTCTCGGCGCTCAAGTCCAAGAAGGAAGATGCGGACGACGAGTAAGGTTTGCGACAGTTCATCAAAAAAGCCCGCTTCGAGCGGGCTTTTTCATTGATTATCGAAGTCTCAGCTGCGCGCCGCCCGGTCCGGCGTCATGCCATAGTCCTCCGAGCGTTCGACGGCGCGGTAGAAGTCGGCAAGCTGCTTGCCTCGCTCAGGCTTGAAGATGCGGCCGGCGATGACCACCGAGGCGATGCGGTCGATGCGGAAGGCGCGGAAATCGTCGCGCATCTCGCACCAGGCAACCAGCGTCCATACCTTGCCCCAGAACCACAGACCGAGCGGACGGATGTCACGCCCGGTGCCGCGGCCGGCCTCGTCGCGGTAGTCGATGGTCAGCACCTGTCGCTTCTCGACAGCGCGCTCGATCACGTCGATCGCCTCACGCGCGGCGTCGCTCACCACCCACATCGGCGTGTGGATCTCGGTGCGGGCGATGCGGTCCTTCTCGGCGTCGGGCAGGACGGCGCCGATCTTGACCAGCGCCTCGTCGGCCGCACGCGCCATGGCCGCGCCGCCAAAGGCCCGCACCATGCGGGCGCCGGCGACCAGCGCGACGATTTCGTCACGCGTGAACATCAGCGGCGGAAGGTCGAAACCCTCCCTCATCATGTAGCCGACGCCGGCCTCGCCGTCGATCGGCACTCCGGTCGACTGCAAATCGGCGATATCGCGGTAGATGGTCCGCTCGGAAACCTCGAGCCATGTGCCGAGCTTCTGGGCGGTGACCAGCCGGCCGCCACGCAGGTGCTGCACGATCTGAAAGAGCCTGTCGGCACGTCGCATCGTATGGTCCCTCGGCTGCTTGTCTATGAATGTCATGGGGCCAAAACCGGTTCCGGGTGACATCCATGTCCTGTTTTATGCTTGTCGTTCTCCCAAAAACCGCTGCGCACTTTTGGGCGACACGCATTATGGTTTAAGTCCTTCGCGCTTGCGCTGCACGGCGACGAATTCCGCGCCGAAGGACAACTTCTTCGTTGTCGGCGTGTTCACGTCGAGCACACGCCAGTACGGCGTGATATCGTTCAGCGTCATGCCGCGTTCGAGATCCTCATTGGCGGCTTCGGCGACGGTTCGCAGATGATAGCCGATGGTGACCGGACATGTCACTTGCGCCCCATGCTCGATGGCGAGCGCGGTGCGCAAGGCGCGTACATCCATCTCGAGGCCGTTGGGGATCGTGCGGATGAAATCATCGACCTGACGGGCCGTCGGCACCAGCATCGGCTGGCCCTCGACGACGTCGCCCATTGTGCGTGGCGTCGGCTTCACGCCGTTGACGCCCGGCGTGTTCAGCCTGTCGTTCCAGCTTTTCACCATTCATGTCTCCTGACACGTTTATGGCATGGTGCTCCTGACAGCATTCTGTCAGGAGCCTTCAGCATTGTCCGTAGCAGGCGCCAAAAGTCTTTGCGCCAGCCCAAGGCGTCGCCGCCCGGGGGTCCATGTCAATGATCCGGGCGTTGCGGGGTCCGCATCCAAGCATTGTCATGTAAAACGCCTCAGATCTCGCGAATGCGGCTGTGACCCTCATACATATCCGGCCAGCCAATGTCCTTGCGGATGTCCGCCGGCAAGGAGTTCAGGAAGCGCTGGGTACGGACTTCATTGCGCATCGTGCGGATCTTGCCGACATAGTGCTGTACGCTGTTCAAAATACCAAAGCTGTTCATGACCATCTCCTCTTCTCTGATGGAGACACTATCGCATACCCCTCCTGACAGCAGTCTGTCAGGAGCATGTCAGCTCGTTGAAGAAAGCTGCGAGGTGCTTGGCGGTCGGTTCGGAAACGAGCCTTTTGTCAGGAATGGCCAAGTCGACCGAGACCATGCAAGAACCGCTTTGACAGCCTGTCGCGATGCTGCTCAAAGGCGGGCATGTCGAAACTCCTCGCGCTCGTCATCATCGGCATGATGGCCATTCAGCTGATCAAGCCGCTCGGCTGGCCGGGCCTGAAGCGGCGCGGCGATTTCTGGAAGCTGGCCCTGATCGCCATGGCGGCCATCGCGCTGGCGGGTGCGCTGGGGCACTGGGCATAGCCTTGAGGGTCAGGTCGGGTCCACCGTTCCCATGGCAATCATCCGGATGGCGTTGAGGCTGGGCACGAAGAAGTAATCGCCACCGCGCGTCGTCATGAATTCCGGCAGGTTCGCCGCAATAAAAGGCGTGGCGTTGGCCGGGCCGGCCGGAATGACATGCTTGCTCGATTCGGCGCGGTTGCCGGTCAGCGTGCAGGTGTCGTTGCCGGTTTCGGAATCCAGGCCGTAGCTCGTCCATTGCTGCTGGATGATATTCTGGCTCAGATCCATTGGAAGCAGGCTGCAATCAACAGTATTTGGAAATACTCGCGTCAGTTCTCTGAAGCCCACCAGTCCGAGCTTGTGCCCCCTCAGGTCAATCGGCGAGCACCCATCCGACCAGATGTTCGGCCCAGGCGCGGTAACCGGCTTCCGAGGCATGAAAGCCATCGGAGGCAAAGCCGGCCTCAGGGTTGGTGATCGGCAGCCGTGGCGCCGGCACGGCGCCGCGCTCGAAACAGAGGCGCTCGCCCATGCGGTTCATTGCGGTAGCGCGGATTTCGAGTATCTTGCCGAGCAGCGGCGGCATGGCCGGCGCACGGGTGAATTCCAGCACCGGCGACCAGACGACGCGGGCCTCCGGCCATTTGGCGCGCAGCGCGTAAAGCAGGCCGCCGAACTCTTTCTTGAAGCGCGGCACCGAGTGGAAATTCTTGGTGTCGTTGGTGCCGATGGCCAGCACTATATGCGTCCACCGATCGGCCGACAGATTGGGCAGCACATGGTCGCGGATCTGGCCCGACGTTGCCGAGTTGAAGCCGGCGGCGCGCCAGCGCACGGCAAGGCCGGTTCGCTGCGCGATCATGACGGCAAGCTGCGCGGCAAGCCCGTTCTCGGAATTGCCGATGCCGACGGAAGCGGCCGAGGAATCGCCCAGCACCAGCAGCGAGATGGCCGGCGCCTTGCCCGATATTTCGTGCATGACCGGCCCTTGTGCCGGCAGCATGCGGGTGGTGCGGCGGCGCACGCCGAGGCCCTGCCAGACATAGACGGGGTAGGCGAGCCAGGTAAGAAGGGCCGGGAAGCGCATGGCAATACCGTTAGAGGTTAACGGCAGCCTTAGCGCATGTTTGGGCGCAGGTGAACGCGCTTCTAGTCGCAGCAGTTTTCCTTAGCCGCCTGCTTTTCCTGATATTCGTCATGCAGCCGCACCCAGTCCATCAGGCTTTGATAATGGCCATTTTCGCCGCGGCCCTTCGGCGTCATATCGAGATAGTCATAGGTGCCGATCTGCGCCTCGCCGCCGCGGGCGCGCGACATAAAGGTGAGAAAGATGTCGCCGTTCTCGTCCTTGTAGAAAACACTGGTGCCGGGAAGGTCCTTTGACGTGCGCGGACGCGTCTCGAAATTGTAGGTGGTGTCGCCGGCCGCGATCTGCTTGTCGGTGAAGGAGACCTGCATGTCGAAGTTGAAATCCGAGGCGTAGGACGACACCCAGTCGAATTTCCAGCCCATACGCTGCTTGTAAGGCAGCAGTTCCGCCAGCGGCGCGCGCGCAACCACCACCAGCGACACGTCGTGGTGCCTGAGATGCTGATCGGCGCCGTCTATATGGTCGGCAAGGAAGGAGCATCCTTCGCAGCGGTGGTTCGATCCTGGCGTCATCATGAAGTGGTAGACGATCAGTTGGCTGTTGGCGCCGAACAGTCCGGCCAGGTTCTTCGGACCCTGCTCGGTTTCGAAGACATAGTCCTTGCGGATTTTCATCCAGGGCAGTTCACGCCGCTCGGCGGCGATGCGCTCACGCAACCGTGTCAATTCCTTCTCGCGCGCCAGATGCGCCTTGTGCGCCTCAAACCAGTCTTCACGCGAAACCACCTTGCTGCGAGTCATGAAGTTCTCCCTGTCTGTTCACCCAAGGACGTTTGGGGTGGGCAGAAACCGACATCGCCGTCAGCTTTTGCCGAAAAGGAGATAAGGATGGACGAACTCCGTCCAAGCCGGGCTTTGCATAAACAAACCCGGGCGCATCGGCCCGGGTTGTATGACAACGGGAGGACTGCGCTCAGGCGGCCTGTTCGAGGCTCGCCGTCCATTGTCCCAGCGCCGCCAGATGGTTCATGTGGGCACGATGGGTGAAGGCGGCCTGGCCGGCGGCGACGTTCGATGTCTTGCCGCTCCAGGCCTTTTGCGGGGCGGCCTGCAAGGCGCGGCCATAGGAGAAGGTCAGCTTCCACGGATGCGGGCCGATGGCGTTGATGGCGTTGAGGTTGGCGGTAGCCTCCTCGTCCGACTGCCCGCCCGAAAGGAAGGCGATGCCCGGCACCGCTGCCGGTACGGTTTCGCGGAACAGTTTTATGGTCTTTTCCGCGACCTCTTCGGGGCTGCTCACCTTGCCCGACTTCCTGCCGGCCAGCACCATGTTCGGCTTCAGGATGGTGCCTTCCAGCACAACGCGCGCCGCATGCAGCTCGTCATAGAGCTTGATCAGCGTTGCCTTCGAGATGTCGTAGCAGGTGTCAATGTCGTGCGCGCCGTCCATCAGCACTTCCGGCTCGACGATCGGCACGATGCCGGCCTCCTGGCACAGTGCGGCATAGCGGGCCAGCGCATGGGCATTGGAGCCAATCGAATTGACCGAGGGCACGCCCTTGCCGGTGTCGATGTCGATCACCGCGCGCCATTTGGCGAAGCGGGCGCCGAGCTTGTAATAATCCGCGAGCCGTTCGCGCAGGCCGTCGAGGCCTTCGGTAACGGTATCGCCGGGAAAGCCGGCCAGCGGCTTGGCGCCGGCATCGACCTTGATGCCGGGGATGGCGCCCGCCGCCTTGATGATGTCGACCAGAGGCGTGCCGTCGGCAGCCTTCTGACGGATGGTCTCGTCGTAGAGAATGACGCCGGAGATGTACTTCGTCATCGCGTCCGTGGCGCGGAACATCATCTCGCGGTAGTCGCGGCGGCTGTCGGCCGTCGATTCGACGCCGATGACGTCGAAGCGCTTCTTGATGGTGCCGGAGCTCTCATCGGCGGCCAGCAGGCCCTTGCCGCCGGCCACCATCGCGGCGGCAATGTCTTCGAGACGTTCGCTCATTTTGCTTCTCCTTGACGGCGTTGTTCCGCGCTTAACGGAACTCTACCGCCAAAGGAATGGCATCGGAAAGCTCGAATCGGTTGAAAGTTCCTGGCGTCCGTTTTTGTGCCCCCCAATCCGGTCAGGCTTGTTTCTTCAGCACGTCGACGCCGGGCAGCGGCTTGCCTTCCATCCATTCGAGGAAAGCGCCGCCGGCGGTCGAGACATAGGTGAAATCGTCGGCGACGCCGGCATGGTTGAGGGCGGCCACCGTGTCCCCGCCACCGGCGACCGAGACCAGCTTGCCGGCCCTGGTGCGGGACGCCGCGTGCTTTGCCGCCGCCACCGTGGCGTGGTCGAAAGGCTCGATCTCGAAGGCGCCGAGCGGGCCGTTCCAGACCAGGGTCGCGGCGCGGTCGATCCATTCGTCGATCGTCTTCACGGTCTTTTCGCCGACATCGAGGATCATGCCGTCAGCCGGGACATCCGTAATGGCAACGGTCTCGCTGGCCGCACCCGCCTTGAATTCCTTGGCGACGACACCGTCGACAGGCAGGATGATGGCGCAGCCGGCTTCGGCGGCCTCGATCATGATCTGCTTGGCGGTCGCGGCAAGGTCATGCTCGCACAGCGACTTGCCGACAGCGGTGCCACGCGCGGCGAGAAAAGTGTTGGCCATGCCGCCGCCGATCACCAGCGCGTCGACCTTCTTCACCAGGTTCATCAACAGGTCGATCTTGGTCGACACCTTGGCGCCGCCGACAATGGCGACGACAGGGCGGACCGGATTGCCGAGCCCCTTCTCCAGCGCCTCGAGCTCGGCCTGCATGGTGCGGCCGGCATAGGACGGCAACAGCCGCGCCAGGCCTTCGGTCGAGGAGTGCGCCCGGTGGGCGGCGGAAAAGGCGTCGTTGACGAAGATATCGCCATTGGCGGCGAGCCGCTCTGTAAAGGCCGGGTCGTTCTTCTCCTCGGTCTTGTGGAAGCGGGTGTTTTCCAGCAGCAGCACATCGCCCTTGTTCATGGCGGCGACCGCACTGCCCGCCGTGTCGCCGACGCAGTCGCCGGCAAAGCCGACGGGGCGGCCAAGCACCTCCGCGGCAGCCTTGGCGATCGGCTCCAGCGAGAATTCGGGCGAGGGACCATTCTTCGGGCGGCCGAAATGCGCGAGCAGGATGACCTTGGCGCCCTTGCCGGACAGCTCGGCGATGGTCGGCGCGATGCGTTCGATGCGGGTGGCGTCGGTGACCTTGCCGTCGGCGACGGGCACGTTGAGGTCGACGCGCACCAGCACGCGCTTGCCGCTGATATTGCCGATATCGTCGAGTGTCTTGAAGGCGGCCATGCGGGTTCCTTTCCGTGGAAAATCGCCGGGACCATACCTCGCATCGATGACGATGCAAGGCTTGAGCCGGGGTGCGAGCTAAATTTTGAGATCAAGGCGAAGGCTGTCGTGATGATGCGGGACGTCAGCGTGAACCGATCGCTTGTCAGCCTTCGGTCGTTATCTTTTCCGCCGTCGGCTCAAGGGCCTTCTCATTGGCTGTCGCCTCTGCAGTCTGCGTCTCGGTCGGCTTGCGCCAGTTGCGGATGAAGGCGGAGACACGATCGCCGATCTCGCCGGCGCTCAGGAACACCGGAACCCGCGCCACCGGCGCGGTCGGCTCGAAGGAGAGGCCGAGACCGGTGATCTTGCCCTTGTCGTCGACGTCGCGGACGATCAATTCGATCGGGCCGATCAGCACCCGGTCGGCATATTCGGCATGGCCGCCGAGCCGCGCCGTCACCAGCGCGCCGACGGTGAGCTTCTGCTCGGCTTCGCTCAATCCCGGAGTGTATGCGGCCTCGAGCTCTGCGGCCGAGCGGGCGGGATCGACGGCGAAGGCGCCGAAGAAGTCGGCATCCTCGGGGTCGACTACGGCGCGGCTGGCAAACAGCTTGTCAAGCAGGCGCGGATAGCGGTCGGGCACGAAGATGTAAACCTGGTCGCCGGCCGCGAGCCGGCCCATGTCCTGGAAACGCATCGAGCGGCCGTCGCGCAGCACCAACGAGGGCCGTGCCCAGCGCGGGATACGCTCGCCGCGCGCCACCGGGCTGCCGGGCGCGACGCGGTAGGCGAGCAGTTCGTGGTGGGCGGAGCCCGGCAGTTCGAGTTCGACCTTGTCGAGCGGCCCAAGCCTCGCCGGCACGATCAGGCCGAGCCGGCGCGCCAGCGGACCGACCGACCAGCCCTGCACCACCAGCGATACCAGCACGATGATGAAGGCGACGTTGAAGATGGTGCGGCCGTTCTCCAGTCCGCCGAGCAGCGGGGTGATGGCAAGCAGGATGGACACGGCGCCGCGCAGGCCGACCCAGGAGACGAAGGCGATCTCGGGACGCGGCAGGCGGAACGGGATCAGGCAGAGCCAGACGGCGACAGGGCGCGCGACAAACATCAGGAACAGGCCGAGCAGCACCGCCGGCACCATGATCGCCGGAAACTGCGAGGGTGTCGCGAACAGGCCGAGGATCAGGAACATGATGATCTGTGCCAGCCACGACATGCCGTCCTGGAAGCGCTTCAGGATGGTGACGGCGCGGATGTCGGAGTTGCCGGCAATCAGCCCGGCGAGATAGACCGCCAGGAAGCCCGAGCCGCCAATGGCGCCGGCGGCGGCGAACACCATCAGCGACAGGGTCAGCACGAAGATCGGCAGCAAGCCATGGTCAAGGTTGAGCCGGTCGACGAGGCGCACGATGCCGAGCCCGCCAAGCACGCCGACGACGGCGCCGAGCCCCATATTGAGCAGGAAGCCGAGGATCAGGTCGGTGACCAGCACATGGGTCTCGGGATTGGCGTGGGCGGCGATGATCTCGACCAGCGTGATGGTCAGGAAGATGGCGATCGGGTCGTTGGTGCCGGATTCGACTTCCAGTGTCGCGCGCACGCGTTCGCGCAGATTGATCTCGCCGGCGCGTAGCAGGAAGAAGACGGCCGCCGCATCGGTCGAGGCGACCGCGGCGCCGAGCAGGAAGGATTCCAGCCAGCTGAGGTCGAGCAGGTAATAGGAGGCGGCGCCGAACAGGCCAGTGGTCAGGATTACGCCGAAGGTCGCCAGCGACACCGCCGGTCCGGTCGCCTGGCGCAGCGCGTTGAGCGGCGTGCCGAAACCGGAATCGAACAGGATGACCGCCAGCGCCAGCGAGCCGGCAAAATATGCCACGCGCGCATTGTCGAATTCGATGCCGAGACCATCGACGCCGCTGGCGAGGCCGATGCAGAGGAAGAGCAGCAGCAAAGGGGCGCCGAAGCGGAAGGCGATCAGGCTCGAGAACGCTGCGGCGACGACTAGCGCTGTGCCGACCAGCGTGACGAGATAGATCGCATGCTCCATCCGTGATTTGCCCCTCGAATTCCTCTTTCTACCGATTCACGGGAGAGTGGGGCGAAGGCATGGCCGGTGCAAGGCGCAAGGATGGCTTTTTGCCTTATGCCGCTGATTTTCCGGCGTTTGGCGGCTCGGCGCGCCTTGCCCGGCGCGCTGACGAAAAACGCCCGGGCACAGCCGGGCGTTCGAAGCTGCGAGACGATGCCTTCAGGTCAGGCGATGGTCTTGCCAAAGGCGACCGAGGTGTCGGCCATGCGGTTGGAGAAGCCCCACTCATTGTCGTACCAGGACAGCACCGAAACGAAGTTGCCGTCCATGACCTTGGTCTGGTCGAGCGCCAGGATCGACGAGCGCGGATCGTGGTTGAAGTCGATCGACACATTCGGATGATGGGTGACGCCGAGAATGCCCTTCAGCTTGCCGTTGGAGGCGGCGATCACCGCTTCGTTTATCTCCTGCACGGTGGTGGCGCGCTTGGCGATGAACTTGAAGTCGACGACCGAGACGTTGGGGGTCGGCACGCGGATCGAGATGCCGTCGAGCTTGCCCTTGAGGTCGGGCAGCACCAGGCCGATCGCCTTGGCCGCACCGGTCGAGGTCGGGATCTGCGACAGGGCAGCCGCGCGGCCGCGGTAGAGATCCTTGTGCATGGTGTCCAGCGTCGGCTGGTCGCCGGTGTAGGAGTGGATCGTCGTCATCATGCCCTTTTCGATGCCGACGGTCTCGTGCAGCACTGCGGCGAGCGGCGCCAGGCAGTTGGTGGTGCAGGACGCATTCGAAATGACGATGTGGTCCTTGGTCAGCTTGTCGTGGTTGATGCCGTAGACGACGGTGAGGTCAGCACCTTCGGCAGGCGCGGAGACGACGACGCGCTTGGCGCCGGCGGTCAAATGCGCGGCAGCCTTGTCGCGGGCGGTGAAGATGCCGGTGCATTCGAGCGCGATGTCGATGCCGAGCTCCTTCCACGGCAGCTGCGCCGGGTCCTTGATCGCGGTGACCTTGAAGGTCTCCTTGCCGACGGTGATCTGGTCGCCCGAGACCGACACTTCGTGCGGGAAGCGGCCGTGCACGCTGTCATAGCGCAGCAGATGCGCGTTGGTCTCGACCGGGCCGAGGTCGTTGACGGCGACGACGTCGATGTCCTTGCGGCCGGATTCATGGATGGCGCGCAGGATGTTGCGGCCGATGCGGCCAAATCCGTTGATGGCAACTCTGACGGTCATTTTACTCTCCCTGGGAGCTGGAGGCGGCAGATGGGTCCGCAGCTTCATAGCGGCGGATGGCACAAGAATCCAGCCGCAGAAGGCCGAATTTAAATCGATTAGGTTGGTCCAGCCCCGCGAATCCGCCTTGGAGGTGCGCGGGACTGACCCTGATCTTACTTGCCGTGCAGGCGGGCTTCCGCCGCCTTGGCCGCGGCTTCGGCGGTGATGCCGAAATGCGGGTAGAGCTGCTCGATGGTGCCGGAAGCGCCGAAGCCGGTCATGCCGATGAAGATGCCGTCGGAGCCGATCAGGTGATCCCAGCCCTGGCGGATGCCGGCCTCGATCGCCATCTTGATCGGCGCGTTGCCGATCGTCTCCTTGCGATAGGCGTCGCTCTGCTGGTCGAACAGTTCGAAGCAAGGCACCGAGACGACGCGGGTCGGGTGCCCATGCTTTTCAAGCAAATCACGGGCGCCGAGCGCGATCTCGACCTCGGAGCCGGTCGCGAAGATCGTCACCGCCGCTTCGCCGCTCGCCGCGGCCAGTTCATAGGCGCCCTGGCTCGAGAGGTTCCTGGCCGAGTGCTCGGTGCGCACCGTCGGCAGGTTCTGGCGGGTCAGCGCCAGGGTGGACGGGGTCTTTTCCGATTCAATGGCAATCTGCCAGCATTCGGCGGTTTCCACCGCGTCGGCCGGACGGAAGACATTGTGGTTGGGGATGGCGCGGAGCGCCGCCAGGTGCTCGACCGGCTGGTGGGTCGGGCCGTCTTCGCCCAAACCGATCGAATCATGGGTCATGACGAAGATCGAGCGGATGCCCATCAGCGACGCCAGCCGCATCGACGGACGGGCATAGTCAGAGAAGCACATGAAGGTGCCACCGTAGGCGATGAGGCCGCCATGCAGCGTCAGGCCGTTGAGGGCGGCCGCCATGCCATGCTCGCGGATGCCGTAGTGGACATAGCGCTGGCCGTAATCGTCCGGCGTGATGTTCTTGGTCTGGCTGGTCTTGGTGTTGTTGGAGCCCGTCAGGTCGGCAGAGCCGCCGATGGTTTCCGGCACCGCGCCGTTGATGACTTCCAGCGCCATTTCCGACGATTTGCGGGTGGCGACCTTCGGCTTGTCGGCCGACAGCTTCTTCCTGTAGTCGGCAATGACGGCATCGAAATTCGACGGCAGCTTGCCGGCGAGGCGGCGCTCGAACTCGGCCTTCAGCTCGGGCTTGGCCTTGGCGAGCCGGCCTTCCCAGTCGGTGCGCGGCTTGACGCCGGCCTTGCCGGCGGTGCGCCAGGCGTCGAGAATGTCGGCCGGAATTTCGAAGGGCGGCGAGTCCCAGTTGAAGAATTTCCGCGCGCCTGCGATCTCGTCGGCGCCGAGCGGCGAACCGTGCGCCTTGTTGGTGCCGGCCTTGGTCGGGGCGCCGAAGCCGATGGTCGTCTTGCAGGCGATCATCGTCGGCTTGTCGGAATGGCGGGCGGCTTCGATGGCGTAGGCGATCGCCTCGGGGTCGGTGCCGTCAATGTGGCTGGCATTCCAGCCCGAGGCCTGGAAGCGGGCGACCTGGTCGGTGTTGTCTGCAAGCGAAACCGGACCGTCGATCGAGATGTTGTTGTTGTCCCAGAAGACGATCAGCTTGTTGAGCTTGAGGTGGCCGGCCAGCGCGATGGCTTCCTGGGAAACACCTTCCATCAGGCAGCCGTCGCCGGCCAGCACATAGGTGTAGTGGTCGACGAGGTCGTTCCCGAAGGCGGCGTTCATGATGCGCTCGCCGAGCGCGAAGCCGACCGAATTGGCGAGACCCTGGCCGAGCGGGCCGGTCGTCGTCTCGATGCCGGTGGCATGGCCGTATTCGGGATGGCCGGCAGTCTTGGAACCCAGCTGGCGGAAATGCTTGATCTGGTCGAGGGTCATGTCCTCGTAACCGGTCAGATGCAGCAGCGAGTAGAGCAGCATAGAACCGTGGCCGGCCGACAGGATGAAGCGGTCTCGGTCCGGCCAATGGGGGTTCTTCGGATCATATTTCAGAAAGCGGGTGAACAGCACTGTGGCGATGTCGGCGCAGCCCATGGGCAGGCCGGGATGGCCGGACTGGGACTTCTCGACGGCGTCCATGGAGAGAAAACGGATCGCATTGGCCATCCGGTCATGTTGTTCACGCGACGTCATGGTACCTCCGGGGTGGGGATTTGTGGGCTTGGCAGAGCCCAGGAAAGAGTGCGCGACACATAGCAGCCACGGGCTTTTAGTCAACAAATCGGCTGCACATTTGCCGGTCTTGTGATGGCTTTGAGACCTTATGGGGCGACCTACATTAGCGTTAGCGGGGGACAGTCGCGAGAGCTTTGTTGACGTTGCCTTCACCCGGTGCCTAATGTTTCCTTGTTAACGCGTTCTGAACGCGAAGCGATTCGGTGATGGGCAGGGCACAGGACAAAGGCCATGACCGGCGAAACCACACTCAAAGAAGTCATCCACAGGCTGGGCAAGGCCATCGAGGGGCTGGAAAACGCCGTCGCGGCCAAGCTCGAGCACGAGCGCGACTATTCCGAAGCCGAGGCTGAGGTGCAGCGCATGAACGCCGACCGTTCACGGCTGGCGCAGGAACTCGACAATTCCGAAGCCCGCGCCGAACGGCTGGAAGATGCCAACAAGGAAGTGTCGCGCCGCTTGGTGACCGCCATGGAAACCATCCGCGCGGTGCTGGACAGGTAGGAGCTGCAGGCCATGGCACAGGTCACGGTTTCCATCGACGGCAAGCAGTATCGCATGGCTTGCGACGAGGGTCAGGAAGAGCACCTGATCGACCTCGCCGAGCGGTTCGACCGTTATGTCTCGCATCTGAAGGATTCGTTCGGCGAGATCGGCGACCAGCGGCTGACGGTGATGGCCGGCATCATGGTGATGGACGAGCTTTCGGAGCTGCAGAAGCGGGTCAAGGGCATGGAGACCGAAGTGCAGACACTGCGCAAGACGCGCGACGAAGCGCTGACCAAGGCCGACAAGAACGACACCGTGCTGACCAGCGCGCTCGGCGCGCTCGCCCAGCGCATGGAAGACCTGGCCACGTCGCTGGCGGTCAACAAGGCCTGAGTCTTCCCCGCACAAACGAAAGATTGTCGGCCCAACGTCGGTCCGTAGAACGAAAGTGCTCGTTCGGTCGCCAATAATAGTTTCCTATTGTCCTGCAGCCGCGATTTTTGCGCTAAGATGCGGGAATGCCGGAGCGTTGACGCCGTCCACGGCCGCTCCTGACGAAATCTGTTGCTGGGGAATAATGCCATGAGCCTTCGTATCAACGACATCGCGCCTGACTTCACCGCCGAGACCACGCAAGGGCCGATCAAGTTTCATGACTGGATCGGCGACGGCTGGGCGATCCTGTTCAGCCATCCGAAGAATTTCACCCCGGTCTGCACCACCGAGCTGGGCACGATGGCGGGGCTCGAAGGCGAGTTCAAGAAGCGCAACGTCAAGGTCATCGGCATTTCCGTCGATCCCGTTGCGAGCCACGACAAGTGGCAGGCCGACATCAAGACGGCGACCGGCCAGACGGTGAACTACCCGCTGATCGGCGACAAGGACCTCAAGGTGGCCAAGCTTTATGGCATGCTGCCGGCGGGCGCCGGCGAGACGTCGGAAGGCCGCACGCCGGCCGACAACGCCACGGTGCGCTCGGTCTATGTCGTCGGGCCGGACAAGAAGATCAAGCTGGTGCTGACTTACCCAATGACGACGGGCCGCAACTTCGACGAGATCCTGCGCGCGGTCGATTCCATGCAGCTGACCGCCAAGCACCAGGTGGCGACGCCGGCCAACTGGAAGCAGGGCGAGGATGTGATCATCACCGCCGCGGTTTCGAACGAAGATGCGGTCAAGCGTTTTGGCGCTTTCGAGACGATCCTGCCCTATCTCAGGAAGACCAAGCAGCCGTCAGCCTAGGTTTTCTCCGTCGGAGCTATTTCGGGCTTCAGTCCTATTTGTGGCAAGGCGTGCTTGACCGGCGCGCTTTGCCAGATGACCATGCTCTTGTTCAGCCCCGACGGAGAAAACGGTTCCTGTCGGGCAAGGGGCAGGGGAGCCGGATATTGGACATCGCTTCGGCCAAACCTGAGGTCGCCGGCTTCTACGACAAGCCGACCGGCGCCATCCAGTATGTCGTCACCGACCCGGTGACGAGACGCTGCGCCGTCATCGACCCGATCCTCGACTTCGACGAAAAATCCGGCGCGACGGCGACGAAGAATGCCGACGCCTTGCTGGATTTTATCCGCGAAAACGGGCTGGAGCTCGAGTGGATCCTGGACACCCATCCGCATGCCGATCATTTCTCGGCGGCGCACTATCTCAAGGAAAGGACCGGCGCGCCGACGGCGATCGGCGACAGGATCGTCGAAGTCCAGGCGCTGTGGAAGGCGATCTACAACTGGCCGGATTTCCCCGCAGACGGCTCGCAGTGGGACCGGCTGTTTGGGGAAGGCGAGACGTTCCTGATCGGCAACCTGCCGGTCAAGGTGCTGTTCTCGCCCGGCCACACGCTCGCCTCGATCACCTATGTCATTGGCGACGCAGCCTTCGTCCACGACACGCTGTTCATGCCCGACAGCGGCTCGGCAAGGACGGACTTTCCCGGCGGCAGTGCCGCGCGGCTGTGGCATTCGATTGAGGGCGTTCTGGCGCTGCCGGACGAAACGCGGGTGTTTGTCGGCCACGACTATCAGGCCGGCGGCCGCGAGCCGCGCTGGGAGAGCACGGTCGCCGAGCAGAGGGCGAAGAATATCCACCTCGTTGCGGCGCGCAGCGAAGCCGAGTTCGTCGACTTGCGCGAAGCGCGCGACAAGACACTGCCGATGCCGCGGCTGATCCTGCATGCGCTGCAGGTCAACATGAATGGTGGACGGCTGCCGGAACCGGAGGCCAATGGGAGGCGGTATCTGAAGTTTCCGCTTGATGGGCTTTGAGAGGGCAGTTGGCGAAGCTGCCGATCTCCCCCCTTGCGGGAGAGATGCCCGGCAGGGCAGAGGGGGGTGCTGTCCCGCTGACCTGTCAGTCGGGTAGCTGTGCCGTCAATTCCGATAGGGTAGCCAAAACCGAAGTTGGCGATCCTTCACACCCCCCTCTGTCCTGCCGGACATCTCCCCCCGCAAGCGGGAGATTGGATGTCAAGAATGCTTTCGCCAATCGCCAGCGTAAGCGTAAGACATAAAAAAAGGCGGCGCCGGTTTCCCGACGCCGCCTTCTGTTCCTTAGCCGAACCCAGCTTTACGCCGCCGGCTGCGCCTCGATCGTGCGCAGCGCCTGCATCTGGCGCTTGGCGGCGGCCTTGACCGCGTCCTGCACCTTCTCGAAGGCGCGCACCTCGATCTGGCGCACGCGCTCCCGGCTGATGTCGAACTCGGACGACAGCTCTTCCAGCGTCAGCGGCTCCTCGGCGAGGCGGCGGGCCTCGAAGATGCGCCGCTCACGATCGTTGAGCACGGCCAGAGCGCCCGACAGCATGCCGCGGCGGTTTTCCAGCTCGTCCTGCTCGATCAGCATGTCTTCCTGGCTTTCGTGGTCATCGACCAGCCAGTCCTGCCATTCGCCGGATTCACCTTCGCTGGCGCGGATCGGCGCGTTCAGCGACGCGTCGCCCGACAGGCGGCGGTTCATCGACACGACTTCGGCTTCCGACACGTTCAGCCTGGTGGCGATCTCGGTGATCTGGTCGGGCTTGAGGTCGCCATCGTCCAGCGCCTGGATCTTGCCCTTCACCTTGCGCAGGTTGAAGAACAGGCGCTTCTGATTGGCGGTCGTGCCCATCTTGACCAGGCTCCACGAGCGCAGGATGTACTCCTGGATCGAGGCCTTGATCCACCACATGGCGTAGGTCGCGAGGCGGAAGCCACGCTCGGGTTCGAATTTCTTGACGGCCTGCATCAGGCCGACATTGCCTTCCGAGATCACTTCGCCGATCGGCAGGCCGTAGCCGCGATAGCCCATGGCGATCTTAGCGACGAGCCGAAGATGGCTGGTGACGAGCTTGTGCGCAGCGCTGGTGTCTTCATGCTCGGCGTAGCGCTTGGCGAGCATGTACTCTTCCTGCGGCTGAAGCATGGGAAAGCGGCGGATTTCTTCCAGGTAGCGGCTGAGGCCGCCTTCGCCGGAAACAATACTGGGTAGTGACTGGGCCATGATAGCGCCCCCTCTCTATTGGAGTGATGCCCCCGAAACGCGGCGGGCATGTGACGCGAGCACCAAAAGGCTCGCCCGCGGCAGCTGATTTATATAGGAACAAAACCAGAAAAGACAGGCATTTGTTCAACACGAAACAGTGTGTCACGCTGAAGTGAACAATGCCGCTCAGGTTTTAGCTGGCTTGTTTAGACGCAATTCCGGACGGAAAACCGTTTCACACTTTTCCTGGAATTGCTCGGGTTCAGAGTTTGCGAAAGCCGCCGACGAGTTCCTCCATGTCCCCCGGTATCGGCGCCTCGAACCTCATCGATAAATGGGTAGCCGGGTGCCGAAATGCAAGGAGCCAGGCATGCAAAGCTTGCCTGGAAAATGCCTTGACCTGACCCTTCAGCCGCTCGGGCAGCCGGTTGGCCTTGGTGCGGAAGGCCTGGCCGTAATCGGGGTCGCCGATGACGGGATGGCCGATATGGGCCATGTGGACGCGGATCTGGTGGGTGCGGCCGGTTTCCAGCCGGCATTCGACCAGGCTGGCGGTGGCGAACGCCTGCTGGCCCTCGCCGAAACGCTCCTTGACGGTGAAATGGGTCACGGCGTGGCGGGCATCGTCACGGCCTTCCGGCACGACGGCGCGGCGCACGCGGTCGGCGGCACGGCCAAGCGGCGCATCGACCGTTCCGGCCGGCCGCGACGGGATTCCCCAGACCAGCGCCAGATAGGCACGTTCGAGGTCGCCGGTGCGGCCGTGGTCGGCAAAGGCCTCCGACAGCGCCTTGTGGGCGCGGTCGGTCTTGGCCACCACCATGACGCCGCTCGTTTCCTTGTCCAGCCTATGGACGATGCCCGGCCGCCTGACGCCGCCAATGCCGGAAAGACTGTTGCCGCAGTGGTGGATCAGGGCGTTGACCAGCGTGCCGGTCCAGTTGCCGGCGCCGGGATGGACGACGAGGCCGGCCGGCTTGTTGATGACGATCAGCTCGTCGTCCTCATAAAGCACGTCGAGCACGATGGGCTCGCCTTGCGGTTCGGCCGGTTCCGGCTCGGGCATGACGACCGATACGCGCTCGCCGGCACTCATCTTGCGCTTGGTCTCGTCGACCGGCTTGCCGTCGATCGAAACGGCACCTTGCCGGATCAGCATCTGCACCCGGCTGCGCGACATGTCAGGCCCGAGGGCGCTCGCCAGCCACTGGTCGAGGCGCTGGCCGGCCGCTTCCGCGCCGGCTTCGAGCACGGTCGGCGCCGCCTCTATGAATTGTCCAGCCTCTATCAATTCAGGGGTCTCTTCGCTATGAGCGCTCATCGAAAAAAGTTCCGGAAAGTTCTGCCATGGCCCGGCCCGTTGCCGATGAAGAAGAAAAGCCGCTCGATCCCGAGATCGAAAAGGTGCGCGGCAGGCTCATCCGTTTCATGGCCATCAATCTCGGCCTGCTTTTGCTGGCCCTTATGGTGGTGATCGCGGCCATTGTCTACAAATCGCGCAAAGCGCCGCCCGCGAACCCGCCGCTCGCCAACGACATTCCAATTCCGCCCGGCGAGCCGCTCGCGGCCGACATAGTGCTCCCGGTCGGAGCCAAGGTGATCAGCCAGGCTCTGTCGGGCAATCGAATTTCAATCGACGCCGAGCTCAGCGACGGCAGCCGCACCATCTTCGTCTACGACATCGCCGAGCGCCGTATCATCGGCCGCTTCGCCATCCGCAACAAATGAGCGGGCCGAAACAATGACCGGGTTTGCCGACCATCGCCGCATAGCAACCGTTACGCTCGTCGTCGCCGATTATGACGAGGCGATTGCCTGGTATGTCGGCAAGCTTGGCTTTGCGCTCTGCGACAACATCGATCTCGGTGACAGCAAGCACTGGGTGACGGTGACGCCGTCGGCCGGGCAAGGCCCCCGGCTGCTTTTGGCGGAAGCGTTGGACGATGTGCAGAAAAGCCGCGTCGGCGACCAGACCGGCGGCCGCGTGGTTTTGTTTCTCGAAACCGACGATTTTGCCAGGGACCATGCGACGATGCTGGAAAACGGCGTCGATTTCCATGAAACGCCACGCCATGAGCCGTACGGCACCGTGGCGGTTTTCGCCGATCTCTACGGCAATCTGTGGGACCTGATCGAGCCGAAACGCTAAGTCCGCAAACCGAGATTGCACAGAAGCGGTCCGGCCGTTCGAAGCCCAGTTGCTTTTTCCAAACCGTCAGCCTATATCGCCGGTTCTTGAACGCGCCCATCGTCTAGCGGTCAGGACACCGCCCTCTCACGGCGGGAACAGGGGTTCGATTCCCCTTGGGCGTACCAAGCAACCGCTTTCCTTCCGCATCATCGACAATTTCGGGCAGCAGCCGCGCGGATCGCGTGTGACCGCGAGGGTCGGCGGCATCAGCGAAAACCCGGCAAATCCGCGTCACAGATACACCCAATTTAAGTCAGACCGCGACGCTTGAAAGCGTAGCGATCTCTGTTACTTGCGGTGCGGGGATAGCATCTGCGGCAACGCGGATTTGGTTGGGCATAGCAGGTATGAGTTCGGCAAAAATGATATGCCCGTGCTGTCACGGCAGCGGGCAGGTTTTCGATTGCTTGAAATGGCGCGAGTCGAAAGGGCATTGCTGCCCGCAAGGCACGCATCGGGCCGGCTGTCCCGGGCAGACCATGGCATGCGCCGAATGCGCGGGCCTGGGCACGCTGGCGGAAGCCGAGCTCAGAGCGGTCGCGTAGCCTCAGGTCATGCAACCTTAAGTCTCTTTCACCATCCAGCGCCGGCAGTCTCCGCGAGCTTCTGGCGCGGCGCTGCCAATTGCACTAGCATCATGTACGAAGCCTCGCCAAAGGGCGTTGCGGCGCGCAAGACGCCGGGGAACATAGGCGAGGGTCGGCGAGGAGGAGACCGATGCAGAAACTGCAGTCGCAGGGCGTCCATCACATCACCCTCGTCGGCGCCGGCCGCCAGACCTCGATCGATTTCTGGGAGGGCGTGCTCGGCATGCCGTTCATTTTCGAGCAGCCCAACCTCGACAAGCCAAGCGAAAGCCATCTTTATTTCGATCCCGGCGACGGCAGGCTGATCACCGTCTTCACCGACGAGAGCCGCACGCCGGTCAAGCGGCGCACGCCCACCGAACCGGGCTGCGTCCATCATATTGCGTTCTCGGTGTCGCGCGTGACCTTCCTGCAGGCGGTCGCCCGGCTCGACGAGCGCGCCATCAAGCACAGCGGCGTCAAGGATCGCGGCTTCATGGATTCGATCTATTTCGAGGATCCGCTCGGCCTCTTGATCGAGCTGGCGTCCTATCGCTTTGAGCCGCCGGCCGGCTTCACCCACGCCGATGTGCTGATGCAGGCGCACAAGCTGCGCGTTGCGCGCGGCGACTACAACATCGCCGAAGTGCACCTTGCCGACGCGATCCAGACGCTGGTCGAGTGGTCGCGCGAGACCTTGTCGGACGACCGGACGCCGAAGAATCCATACTGACGGCCAGCAAAAGGGGAGGACCATAATGGCAAAGACAGTTAAGAGCGCTGGCAAACCAGCGGCCAAGCCAGCAGCAAACGCGGCAGCGAAGCCGGCGGCAAAAGCGGCGGTAAAGGCCGCGCCGAAGGCAGCCGCAAAGCCGGCCGCGAAAACCGCGACGAGGCCGGCTGCCAAGAAATCCGCGCCGAAGCCCAAGGCGGCGAAAAAACCGGCGCTGAAGCTCTCGATGCTGAAGCCAAGCGTCAACAACATGACCGTCCGGGTGTTTGCCCGTGCGGCCGGGTTCGACGCCGCCGAGACCGACGCCTGGGGCCACACGCGCTCGCCCGAATATATGGCGCGCAATCCGGCGCATCTGACGCCGATGATCGAGGACAAGGGGCTGCCGCGCGGCGTGCTGTGGGAGAGCTGTGCCATCATGCAGTATCTCGCCAACAAGCACGGGCTGGAGAAATTCTATCCCAAGGCACCGGCCAAGCGGGCGATGGTCGACAGCGCCATGTTCTACCTGATCGGCACGCTCTACCCGTATGTGGCGCGCGCCACCTATCCGGCGCTGGGTTTCCCGCACTATGCCGGCGAGGTCGGCCATAGCGACGCTCATCCGGAGAAGAAGTCCGAGGCGCAGAAGGCCGCCATGGCGGCGATTGCCGAGCCGCTGGAGGTGTTTCACTCCTTCTTCAGGGACGGCAAGCCGTTCATCGGCGGCAAGCACCCGTCGATCGCCGACATACGCCTGGCATCGACGCTGGAGTTCCTGGCCGTCATCGACTATGCGCTGCCAAAATGGGCCAAGGAGTATGTCGCTGCGATGGAGAAGAAACTCGGTAAGGCCTATGCCGAGCCGGCCGGCGACGTGCGCGGCTACATCGCCTATGTGAAGTCGCAGGCCAGCGCGCAACGCTAAGGATTCATTAACCAGAACGCTGTCTATTGAAGGCACCGCGCGACCACGGATGTACTGGCGCAAGGGTGAAGGGAAAGGTCGGCGCAATGCCGGCCTTTTGCTTTTCGCCGATGCGCCATCAGGCACGTCTCATGCTGTAAAGTCCGACATCAGGCATATTGCCATCGTCTGCTTCGACCCTACCATCATGGTCGGCGGACGACACACGAGGAGCTTTGCGATGAAGGGCGTAGCGAGAGTGTTTGCGATTGCCGGTGTTGTGTTGGTCGGAGGCTACCCGTGCAATGCCGCGCCGCTCGACACGATGGCGGAGGTCGGCGATGCCATCCAGGCGTGCTGGACGCCGCCGGCGGGTGTTGGAAATGCCAGCGTCACCTTGAGCTTCAGCTTCAAGCGCGACGGCACGCTGATCGGTCCGCCGCGGCCGACGGCGATCAAGGTCGATGGCGATGCCGATACCAGGAAGTCATTCGTCGACGCCGCAACCACTGCCCTGCAAAAGTGCCTCCCGTTGAGCTTCTCGCCGACGCTGGCGCAAGGCGTCGCGGGCAATGTCTTCACCGTGCAATTCGCTTCGCCCAAGCAGTAGGCGAGCGGGCGAGCGTTTCACCGTTTTCACAGAAACGGCGACCCCCTCTCTCGTTGTCTTGACGCAATTCCCAGGGGAAAGCGCTACGCGCTTTTCCCGGAAAAACGACTCACACTTTTCCTGAAGTTGCTCTGATCAGTTGTGCGGGCGTCTGATATCGACATGCCGCTGCAGTTCCGGCGTCTCGAAGACGTAGTCGGCCCAGGCGGATTCCGGAATCTGTCCGGCCAGATAGCATTCCAGCAACAGGCTCTGTTCGGGATCGAGCGCTCTCGGCGCCCGCTCATGGTCCAGCCCCAGCGAGTGGAACAGGTTCCTGGTCAGGCCAGAGACAGTGAAGTGAATAGACATCTTCGTCTCCTTTGCCCGACACAACGCGAGACACCGGAGAAAGGTTTCATCCGCAAGGGCCCGATAACGCGGGATCGATGATTGCGGCGGCCCGGGCTCGCCCGAGCCTGGCCTCGTCGCAATCTTGAAACAAAAGTGTAATAGCGAATTTACAGGAACCGGCATAATACACTCGGCATAAAATACCTGGCGGTTGCTGGCGTCTCTTGAATTAGACTTACCTCACGCATTGAGGCTCAATCGGCTGGAGCGGCGATCGGCTCCACAGGGGTACAAGGACCAGGTGTCGCCGATGATGCGTTTGTGGCTTGTAGTGACCTTTGCACTGGTGTCGGCAAGCGTCCTCGGCATTTCGGCTTCCCTTGCCGATCCATGCGCCGCGCTCAGGAGCCAGCTGGCACCGTCCGGCCGCAGCGGCGGGATCAGCTCCGAGCTTGCGCAGCTGCGTCGCCAGCTTGCGGCGATCCAGGGGCTGGAGAGGCAACGCCGGTGCACGGCGCAAAGTGCGGTGGGGGGCTTCTTCAATGCTTGCGCCGACCTCGCCAAAAGCCGCACACAGGTGCAACGCCAGATCGCCGGCGCCGCGATTTCGCGCCGGGATGCGTCCGGACTGCAGGCCAGGCTCGTCGCGCTCGGCTGCACGCCCGCCGCCGGGCAACAAAGACAGCGTCCGGCTGGCGCCATGATCGGCAGCAATTCGATGCTGTTTTGCGTTCGTCTCTCCGACGGCTATTTCTTCCCGGCGCCGAAATCGCAGTTCGTGCAAGGCGGCGATGTCAAGGAGATGGTCGATCAGTGCCGCTACATCTGCGACGATGCCGGCGTCGACCTGTACACGCTCAGTGATCCAAGCCTTGAAACCGAAGAGATGGTCGCGCTCGATACGCGCACATCCTACAAGGACCTGCCGACGGCCTTCAAATATCGCAATGATGCGAACTTCAGGGCCTGCGACCTCAAGCGCTATCACCGGCGCGTTGCCGAGCTGAGAGCGCGCACGGTGACGCCAGCCAATATGGCCAACGCGATCATTCCTTTGCCGTCAGCGAAGCCGGATCTTGGCACCGTGGCGCAACTTCTCCAGCCTGGCGCAGACGCTGCAGAGGCCAGGGGCGCCGCCCAGCGACAATCGGTCGAGCCATTGGCCGGCTCGCGGCCGGTCAGGGTGGTCGGGCCGGCTTTCTTCCCGGCGGAGTAACCTGCGCCTAGAGCGTTTCACCGTTTCACCGAAACGGCGAACCGCTCTATGTCTTTGTTTTACGCAATTCCGGACGGAAAACCGTTTCACAGTTTTCCTGGAATTGCACTAGTACCAGCTATTCGCAAACCATCCTGTAGCGTTTGCCGGGTTCGCTGACATTCTTGCAGGTGAGCGGATTGGCCGGTTCGGAAGCCATGCTGGGAGGGCTGGACCTGACGTGCCGCCTTGGCGCAGCTATTTGTGTCGTGTGCCTGCGTGCCGCGGGCCGGTAGGGCTCCTGCGGCGGCGGCGTCGGAAACACACCGGCTGCCGCCTGCATCCGGCTGGCCTCAGTCTGCGACGGATCGCGATCCCAGACCCGCCTGATATCGAGCGGCTTCGGGATCACCACCGTGCCGTCATAGCTGCGTGCGCAGCCGCTGCCCGCAAGCAGCGCCATGCACAGGAAACAAGGCACGATCCAACCGGTCATCAGCAACACCCCCGCCGACTTATAGCCCGGCCGGGGTTCCGCCGACAACCGGCGGAATACCGCAGGGCAATGTGGCTCTGGCCGCAGTCTGGATTGGTTATGGTTAGCGGATCATTAATGCTTCTCGGGCACATTCCGCCGGCGAACCGCTGAGGGGGTTCGGCCTTGGCTTTCGGGGTGGGAACGGGATGGCTGACGGGACTGTTGGAACACGCGGCGGACGCGGTTCCCGAAAAGGGGTGGTGAACGGCGAGGATACGTCCGTCGGGGGTTCGCCCGAAGCGCTGCGCGAACTGGTCGGGGCCGGCGCCGACTGGGTCTGGGAGACCGACGCCGAGCTGCGCTTTTCCTGGCTTTCGGAGAACTACCAGGCCGCCACCGGCATCGATCCCGCCAGCATTCTTGGCCGTTTCCGCTTCGATTTCCTCAAGCAGATGGTGCACGGCAATCGACACGCCGCCGCGCATCTGGAGGATCTGCAGGCGCATCGGCCGTTTCGCGACTTTGTTTATGAGTTGAAGGGCGGCCGTCCCGGCTGCCGCTGGGTTTCGATCACCGGTTCCCCGCGGTTCGACGGCGAAGGCGAATTCATCGGCTATCGCGGCATCGGCCGCAACGTCACGGCACTGGCCGGTGCGCTGGACGAACTGCGGCAGGACGAGAGCGATCCGCCGGCCGGCGAGGCTACGCAGCACCTCGCCGATCTCGAGCGGACAATGGATGCCATGCATATGGGCGTCGTGGTGCTTGACGCGAAGTTCGACACGCTCATCGTCAACAAGGCCTATCGCGAGCTCTCCAGGATTCCCGACGGCGCCGTCACGGTCGGCGCGCCGTTCAGCCTGTTGATGGAACTCAACCGCCGCAACGGCATCTACGGCGATCTCGATGAACAGCAGTGGCAGCACTACCTAGCCACCCGCATCGAGGAGATCAGCGCCGGCTCGGTTGCGCCACGCGAATTTCTCCATGCCAATGGCAGGACGATGATGTTCTCCGTGACGGCGTTGTCCGGCGGCAAGCGGCTGTTGACCTACTACGACGTCTCCGAGCTCAAGCGTCGCGACGCCGAGATCGAGAGTGCCAACGCCAAAATTACGGAGACCTTCGCCAATCTTCGCACGATGGTCGACCAGATGCCGATCGGCGTGCTCGTCCTCGATGCGGAGATGCGCGCGGAGGTGATCAACCGCGCCTTCTATGATTTCTGGGAAATCGATCCCCGACGCGCCGGCATCGGCTGCGGCTTCCGCGAACTGATGCAGGCCAGCCGCGATATGGACCCTTACGGTGCTGACGATGCCGAATGGCAGGGCCACATCGCCGAGCGCGAAGCAGAAATCTCGGCCGGCCTGGTTGGCTCCAGGCAACTGCCACGCAATGACGGCCGTACGCTGATTGCCTCGCTGGCGCCGCTCGCCGGCGGCAAAAGGCTGATCTCCTATGTCGACGTCACCAACATGAAGGATCGCGAGGCTGAACTCGCCCAAGCGCTGGAGAAATCGCGGCTGGCCGAGGCGGTGATCAACGGCGTCAAGGACCCGATCTTCGTCAAGGACGACAATCTGCGTTTCGTCTTCGTCAATGAGGCGTTTTCGGCACTGTTCGGACAGAGCCCGCAAGCGATGCTGGGCAGGCCCGGCGGCGACTTCCTCAAGCAAAAGGACGCCGCGCAATTCGAAGACAGCGAACGCGCCGTGCTGGCGACCGGCACGCCCTACGAGGTCGAGGAGACTTTCGACGCCGAGGGCGCCAGCCGCTCGCGCATCGTGCGCAAGAACCGCGTCGGCATGCCCAGTGGCCGCAACTATGTCGCCGGTTTCCTGTTCGACATTTCCGACATGAAGCGCCGCGAGACCGAGGCCGAGGACGCCCGCAAGAACCTCGCCACGGTGCTGGAGTCGCTGCCGGCGGCCGTCATCATCTATGACCGCGACGACAAGTTCATCTTTGCCAATCGCAAGCTGCAGGACACGCTGCCGGCGCTGAAACCGGCATGGCAGCCCGGCCGCAGCTTCCGCGAGGCCCTGGAACTCGGACATTCCGTGGGATATTTCCGCTTCAGCGGCGATCCGGAGACCGACAAGCTCTATGACGGCGATCGAGACATCTGGCTGGATGCCATTCTCGCCCGCTACCGCCTGCCGAACTCCTCCTACGAACGGTGCAATCCCGACGGCCGCTGGTATCAGGTCTACGATATGCGCACCGAGGACGGCACCTTCATCGGCGTGCGCGTCGACATCTCGGAGATCAAGAGCCGCGAAAAGGCGCTGCAGGAAAGCATGCGCCAGATCGACCTGTTCCGCCACGTCATGGACGAACTGCCGGTCGCCGCCTTCATCAAGGCGCAGGATCTGAGCATGGAATTCGTCAACAAGGCCTGGTGTGCGTTGACCGGCATCCCCAAGGAGGAGGTCATCGGCCGGACCGATCTCCAGCTTTTCGGCATCGACGACGCCGAAACCTACACCCATGACGACACCGAGGTCGTCGTCACCGGCCGCGGCCGCGAGATCGAGGAGCCCGTTACCCATCGCGACGGCACGGTGCGGCAATTGATGACGCGCAAGAGCCGGCTGGTGGCGCTCGACGGGTCGGTGCACCTGGTCGGCTCCAGCACCGACATCACCGACGTCAAGGCGCGCGAGCAGGCGCTGGAAGAGAGCATGCGCGAGAACGAGGTGTTCCGCAATCTCATCGACAACGTGCCGGTGTCGATCTACGCCAAGCGCTCCGACCTCAGGCAGCTCTACGTCAACAAGGGCTGGTGCGACCTCACCGGCCTCCGCAGGGAAGACGCGATCGGCAAAACGGACATCGAGATTTTCGGCGAGGACGGCGAAGCCTTCGTCAACAGCGATCTCGCCGTGCTGCGCACAGGCGATACACAGGAGATCGAGGAAACGGTGACGCTTGCCGACGGCAGCGTGCGCCACCAGTTCGCCCGCAAGGGCGCGATGATCGCGTCCGACGGTTCGCTCTATCTGATTGGGTCGACCACCGACATCACCGAACTGAAGCTGCGCGAGGCCGAACTGCGCGAGGCGCGCCAGCGCGCCGTGCTGGCCGACCGCGCCAAGTCGGAATTCCTGGCCAATATGAGCCACGAGATCCGCACGCCGATGAACGGCGTACTCGGCATGGCCGAGTTGCTGGCCAAATCCGACCTCGATCCCAAGCAGAAGACGTTCACCGACATCATCGTCAAATCGGGTAACGCGCTCTTGACCATCATCAACGACATACTGGACTTCTCCAAGATCGATGCCGGACAGCTGGTGCTCGACCCTGCGCCCTTCAACCTGCCCGAAGCGATCGAGGACGTGGCGACGCTGATATCGACCCGCGCCAAGGAGAAGGACCTCGAGCTCATCGTGCGCGTCGAGCCGGGCCTGGAAAGCCTGTTCGTCGGCGATGTCGGTCGCGTCAGGCAGATCGTCACCAATCTGGTCGGCAACGCGGTGAAGTTTACCGACGAAGGCCACGTGCTGGTCGACGTGACCGGACAAAGGGGGCCGACGGGGACAAAGCTTACCGTTTCGGTCACCGACACCGGCATCGGCATTCCGCAGCAGAAACTGAAGCTCGTCTTCGAAAAATTCAGTCAGGCCGACACCTCGTCGACCAGACGCCACGAAGGCACAGGGCTCGGGCTCGCCATCACCTCGCGGCTGGTCGAGTTGATGGGCGGCGAGATCGGTGTCGAGAGCGCCGAAGGCAAGGGCTCGACCTTCTGGTTCACCGTGACATTGCCCAGGGCCGAGGAACAGACCGGACGGCGGATCATGCCGGTCGACGTGACCGGCTCACGGGTGCTGATCGTCGACGACAATGCCGTCAACCGATCGATCCTGAGCGAGCAGATGGCGTCATGGACCTTCGATTCCTGCGCCGCCGAAAGCGGACCCGAAGGGCTCAAGGTGCTGGTCGCCGCGGCTGCCTACGGCGTGCCGGTCGACTGCGTCGTGCTCGATTATCAGATGCCGGGGATGAGCGGCGCCGAAATGGCGCGCGTCGTGCGCAACACCGCAGGGCTGGCCGACACGCCGATCATCATGCTGACCTCGGTCGACCAGTCGCTCGCCAACACCAGCTATCGCGATCTCGGCATCGACGCCCAGCTGATCAAGCCGGCGCGTTCCTCGGTGCTTCTGGAAACGCTGGTCGCCACCATCCAGCGGCACCATCACAATATCACGGACGCCCGTGTGCTGCCGGCGGCAAGCAGCGGTTCCGGCGGCGGCAGGAACGAACCGTCGCCGGCAAAGCCGCCGCTCGCTGCCTCGGAACGCGCCCTGCTGCAACCGCCGCCGGTTCGTGCCCGCGCCCGGGCCGCCGGGGATGAACGCCGGCTCGACATCCTCGTTGCGGAGGACAATGAAGTGAACCAGATGGTGTTCACCCAGATAATCGGCGAAACCGGCTACAGTTTCGAAATCGTCGGCAACGGCCGCAAGGCGCTTGATGCCTTCGGCCGGCTTAATCCGCGCATGATCCTGATGGACGTCTCGATGCCGGAGATGAACGGGCTCGAGGCCACCGCCGCAATTCGCCGGCTTGAAGAACATACGGGTATGCATATCCCGATCGTCGGCGTCACCGCGCATGCCTTGAAGGGCGACCGCGAGCGCTGCCTGGAAGCCGGCATGGACGACTATCTGCCCAAGCCGATCAGCCCCAGGGCGCTGCTCGAAAAGGTCGAGCGCTGGGTCGGCATATCAGGCGAAGCCCAACGAGACGCTGGATAGCAACCTGCGGCGCCGGCCGGGATTCGGCCGCGCCGCAACAGCCAAGGCTATGGTGCGATCGCACCATATCAAAGCTGGCGCCCAGTCAGGACAATGGTCGCGACGAAACCGCTCATTCAGTTACGGGCGGGAGCAAGCGACCGCCGACAAGAAACAGCGTCGAATCTACCCCAACGGACCTGTTTTTGGCGATGGCTTGGCCAAGATTCGCTCTGGCCACGGGCAACGCGCTCCCGTCCGGTTTTTCTTTCTCGGCATCGCGGCCTGCGATGTGCCGGGACTTGGTGCCAGCACGAATCGCGCAAGCGTCTGATTCCAGCGGCAACTTCCATCCCCACAAACCGGCTTAAAGGCTGCGGCTCACGAGGCGTCTGTGCGACGTTACCGGGCTGACACGAAACTGTCATGCGACTGTAATAATCGAAGGCTATTGGCCTCAGCGGGCGCCGGTTTGAAGAGGGCGCCAAGAGACCATCTTCCGAACAGGAGCAGGCCACATGAAGAAATTCCTCGTTACGGCATCGGCCGTGGCGGTAGCGTTCGCCGTATCGTCCGGTGTCGCCGCTGCGCGTGACCAGATCCAGGTCGCCGGTTCGTCGACCGTGCTGCCTTACGCCAAGATCGTCGCCGAGCAGTTCGGCGAAACCTTCACCAACTTCAAGACCCCGGTGGTCGAGTCCGGCGGCAGCGGCGCCGGCATCAAGGAGTTCTGCAAGGGCGTCGGCGAAGACACGATCGACATCGCCAACTCCTCGCGCCCGATCAAGAAGGACGAGCTGAAGTCCTGCGCCGACGCCGGCGTCAAGGACGTCCAGGAAGTCCGCATCGGCTATGACGGCATCGTCTTTGCCACCGACATCAAGGGTCCGGACTGGGCGCTGGTTCCCGCCGACATTTACAAGGCGCTCGCCGCCAAGCTGGTGGTCGACGGCAAGCTGGTCGACAACCCGAACACCAAGTGGAACCAGGTCAATCCGAAGCTGCCCGACTGGGATATCGCCGCCTATATCCCGGGTGAGAAGCACGGCACCCGTGAAGTGTTCGAGACCAAGCTGCTCGACGCCGGCTGCGACAAGGCCGCTTTGAAGGCTGCCGGCATCGCCGACGACAAGGAAATCGGCAAGACCTGCATCGCCATCCGCAAGGACGGCAAGGCTGTCGACATTGACGGCGACTACACCGAGACGCTGGCCCGCATCGACTCCAACAAGAGCGGCGTTGGCGTGTTCGGCCTCGCCTTCTACGAGAACAATGCCGACAAGCTGAAGGTCGCTACCGTGGAAGGCATCGTGCCTTCGACGCAGACCATCGCCGATGGCACGTACCCCGTGTCGCGGCCGTTGTTCTTCTACGTCAAGAAGGCGCATCTGGGCGTCGTTCCCGGCCTCAAGGAATATGTCGAGTTCTTCCTTGATGACCAGATGATCGGCCCGGAAAGCCCGCTCGCCCAGTACGGCCTGGTTTCCGCTCCCGACGCCGAACGTCAGGGCCAGCGCGACGCCTTCGCCGCCGGAAAGACAATGTAATCAACGGACGGATCAGGGGCGCGGATGAACTCCGCGCCCTGATTTCGCCGCTTGCCGCAACGGCGGCGGCGATCTGAATTTTCCCTGGGGTGGGTTATGTCGTCCTTGCTCGTACTCGCCATAGTCATTGCCATAGGCGTGGTCGCTTTTGTGGTCGGCCGCCAGCGCGCCGCGGCGCTGGATACCGGCAAGGTCAAGCCGCATTCGCGCGCGCATTATCATGGCTGGTGGGCCTTTCTGCTCGCGGTCCTGCCTGCCGTCCTTTTGCTCGCCGTCTGGGATATCGGCTCTTCCTTCTATCTCGACCGGCATATCCATGCCGCTTTGCCCGAGCGCACCGCCGACACAAAGGTCGCCAGCGAAGCGCTCGACGCCAGCCTGGTGAAGAGCCTGGCCAAGGGCCTGCGTCGGCTCGATGGCGATACCGCACTTCCCGCTACTTTCGCCGAATTGCAGCCGCTGCTCGCCGCCAAGGGCGTGGCACTGGCCAGCGACACCCAGGACTATATGATCCCGATCGCGGTCGAGGCGAACCAGGTCCAGGACCGGCTCGGCCTGTTCGGCGCCGTGCTGACCTTCGCTCTGTCGATCGCCGGCGCCTTCTATGCGCTGAGGCAGATCGCGCCGCGCGCCAGGGCGCGCAACAACGTCGAGAAGCTGATGCTGTGGGGGCTGCTTGCGGCCTCGACCATCGCCATCCTGACCACGGTCGGCATCGTGCTGTCGATGCTGTTCCAGACCATCACCTTCTTCGAGAGCGTGTCGCCGATGAGCTTCTTCTTCGGCACGGTGTGGGATCCGCGTTTCGCCGCCGCCGGTTCCGGCGGCAGCCAGGGTCAGTTCGGCCTGATCCCGCTTCTTGCCGGCACGCTCTACATCGCCGCCGTCGCCCTTCTGGTGGCAGTGCCGGTCGGGCTGATGTCGGCGGTCTACATGTCCGAATATGCCTCGCGCGGTGTGCGCTCGGTGGTCAAGCCGGCGTTGGAACTGCTGGCCGGCATTCCGACCATCGTCTACGGCATCTTCGCCGTTGTCACGCTCGGACCGTTCTTGCGCGACCTGTCGGCGGCACTCACCGGCGGCTCGCCCTTCATCCAGGGCCAGAGTATCTTCACCGCCGGTCTGGTGATGGGCGTCATGCTGATCCCGGTCGTGTCCTCTTTGTCCGACGACATCATCACCGCGGTGCCGCGCGCAATGCGTGACGGCTCGCTCGGCCTCGGTGCCACGCGCTCCGAGACGATCAAGCGGGTGATCCTGCCGGCGGCACTGCCCGGCATCGTCGGCGCCATCCTGTTGACGGCGTCGCGCGCCATCGGCGAGACGATGATCGTCGTGCTGGCGGCGGGCGTCGCCGCCAATCTGACGGCCAATCCGTTCGAGGCGATGACGACCATCACCGTCAAGATTGTCAACCAGCTGACCGGCGATCTCGAGTTCAACTCGCCGCAGACGCTGGTCGCCTTCGCGCTAGGCCTGACGCTGTTCGCGCTGACGCTGGTGATGAACATCGTCGCCCTCTACATCGTGCGCAAGTACCGGGAGCAGTACGAATGACCGACATCCCCCTGGACACGATGGCGGGTGCCGTCGCGCGTCCGCGCCGCGACATCGGGCTGAAGGCGCGCTATGCCGCCGAACGCCGGTTCCGCATCTATGGCGTGATTGCGATCTCGGTGGGCCTGGCGTTCCTGGCCATCATGCTGATCACCATCGTCTCGAAAGGCTACACCGCCTTCTGGCAGACGACGGTGACGCTGCCGGTCACCTTCGACGAGAAGGTGATCGATCCCTCCGGCAAGCGCGCCACCGACCCTACCGTGCTGATCAAGGCGAACTATCCCAAGCTCGCCGAAAACGCGCTGGTGGCCAAGCTCGGCATCGATCCGGCCAACAGGCCGATGATGCTGAAGCTCAAGGGCTTCCTGTCGGAAGGCGCCCGCGTCCAGCTGCGCGACATCGTCTCCGCCGATCCGTCGGTGATCGGCAGGACGCGTGACGTCGACATCCTGGCTGCCGCGAACCTCGACTCGGCCTTCAAGGGTCAGATCGACCTCGGCGTCGATGAAGCGCGCCGCAAGGTGTCCAACCAGCAGATCGACTGGATGAACAAGCTTAAAGCCGACGGCGTGATGGCCGAGCATTTCAACACCGGCCTGTTCAGCTATGGCGCCTCCAGCCGGCCCGAGACGTCGGGCATGGGCGTGGCCATCATCGGTTCGTTCTACATGATGGTGATCGTGCTGTTGCTGGCGCTGCCGATCGGCGTCGCCGCCTCCATCTATCTGGAGGAGTTCGCCAAGAAGAACCGCTTTACGGACCTGATCGAAGTCAACATCAACAATCTCGCGGCGGTGCCGTCGATCGTCTTCGGTCTGCTTGGCCTTGCCGTGTTCATCAACTTCCTCGGCATGCCGCGCTCGGCTTCCTTCGTCGGCGGCCTGGTGCTGACCTTGATGACATTGCCGACCATAATCATCGCCACGCGCGCCGCCCTTGCCGCGGTGCCGCCGTCGATCCGCTCGGCGGCCCTAGGTCTCGGCGCCTCCAAGATGCAGATGGTGTTCCATCACATCCTGCCGCTTGCCGCCCCAGGCATCCTTACCGGCACCATCATCGGCCTGGCGCGTGCGCTCGGCGAGACAGCACCGCTGCTCTTGATCGGCATGGTCGCTTTCGTCGCCGATTATCCGACGACGCCTTTCGATCCGGCGACCGCGCTGCCGGTTCAGATCTATATGTGGGCAAACGAGGCTGAGCGCGCTTTTGTCGAGCGCATGTCCGGCGCCATCATCATCCTGCTCGTCTTCCTCATGGCCATGAACATCACCGCGATCGTGCTCCGGCGCCGGTTCGAGCGGCGCTGGTAGAAAAAAGGCAATTTGGTATGAACATCATGACCGAACAGTCCCTTGAGAATGCAGTGGGCGACAAAATGAACGCCAAGTCGAACGAAGTCATCAAGATGCGCGGCGACAAGGTCGGCGTGTTCTATGGCGAGAAGCAGGCGTTGTTCGACGTCAATCTCGACGTCCGCCAGAACCAGGTGACGGCGCTGATCGGCCCGTCCGGCTGCGGCAAGTCGACCTTCCTGCGCTGCCTCAACCGCATGAACGACACCATCGATTCGGCGCGGGTGACCGGCAAGATCACGCTCGATGAAGACGACATCTACGACAAGAACATCGATGTCGTCGAACTGCGCGCCCGCGTCGGCATGGTGTTCCAGAAACCCAACCCGTTCCCGAAGTCGATCTACGAGAACGTCGCCTACGGCCCGCGCATCCATGGGCTGGCCAAGCGCAAGTCCGACATGGACCAGATCGTCGAGCAGAGCCTGAAGAAGGCGGCGATCTGGAACGAGGTCAAGGACCGCCTGCAGGAGCCCGGCACCGGCCTGTCCGGCGGCCAGCAGCAGCGCCTGTGCATCGCGCGCGCCATCGCCGTGTCGCCGGAGGTGATCCTGATGGACGAGCCCTGCTCGGCGCTCGATCCGATCGCCACCGCCCGTGTCGAGGAGCTGATCGACGAACTGCGCCAGAACTACACGATCGTCATCGTCACCCACTCGATGCAGCAGGCGGCGCGCGTGTCGCAGCGCACGGCGATGTTCCATCTCGGCTATCTCGTCGAGGAGGGCGCCACCGACAAGATGTTCACCAACCCCGACGACAAGCGCACCCAGGACTACATTACCGGCCGCTTCGGCTGAGCCGTCCGGCGGGTGAATTTTCAGGCACGAGGACCAAGATCATGGGTGAACATACCGTCGCCTCCTTCGATGAAGAGCTCGGGCAGATCAGCAAGCTGATCCGCGACATGGGCGATCTGGCAGGCTCGATGGTCAGCGGCTCGACCAGGGCGCTGCTCAATTCGGACAATGCGCTGGCACAGCGTGTCGTTTCCGACGACGCCATCATGGATGCGCGCCAGCGCGAACTGGACGACCGCGCCATCACGCTGATCGCCAAGCGCCAGCCGATGGCCAACGATCTGCGCGCCGTGGTCGGCTCGATCCGCATGGCCGGCGACCTCGAGCGCATCGGCGATCTCGCCAAGAACATCGCCAAACGCGTCGGCACCGTGGGCTTGAGCGTCACGCCGCGCGACCTCTCGCACTCCATCGATGCCATGGCGCAGCTGGTGCTGATCCAGGTGCAAGGCGTCGTCGAGGAATATGCCGCCACCGATGCGGCAGCTCTTGCAAAACTCAGGAATGACGACGAGCGCATCGACGTCAAATACACGTCCGTGTTTCGTGAGCTCTTGACCTACATGATGGAAGACCCTCGCAACATCACCGCCTGCACGCATCTCTTGTTCTGCGCCAAGAATCTTGAGCGCATCGGCGATCATGTCACCAACATCGCCGAAAATGCGTATTATGTGCTGACCGGCCAGCAATTGCCCGCCAATCGTCCGAAGCAGGACGAGACGGCGATGGCCACGCCGGCCTGATGAGGGTGAACTGCCTATGATCGCGCCACGCATCATGGTCGTGGAGGACGAGGAGCCGCTAGGCGTGCTCCTCCGCTACAACCTCGAATCCGAAGGCTATCACGTCGAGGTGGTGACACGCGGCGACGAGGCCGAGATCCGCCTGCAGGAAAACGTGCCCGATCTCCTGGTGCTCGACTGGATGGTGCCCGCTGTTTCCGGCATCGAGCTCTGCCGGCGGCTTAGAGTGCGGCCCGAAACCGAGCGGCTGCCGATCATCATGCTGACCGCGCGCGGTGAGGAAAGCGATCGCGTGCGCGGCCTGTCCACCGGTGCCGACGACTATCTGGTCAAGCCATTCTCGACGCCGGAGTTCATGGCGCGCGTGAAGGCGCTGCTGCGCCGGGCCAAGCCGGAAGTGCTGTCCAGCGTGCTCAAGGTCGGCGACATCGTGCTCGACCGCGAGTCGCACCGTGTCTACCGCAAGAAGAGCGAGATCAGGCTCGGACCGACCGAGTTCCGGCTGCTCGAATTCATGATGCGCCATCCCGGCCGCGTGTTCTCGCGCAGCCAGCTGCTCGACAATGTCTGGGGCGAGACGATCTACATCGACGAGCGAACCGTCGACGTCCATGTCGGGCGCTTACGCAAAGCGGTCAACAACGGCCGCATGCCGGATGTCATCCGTACCATTCGCGGCGCCGGCTACGCGATCAGGGAAGACTAGGATGCTGCGCGTCGCGCCGTTGCCGGCCATTCAGGCGACATGCTTGCCGGATTTGGCCTGAATGCCCGGCGCGAAAATCTCCTGATCGACGAAGCCGAGCGCGCGCATGGCACAGCCTTCGCGGATCAGCGGCAGCTCGTTGGGCTCGGTGTCGAAGGAGATCGATTTCGAGTGCTGGCCGCCGGCGGTCTGGGCGATCGCTTCGCGCAATGCCGGCTCGATCAGGTCGAAGGCGGCGGCGCTGACGCCAACCATGGCGACAGGCGCCGGGTCGATCAGCGCAAACAGGCTGCCGAGGCCGAAGCCGAGCGCCTCACCGGCCTTGCGATAGGCTTCGCGCTCCGGGCCATCGGTTTCGCGGGCGCGCGCGGCGAGTGCGCGCATATCAGCGTCGCCGATATCGACCGGCTCGGCATCTTCGCTCATCATTTTGGCGCTGCGCCAGATGGCGTAGTTTCCGGCATAGGCCTCGACGCAGCCGCGCCGCCCGCAGCGGCAGAGCGCGCCGCCCGGACGGTGGATCATGTGGCCGAACTCGCCGCCGGAGGAATGGGTGCCGGTGAACAGTTCGCCTTTCAGCACCAGCCCCATGCCGATGCCGTGCGACAAGAGGATCGCGATGAAATTGTCGCGGTAGCGCTCGGGCTGGCGCCATTGCAGGGCCACCGCCATCATATTGCAGTCGTTCTCCATGGTGGCAGGAATGCCGAATTCCGCTTCCAACATGTCGGCGAAGGCAATGTCGGTCAGTGGCGTGATTGGCGACCACAGCATGGCCCGCGCCTGCGAATCGGTGATGCCCTGGATGCCCATGGCAATGCGGGCGATGCTCTGGACATCGAGGTCCGGGTCCGCGAGACGCCGCCCGACGATTGCTACGCATTCGCCGATCAGCTCGTCGCGCGGCATGGTCAGCGTGTCGAGCCGGCGCTGTTCTTCCGCGACCACCTGGCCGGCATAGTCGATGACGGTGACGGAGAGGAAGTTCAGCGACAGCACCACGGTCATGACCGCCGCCGCTTCCGGGTTGAGGCCAAGGCCGACCTGCGGCCGGCCGCGTTTCAGCGAGCCGGTCTCGCCAGGCTTGCCTTCAATCAGGATGCCTTCTTGAATTAGATCAGACGAGATTGCCGATATCGTCGAATGGCTGAGGCCGGTGGTCGCCGCAATCTCGGTCCGCGACGGCTGGCCGGCCCGGCGCACGGCCGAAATCACCATCGCACGGTTGCGACGGCGCAGATCGTCGTGGCGGATCCCAACCGACATTTGTTTTCCTCCCGGCCTCCTCGCGCCTCATGATAGTGAAGGCGTTCGACGGCACCAGCCAAATATTGGCAGACGCCGGCAGCCCTGTCATTGTTTATTGCGGAGCTCGAAAAAATTCGGCAACGCCATCAGAATCCATCATAATCGATGTTGACAGTGCCTTATCATTGAACCAGTATTTTTTCGAGGCTCGAAAAAATGGAGCCTCTTTGTGCAGGCCTTCGGGCCGGTTTTGTCGCGCCGTGGGCGGCGCAGGGAGGGTTATAATGAACAGATTTGCAGCCGCCATGCTGGCGGGTGTCGCCATGTCGCTGGCGCTGATGTCGGTCGCGCAGGCGAAGGACAAGGTCATCGGCGTGTCGTGGTCGAACTTCCAGGAAGAGCGCTGGAAGACCGACGAGGCGGCGATGAAAACGGCGATCGAAGCCGCCGGCGACAAGTACATTTCGGCCGACGCGCAGTCCAATCCCGGCAAGCAGCTGACCGACGTCGAAAGCCTGATCTCGCAGGGCGCCAACTCGCTGATCATCCTGGCGCAGGACGCCTCGGCCATCGGCCCGGCGGTGCAGAAGGCGCTGGACGAAGGCATTCCGGTCGTCGGCTATGATCGCCTGATCGAGAACAAGGACGTCTTCTACCTGACCTTCGACAACAAGGAAGTCGGCCGCATGCAGGCCCGCGAAGTGTTCAAGGCGAAGCCCGAAGGCAACTATGTCTTCATCAAGGGCTCGGGCTCGGATCCGAATGCCGATTTCCTGTTCTCGGGCTCGATGGAAGTGCTCAAGGAAGCCATCGACTCGGGCAAGATCAAGAATGTCGGCGAGGCCTATACCGATGGCTGGCTGCCGGCCAACGCCCAGAAGAACATGGAACAGTTCCTGACCGCCAATGACAACAAGGTCGATGCCGTGGTTGCGGCCAATGACGGCACCGCCGGCGGCGTTGTCGCCGCGCTGACGGCGCAGGGCCTTGCCGGAACGGTTCCGGTCTCGGGCCAGGACGGCGACCATGCCGCCCTGAACCGCATCGCGCTCGGCACGCAGACGGTGTCGGTGTGGAAAGACGCGCGCGAACTCGGCAAGAACGCCGCCGAGATCGCCTCGCAGCTTGCCGATGGCAAGAAGACGGGCGACATTGCCGGCGCCAAGGACTTCACCACGCCTGGCGGCAACACCGTCAAGTCGCTGTTCCTGACCCCCGTCGCGATCACCAAGGACAACCTCAACGTCGTCATCGACGCCGGCTGGATCAAGAAGGACGAAGTCTGCACAGGCGTCGCCGCCGGCAGCGTCGCGGCTTGCAACTGATCTCGACGACTTGAAGAAATGAGGCGCCGCGGCTGTCAAGCCGCGGCGTTTTCTCTACGAGAATTGTGTGTTTCCGCCATCGGCGGCAAACTTCTAGGCTGTGGTCCGGCATCCGCGCCAGACGGCAAGCCGCTGGAGGACATCATGACCGACACGACCTCAAATCCGCAGGCCGATACGGCACGAGCGTCTGAACTCGGCGCGGTCGCCCGGTTCCTGAAAGCGACCGAGCTCGACACGCGCATGCTCGGCATGGTCGGCGCGCTGCTGGTCATCTGGGTCGGCATACATATCCTGTCGGGTGGGCTTTTCCTGACGCCGCGCAATCTTTGGAACCTGTCGGTGCAGACGTCCTCGGTCGCGATCATGGCGACCGGCATGGTACTGGTCATCGTCATGCGCAACATCGACCTTTCGGTGGGCTCCGTCGAAGGCGTGATCGGCATGATCATGGGCGTGGCACAGGCCGAATTCCTGATTCGCGTCATCGGCTTCCAGCTTGGAAACCCCTGGCTCTGGGTCGTCGCGCTTGCCGCCGGCGTGGTGCTTGGTCTGCTGATCGGCGCGTTCCAGGGCTTCATCATCGCCTATATGCAGGTTCCGGCCTTCATCGTGACGCTTGGTGGCCTGCTGGTCTGGCGTGGCATGGCATGGCTCATCACCAGCGGGCGCACGGTCGCGCCACTCGACGCCACCTTCCAGCTGATGGGCGGCGGACCACGCGGCTCGATTGGCGCCGCTGCCAGCTGGATCGTCGGCATCGTCGCCTGCGCGGCGGTCGCCTTCGCGCTGCTCAACGGTCGCTCACAGCGCAAGCGCTTCAGCTTTCCACTGCGCCCCGTCTGGGCCGAGACCTTGCTTGGCGTGGTCACTTGCGCGGCCATCCTCGGCGCCGTGTGGATCGCCAATTCCTATCCATGGCCGATCGGCATCGTGCGCCAGTACGCACAGCAGAACGGCATCACCGTTCCCGAAGGCGGGCTGTTCATCGCGCATGGCATCGCCATACCGGTGCTAATGGCGGTGATTGTCGGCATCATCATGACGTTCATCACCAAGCGCACGCGTTTCGGCCGCTATGTCTTCGCCATCGGGGGCAATCCGGAGGCAGCGGAACTCGCCGGCATCAACACGCGCTGGGTGACCATGAAGGTGTTCATGATCATGGGTGTGCTGGCTGCAATCAGCGCGGCGATCTCGTCGGCCCGTCTCAATGCGTCAACCAATGCGCTGGGCACACTGGACGAGCTTTTGGTGATCGCGGCCGCTGTCATCGGCGGCACGTCGCTCGCGGGCGGCGCCGGAACGGTGATGGGCGCCATGCTCGGCGCGCTACTGATGCAGTCGCTGCAATCCGGCATGGTGCTGCTCGGCATCGACTCGCCGCTGCAGAGCATTGTCGTTGGCGCTGTCCTGGTCATCGCCGTCTGGCTCGACACCGTCTACCGCAAGCGCGTCTAGGGAGGAACGATTATGGAAAAAACTGCTCCCACCGGTACGCCACTGATCGACGTGCGCAACATCTCGATCGCGTTCGGTGGCATTCGCGCCGTCGACGATGCGTCCATCGATCTTTTCCCGGGCGAAGTGGTGGCGCTGCTTGGCCACAACGGCGCCGGTAAGTCGACGCTGATCAAGATCCTGTCGGGCGCCTACAAGCGCGATGCCGGCCAGATCTTGGTCAACGGCCAGGAGGCCTCGATCTCCAATCCGCGCGACGCCAAGAAATACGGCATCGAAACGATCTACCAGACGCTTGCGCTGGCCGACAATGTCGACGCTGCCGCCAACCTCTTCCTCGGCCGCGAACTGATGACCGCGTGGGGGACACTCGACGATGTCGCCATGGAGGCCGAGGCGCGCAAGGTGATGGGCCGGCTCAATCCGCGCTTCCAGCGCTTCAAGGAGCCCGTGATCAAGCTATCGGGCGGCCAGCGCCAGTCGGTGGCGATCGCACGCGCCATCCTGTTCAACGCCCGCATCCTGATCATGGACGAACCGACGGCCGCGCTTGGGCCGCAGGAGACGGCGCAGGTCGGCGAACTGGTAAAGCAGCTCAAGGCCGACGGCATCGGCATTTTCCTGATCAGCCACGACATTCACGACGTGTTCGAGCTTGCCGACCGGGTCTGCGTAATGAAGAACGGCCAGGTCGTCGGCACCGCGCTCACCACCGATGTGACGCAGGACGAAGTGCTCGGCATGATCATCCTGGGAAAGTGCCCGCCCGGCGCCATTCCCGGTCCGGGTGCGCTGAAGATCGCGGCCTGAGACCACGCTATCGTCAGCTGTCATGTTCACTGATGCTCGAGATCGATAAGCCGGCTAAATATGCATGATATGCCAGCTGTCATTATGGCTTGGCCGCGCCATTGTCTTGCCGCGGCGACTTGCCCATAAAGGTCCCGAACCGTCCATGGGCCTGCGTTGAAGAAGTTTTTCCCGATCCTTGCCTTCATTGCCGTTGCACTGATCAGCCTGACGATGGCGGGCTTCGCCTATTTCGCGACCCAGGAAGCGGCGCGCATCAAGTTCGAGGCGACGGCCGACGACGCGCTCAACCGCATCGAAAGCCGTATCGATCTGCATCTGTCACTGCTGCGCTCGACGCAGGCGCTGTTCGACGCCCGCAATGGCGAGATTTCAGGTAGCGAATTCAAGGCCTTCTTCAGCGCCCTCGATGTCGATAACAATTTCGCCGGCCTGCGCGGCATCGGCTATCTCAGGCTGGCCAAGACCGGTGACGAAGCGGCGGTCGAGCGCGACATGTTGCGCGACCGCGGCGCCGCCCACACGGTCTATCCGGACACGACACAGCCATGGCGCACGCCCGTCGTGCTGTTCGAGCCGCTCGACCCTGCCAACGAATCCACCATCGGCTACGACATGTTCACCGAGCCGGTGCGGCGCGAGGCGATCGAAAAAGCGATGGCCGATGACGCACAGCACGCAAGCGGTCTGGTCCAGCTCGGCCAGGACACTGGCGCGGCGCAGACCTTTACCGGTTTCCTGGTCTTCGTCAGGCTCAATGTCGAAACCGCGCCGGATGGTATCAATGCGTCCAGATCATCGACATCAGGCCTTCTCTACGCGGCCTTCCGCGCCCGCGACCTGTTCCAGACCGCGCTCAGCCGCACGCCTTTGCTGCCGGTCAACACCGCGGTCTATGACGGCACGGCCGACGCCGACAATCTTCTGTTCCAGTCGGAAACGCCGCCGGTTGCGAGCTTTGGCGACAGGCTGTTGGTGACGCGCAAGATCATCGTCGCCGGTCGGCCGTGGACGGTGCTGTTTCGGCCGACAAGTGCATTTTCGCAACCGTCCTCGCGCGCCATTCCGGTCATGCTCGGGCTGTTCGGCCTGCTTCTGGCCGGGGCCATCGCGTTGGTGGCGCGCTACCAGGAGCGCGCCTACGACGCCAAGTCGCTGCTGCATGAAACGACGGAAAAAAGCCTGCTCGAAAAGGATTTGATGCTGCAGGAGATGAAGCATCGGATCAAGAATTCGATCACGCGGGTGCTGGCGATTGCGCGCCAGACGGCAGCGCAAGCAACCGACGTGAAGGAGTTCTCAACTTCCTTCTCAGCCCGCCTCCAGGCAATGGCGGCTTCCCAGGATATGCTGACGCGTTCGCGCTGGCAGAAGGCCGATCTTGGCGACCTGCTGCGCATCGAGCTCGGCCAGGTGTTCGGCAAGGAGCTTCCGGAAGGGATATTGTCAGGGCCTCAGGTGCTGCTCGACGAGAGGACGACGCAGGCGCTTGGCCTGACCTTTCACGAACTGGCGACGAATGCGCTGAAATATGGCGAGGCCGGCAATTCCGTGGGTGCGCTCAAGGTCGACTGGTCGTTCGAGGGGCGCGGGTCCGAGCGGATGCTGGTTCTGAACTGGCGCGAGGCCGGGCAGAAGGAACTCGAAGCGCCGGCGAAGACCGGCTTCGGCACCAAGCTGATCGACCTCAATGTCACGCGCGAATTGCGCGGCACGATTGCCCGAGATTTTCGCATCGATGGGCTTACGGTGGAAATCAGGATCCCGCAGCCTGATGCAGTCAAACAAACGGAGACCGGCTGACCGGTCTCCGTCGCGATTGTCTGACGCTTTTGAAGCGGATCAGCAGCGAGCGGTGTAGAGCCGGCCGCGATTGTCGCGATACTGGCAATAGCCGTTGCGCAGGTTGCGCACCAGCAGGCCGGAACCGGCGCCAACGGCTGCGCCGATCAGCGCACCCTTGCCGCCGCCGATCAGTCCGCCGGCCAAAGCACCGACACCGGCGCCGACACCGACATCCTGCTCGGTCGTGCTGCAGCCGCTGACGGCGACCACCGTAACCATGGCAATAATCAATTTCCGCATAGAATCTCTCCTCACTTTTGTCCTCACTTTAGTAAGCTCCAGCCGCTATTTAGCACGAAACAGCAGCCTTTGCCCGCTCGATCTTATTGTTGGCTAAGAGAGTCTTTTTCGCGGCGCGTGGCGTTCGACGCGACCACGACACTGGAAATCTGCAAAGACGCGTCGAGGGTGCCGTCCGGGCGCACGTTCCAGACGATCTGGTCGTAATCATCCTCCAGCGCGGGGTCGACCGTAAGACATTTGGCAACGACGTGCTCGGCCTGACCCTGCACGTCGCCGGCAGCGAATGGACGTTCTGCCGTGCATGCTTCGGCGGTTTCGAAAACACTGACCGGCACCGGCAGTTCACGACATTCGGTCATGTTGTTCGAACAGCCAATTACCAAAAGCAAAGCGGCGATGTGTTCCACGGCGATACGTCCTCTCGCCATAAGAACGGTCCACAGCCGTCAAAGTTCCTGTGCCGAAAGGGGCGTTAATAATTGGTCGGCTACGAGCTGGACAGCTTCTGAGCCAGGCTGCTTGGGAGCAGCGTGAACCTGAGCATCTGGCTCAGGCCAATTGCGACGCCACGATCAGCACAACAGCGGCGAAGCGAAGCAAGGGGTGCCAGGCGTGCTGCAAAGGCGAGGCTGAAGCATCAGGATCCTGAAAGCCGCTCATCGAGACCCGCGCGGCCTGCTCCAGCCTGTTCATATCGGCCACCGTCATGATCATTCCTCCCATACTTGCGTTGCAGGCCGCGGCCGAACATCGGTTGAATCGGTCAAGATCCAGCAATCTCTGGGAACCACAGCATCGGATTTTATGGTGAACAGCCGGTTAAGGAATCCCGCCGCTCATTCGGTTTCGAAATTGCCGTGCGGAACCACCAGGCGATATTCGAGGCGGTCACTGGTGATCTCCAGCGTCGCCGTGCCGTTCAGCGATGCCGGCACGACACGTTCGAGGGCAACGCTGCCGAAGCGTTTCTCGGTGCGTCTGTTATCATTGGCGACAATGGCCTCGACCCAGGTCAGCGACAAAGCCGGCTTGTCGGCGGCCTCTGCGACGTTCGACAGATCGGCAGTTACCTCGACAAAGCCGTCCGGCCGCGCCAGGGCGCCGTAGCTGAATGAATTGACGGCGAGTTCGTGCATTGCCAGTCCGATATGAATGGCGGCGTTGGGATTGAGGTAGGGGTTGACGCCATTGAAGCGCAGGCTCTGCGCGGGATCGGCGCCGTAGCGAACGACCTGGCCGCGGATAAGCTCGCGAAGTGCTGCACCCCGCCAGTTCGACGACGTTACCAGATCCTGGGAGGAAGCCAGTGACTGCAGGCGGCCGCGAAAGCGCTTCAGGAAATCGTCGGGTGTCTCGGAATAGCGGCCGGTCTGGGTGGCAATACTCTGGATGATGGCCAACAGGTTCTTGGAGCGGTGGCTGACTTCGCGCAACAGCGTCTTCAGCGTCTGTTCGCGGCGTTTCTGCTCGGTGGTTTCCACCATCGTGGTGACGACGCCCTGCACGTCGCCGCGATGGCCCCGATCGGCATCGACCCATACCTGGAACCAGCGCATGCCATCACCGGTGGGAACACTCAGTTCAAGGCGTTCCGGATTGCCGGAAGCGATCACATTGCTTTTGGCGGCGGCGATTTGCTCAGCTTGCGCCGGTGGCAACGCGCCGTTGCTGTCGGCTGTGTCGGAAACCCACGGCGCACGCATGTTGCGGGCCCATACAGTCTTCAATTCACGATCCTGATAGAGGACGGAAATGCCGGCATTGTGCAGAGCGTGAAGCAAGGCCCGGCCAAGCTGCATTCCGCTTTCAGCCGGGTGCAGTGCGATCACCTCGTCGCCCTGTCCGCTCTCGCCTCCGCCAATGGAACGCATCAATCACCTGTCCACCTGATCAGGACCGAACGATTCACTTGGACTCAGTTCCTGAGTAGGTCCCCAGAAAAGGTCCGCCGGACGATGTCCCGTTGGAGGACATCGCCCGGCGGTGGCTGGAAACCGTTTGAGGGGTGCGGCTTCCAGTGTTCTTCGCCCGCTCCTACGATGCCCGTCTGAACAGGCCGGCCAGAAGCGAGATGACGAGGAAGGCGAGAAAGATGAAGAACAATATTTGCGCGATACCGGCCGAGGTACCGGCGATGCCGCCGAAACCAAGCGCGCCGGCGATGATCGCCACGACGAGAAATACGAGCGCCCAGTAGAGCATGATCTGTCTCCTTCCGATACTGGATCAAGAACGTGAGTGATTGCTGTTTGTTCCACCATTTGCCGAAAAAGAAGGTCTTTGGAAGAGGCCCGGACGCGAATTGATTCGCGCGCGTGAGCGCGATACGGCGCGACGGGCAGCCGCCGATCGCCGGGTTAGGCGATCGCCAGTGCCGCCAACGCTGCGAGGCGGCGAAAAGTTGGAGATTGAAGGCCCTACTTCACGCGGCGGCCTTGGCCTGCCGGTCGAAGAACAGCGCTTGGCTGATCAGCGCCTTGACCATGTCGGGATTGAACGGCTTGGTGACGAGGAAGGCCGGTTCAGGCCGCTCGCCGGTCAGCAGACGTTCGGGGAAGGCGGTGATGAAGATTACCGGCACCGAAGTCGACGACAGGATTTCGTTGACCGCATCGATACCCGAGCTGCCATCGGCAAGCTGAATGTCGGCCAGCACCATCTTCGGCCTTGTCTTGCCGAACATCGCCACCGCCTCGGTATGGGTGCGCGCGGTTCCGACCACGTGGTGGCCGAGGCTCTCGACCATTTCCTCGATGTCCATGGCGATCAGCGGCTCGTCCTCGATGATCAGCACATCGGTCGCCACCTGGCGAGAGATCTCGTTGCTCGCCTGGGCAAGCAGTTCGGAGAATTCCTTGGCGTCGACATCGAGAATTTCAGCTGCCTCGTCTTCACCGAAGCCTTCGACCGCGACCAGCAGGAAAGCCTGGCGTGGCCGTGGCGCAATGGCGTTCAGATTGGCGGCGGCGCGCTGCTCCCATGCCGATTGCGCCTGCTCCTGCGGAACGCGGATGGCAATGGAGGTGAACAGTTTGGCGAATACCTTGTAGAGCGCGATGCGGTCGCTTGACGCTTGCGGGAAGATGTCGACGTCGGCGATGATGGCTTCGAGCATCGCGGCGACCAGCGCATCGCCACTCTCCTGCGATCCGGATACGGCGCGTGAAAAGCGGCGCAGGAACGGCAGGTGCGGAGCGATGGTTGCGGAAAGGCTCATGGTAGACGTCTCCCTCAGATGACGTGATTGCATAGATTACAGGTCAAGCTGATTGCAAGCCCCAACACCCAAACGCGGGTTTTGCGAAAAAGTTCCGACACTTGTGGAACGAAACTGCACGGGCGACGTTTGTGGTGCGATGGGCAACCAGACGAGGGGGCCGCTTTGCGTTGTGTAATGGGGCGGCTCGGGGCGCTGGATTTAAGGGCGAAATGAAGGACATGAATAAAGAAACGCTGGCTGGCGCCGCTGACAGGCGCCGGGCCAATTCCGGCGACCCGCTCGGGGCGAATTCGGAAATTGGCCGTAAACTCAAACAGTATTATGACGAGCTGGTCTCGGACAATGTGCCGGATCGCTTTGCCCAGTTGCTCAGCCAACTGGAAAAGGCCGAACCCGCACAGAAGAAGGACTGAGGCATGGCAGCTGTCTCACAAGGGTTCAAGACCGACCTGCTCGGCTCGATCCCGAGCCTGCGGGCTTTTGCCGTGTCGCTGACGCAGAATGCCGACAAGGCCGACGATCTCGTGCAGGAGACGCTGGTCAAGGCTTGGGACAAGCATGAGAGCTTTCAGCCCGGCACCAATCTCAAGGCATGGCTGTTCACCATCCTGCGCAACGAGTTCTATTCCCAGATGCGCAAGCGCGGCCGCGAGGTGCAGGACAGCGACGGCATCATGACGGCCAGGCTTGCCGTTCATCCGGCTCAGCACGGCCAGCTTGACCTCAAGGATTTCCGCGGCGCGCTCGAGCAACTCCCCGAGGACCAGCGCGAAGCCATCATCCTCATCGGCGCTTCAGGCTTTTCCTATGAAGAGGCCGCCGAAATCTGCGGCTGTGCGGTCGGAACGATCAAGAGCCGGGTCAGCCGGGCCCGCACGCGGTTGCAGGAGATCCTCAAAATCTCCGGCGAAGACGAATACGGGCCGGACGCGATCTCGTCCCAGGTGACGGGTTCAAACGCTGCCTGACGGCGGAGGCCCCGTTTGCGGGCCTGGGCTCTCTACACATACGCATCGAAGATATCTCAGACTGGCGCGCGGCCGCAGGCCGCCGCCAGAGCCTCGACGAGATCGGTCCCCGAATAGGGCTTGGTGACCAGGCGGATGCCGGGAAAAGACCCTTTGATCTCATCGGGGTCCGAATAGCCGGAGGCAAAGACAAACGGCAGGCCCGATTGGCGCAGCCGCGCGGCGAAATCGAGTGTGGACGTTCCGCCCAGCATGAGGTCCACGATAGCGGCGTCGAACTCGCCAACGACCTTCTGCTCATCGATCTCGGCCAGAGCGCGGGCAATCACTACGTCGTTCGCGCCATGGTCGCGGCAAAGCTGCTCGACATCCATGGCGATCAGGAATTCATCCTCCAAGACAAGAATTCGCAATCCCTCAAGCAATGGCGGCACTTGGCAATCTCTCCTCAATTCTTGCAGCATCGGGTACCGTGACTCCAGTCAACCGCATCGTGGACCTTGGGGGATCGGTCAGGCCTTAATCCGAAAAGTTCGCCCACCGGCTCTACTCCACAAGCGAGCTTCGAATTCGCCTCAGTGGAGTGTAGCGAGTCATGATCGCTATTTGCCATCCTGTCATTTAAAAAAGACATGCCATCGGCAGCGGAACCGCGGCCTTGCAAAGGCGTAGCACTCAGTCTCTGGCAAGAGACTTTCGAAAGAGGGATCGAAATGTCTGGCCAGAATGGTCGTTCGTTTTCCAGCCGTCAGTACCCATGCGAGATCTGCCCGCTTCGGCCATTGCCGGTGTTCCGGGAATTCGAGAAGCAGGAGCTTGCCTATGTCAGCATGTTCAAGAAGGGCGAACTGGCCGTCGACAAGGGCGCCACAGTGCTGGTCGAAGGCAGCCAAAGTGCTCATCTCTACACCGTGCTTTCGGGCTGGGCCTTCCGCTACAAACTATTGTCGGACGGCAGGCGCCAGATCCTGAACTACTCCATGCCCGGCGATCTTATCGGGCTGCAGGGCAGCCTGATGGGCGAAATGCAGCACTCGGTCGAGGCGCTGTCGCCCATGCTGTTGTGCGTCTTCGAGCGTGAAAACCTGCACGAGCTCTACCGCAACCATCCGGGCCTTGCTTACGACATTACCTGGCTGGCGTCGCGCGAGGAGCGCATGCTGGACGAGAACCTGCTCAGCGTCGGTCGGCGCACGGCGGTCGAGCGCACCGCCTATCTCATTGCCTTCATCGCCAGCCGCGCGGCGGCAGTCGGGCTCAACGGCAAGGCGCCGGTGCAAATCCCGATTACCCAGCAGCATGTCGCCGATACGCTCGGCCTGTCGCTGGTCCACACCAACAAGACGATCCGCAAGCTCATCGATCGCAAGCTGATCGCTTGGCGCGACGGCGGTTGCGAAGTGATCGACGGGGAGGGGCTGAAGGATCTCGCGCGCTGGGAGGGCCTAAGCGAAGGCCGTCGGCCGCTGATCTGACAGGCAGGCCTCCATCTGGGGCTGGACTCGCACTTGCAAACACCCTTTCATGGATACGGTCTCCGATTTCGGAACCATGATGTGTGTCGGGCGTTTGAAGCCAAGCAAACGCAAGGAGTTTAGAATGGCAACTGCCGCAGGAAAAACCGCCAACGAAAGTCAGACGAACGCCGACCTCGAGGCCGACATTCGGCAGTTGAAGGCGGATATCGAAAAATTGACCAAGCAATTGGCCAAGACCGGCGAACATGGTTACGGCACGGCGCGGCGCGCTGCTGCCGAAGGCGTCGACCAGTTGCGCGCGCAGGGCGAAGCCGTCTTCGACAGCCTGCGTGGCAACGCCAAGGATCTTGAGGCCCAGATCACGGCCAATGTGCGCGAGAAGCCGGTAACTTCACTGGCGATCGCGGCCGGCGTCGGCTTCCTGTTTGCGCTTCTTGCCCGGCGCTAGTTTCGACAGAGATGGGCATGCTGGCACCGCTTATCTCGGCCTTGGCCTCGGGTGAAGCCATTGCCGCCATGCGCCGCGCGCGCACGGCGGCAATCGTCTATGGGCTCGCCGCCGTGGCTGCCCTGTGCGGCCTCGGGTTTCTCCTGGGGGCGGCCTACATCTGGGCGGCTGACCGTTACGGCTCGATGGCCGCCTGTCTCGGCTTCGCGGCCGGTTTCCTGGTAACGGCCGGGCTTATCGTGCTCATTCATCAACTTGCGGCCGGAACGCGTGCGCGCCGACGTGCGCGAAGGCGCAATGCCGACCTGAAGGCGCTCGGTATCACCGCGGCGCTTGCCGTGCTGCCGGCCTTGCTCAAGGGGAAAGGCGGGAAGGGCGTCATTCTCGGCCCGATGATCGCGCTCGCGGCCTATGCCATCTACCGCGAGAACGTCAAACCGGATCCGGGCGATCCAGACAGCGAAGCCGACTAAAGCGCGTCGCGCTGATACGCTGTTCCCGGGAAAACCGCTTCGCACTTCTGAAATTGCTTTAAGCCGGCAGATCTTCAAGCGGCATCGATATTTCGGCGAACACGCCTTCGCTGCGGAATTCGTGGGTCACTTCGCTCGATAAAACCTTGGCGAGGCTGCGGCGGATCAGGATAGAGCCGAAGCCCTGGCGTTCCGGCGGGTCGACTTTCGGCCCGCCGCTTTCGCTCCAGGTCAGCACAAGGCGGCGCGCGCCTTTCTTGCCCGCCGCCTTCCAGTCGACATCGACCTTCCCCGAGCCAACCGACAGCGATCCGTATTGCAGCGCGTTGCTGGCCAGTTCGTGCATGATCAGGCCGAGCCCCACCGCCTGGTCGGGCGAAAGCAGCAGCTCCGGACCGGAGATCACGATGCGCGGCCGTTCTGCCGAATCGAACGGCTTCACCTCGATCTGCATCAGTTCGCGAATACCGATGCCGCGCCATTCGCGATCCGACAGCAGGTTATGGGCAGCGCCCAGCGCCTGCAGCCTGGCGCCGAAGGCTTCCAGGAATTCGCTTGGGCGGCGAGCGTGGCGAACGGTCTGTGTGGCCAGCGCCTGCACGGTCGCCAGCGTGTTCTTGACCCGATGGTTGAGCTCGCGCAGCAGCAGCCTTTGCCGGTCCTCGCCGAGCTTGCGTTCCGAGATGTCGTAGTTGACGCCAAAGATAAGCGTCGGCTTGCCTTCGCCGTCGCGCTCGATGACGCGGCCGCGGGTGACTATCCAGCGCGGCGGATCGAAGCCTTTGACCCGGTATTCGCCGAAATAGTCGTCGCTGCCGGTCAGGGCATCGCGAAAGCGCGTCTCGGTCTGGTAGACGTCGCGCGGGTCGATGGCGGCCAAAATGTCGCGCGCCCGCAGCCGGTTCGAACGCGGCAGGTTGAACAGCTCCGACAAACGCACGTCGCATTCGATCATGTCGGTGCGGATATCCCAGGCCCAACTGGCGAGCGAGGCGGCATCGAGCGCTATGGCTCGGCGCTTTTCCTCCTGCGCCAAAGCAGCCGTGGCAATGGCGCCGCTGCGGGTGGCGTCCTTGAGGGTAAACAGGCTGGCGGCGAGGCTGGCCAGCGATTTCAAATGATCGAGCGCGGCAGCGGACGGAAATTCATGCGGCTCCCGGTCGAGCACGCACACCGTGCCGACGCGCGCGCCGGCGACCACCATCGGCGCGCCGACATAAAAGCGGACATGGTGTTCGCCGGTGACCAGCGGGTTGCGGGAGAAGCGAGGGTCGATGCTGGCATCCGGCACCACCATGGGCTCGTCGCCGGCGGCAATGGTATGGGCGCAGAACGATATGTCGGTCGCGGTTTCGGTCTCGTCGAAGCCGACACAGGATTTGAACCACTGTCGTTCGGTGTCGAGCAGCGTGACGAGCGCGATCGGCGCCTGCATCACGGCTGCGGCAAGGCCGGTGATGCGATCGAAGTCGGGATCGGAGTCGGTGTCGATCGCGTCAAGCCTATGCAGTACGGCAAGCCGCTCCGGCGCCGCCACGGCGCGGCGGACCTCAACCGGCAAACCAGCCTGCTTCGCCACCTTGCTATCCACCAAGCCCCCTCTCTTGCAGGCCCCACCTGCGGTGGCGCGCATCTCGCGCGGCCGTCGTCGCGCGCCGGAACTTTTGTAGCAAGCAATCGTTACCCCACCATGCTTCGCTGGCGATGGTTTTATCCACCATCCCGGTTGCGCGACAGGAACGCCGCCAATGACCAAGATCGCCCCTGAAAACAAAGCCCGTCAGGGGCGCTGGGGTTGGCACGGCCTGCGCATATTGGTCGCCGGGTTGCTCCTGGCTTTCATTGCTTGGGGAGCGGCCGAGATTTATGGCCAAAAGATCGATCCAGATACCCCTGAAAGCCAGGGGCAGCCCACCGGCCAGAGCGCGCCGGCCAACCAGAGCGCGCCAGCCGGCGAGGGGCAGTCGGGCGGCTAGGGTTTTCCGCGTCATTCGTAATCGCATCAGGCGGCCTTCGCCTGGGCGGCTTGCGCCGGAACCAGGACGTTCAGTGCGCCAGGGTGGATCTGGATTGTCGTTTCGCGCTCCAGCTTGACCAGTTCGCCGTCGATGACGGCGCCGAATTTCTTGCTCCCGGTATGGATCGTCACGATTGCCTTGTCGGCCTGATGAGTTTCGACATGATCGCTGTCGCGCCACCTGCCTCGAGCCATGTCGAAGAGCGCCCTGACCAGCTCGCCACGCTGCCGCGCCACGGTTACATAGATGCCGAGCACGCCGCCGGCAGGATTGTCGGCATAAGGCAGATGGCCTTCGCCAAACAGATTGTTGGAAATGCCGATGCCGCTGATGCGGGTCACGATTTCGGCTTCGCCGACCGTCAATGTCACCTTCATGGCTGGAGGATTGTTGATCGTCGTCCAAGCGGCCTTGGCCGAAGCGCGAATCTTTCCCAGGCGCGAGGCGAATTCCATATTGTCGCGCAGCTTCACCATCCTGGCGTGCAGGCCGATCGAGAACTGATGCACGAACGGCCGGCCATTCGCGCTCGCGATATCGACCGCCATGATCTCGCCGTCGGCAAAGGACTTCAGCGCGCCATCGATGGTCTGCGGAATTCCAAGGCCGCGGGCGAACAGGTTCATGGTTCCTGCAGGCAGGACGGCCAGCGCCTTCTTGTCATTCATCAGCCGCCCCGCGGCGGCCGAAATGGTGCCGTCGCCGCCACCGGCCAGCACGACGTCGATGTCGCGCCGCGCGGCGACCTTGTCGAGCGCCGCGACAATCTCCTTGCCGGCGACGATGTCGATATCGACGGAGTGACCAGCCGCCTCGAGCGTCTGGCGCATGCGGTCTGTTAGCGCGGAAAGATCGGTGGTCCGCAAGGTGCCGCCGTCCCGGTTCAGCACCGCTGCAAATCGCATGCCCCGCTCCGTATTCTTTTTAGCGGCCGGAATGCCAGCCGCAGGCTGAAACGGGCAAGCTTGGCAAAGGTTCCATCGGCCGGGCGGAATGTCGGGCGATTCCGCGGACTTGCCCAGGGTATTTCGATGCTCCCGTTTTTTCGGAACAAGCGCCTTGTCACAACGTTGTGATCCCATTGGAGGCGCCGCCTTCGGTCTCCCGGCAAGTGGTTTGCCGATTGCGGCGCGCATGAGATCACGCAAGAGGAGACTTAATCATGATCCGCACACTGTTCGCGACGACTGCACTCGCAACGCTGATCGCTACCGGTGCGTTTGCGCAGTCAACGACGGCCCCGGCGACGACCCCAGCGCCGGCTGAAGCCCCTGCTACCATCGCGCCGGCGCCGCAACAGGCCGACGGCGCGCTGATGACCAATATCATCGGCGAGTCCGTCTACAATGGCACTGGCGACGATGCGCAGAAGATCGGTGACGTCAGCGACGTCGTCCTCGATGAAAACGGCCAGGCGAAATCCGCCATTATCGGCGTTGGCGGCTTCCTCGGCATAGGCAGCAAGAACGTCGCCTTCGACTACGGCAAGTTGCAATGGGTCGAGAGGAATGGTGACCGCTGGCTCGTCGCCGAGACGACGAAAGAAGCGTTGACGGCGCTGCCCGATTTCGACCGCAAGCCCTACGATCCGGCCCCGGCCACTGCTTCCACGGCGCAGAACGACCCGCAGAAGCCGGTTGATCTCAACGCCGCGCCGTCAGAACCGGCGGTGAAACGCGCTGACGGCAATCTCGCAACCAACATCATCGGCGAGAATGTCTACAATGGCACTGGCGACGATGCCCAGAATATCGGCGACGTCAACGACATCGTGCTGACCAAGGATGGCAAGGCGCAGTCGCTGGTGATCGGCGTCGGCGGCTTCCTTGGCATGGGTGAAAAGAATGTCACCTATGATTTCGCCAAGGCGCAGTGGGCCGAAAAGAACGGCGATCGCTGGCTGGTGGCGCAGACCACCAAGGAGGAACTGCAGGCGCAGCCTGATTTCGACCGCAAGCCCTATGATCCGGCGCCGGTGACGACAACGTCCGACGCGACGCAACCGACTGCTCCGGCTGCCCCGACGGCCGTTGCACCGGCTGACAATGCTCAGCCCGCGGACAAGACCGCGGAAGCTCCGGCCGGTACAAAAGCCACCGATCCGACGCAAACGGCAGCGATCGACAAGTCCACACTGACCGAAATGCCGGTCGGTAACATCAGAGGCGACGACCTGAAGGGCACCACCGTCTATGGCGCCAACGACGCCAAGGTCGGCGAGATCGGCGACGTCGTGCTCACGCCCGACAGCAAGCCGGATGCCGTCATCATCGATGTCGGCGGCTTTCTAGGCATCGGCGCCAAGGAGGTCGCGGTCGGCATGGACAAGCTCAAATTCATGACCGACAAGGACGGCAACAAATATCTCTACACCAACTTCACCAAGGAGCAGCTGCAGGCGCAGGCTGCGTATGACAAGGGCAGCTATGCCGAGAAGCGCGACCAGCAGCGGATGATGGTACAGTAAGGGAATAGGCAGTAGGGATTGGGCAGTAGGCGAAACCGAGTGACGAGGCAATCAGGCCGCCAGAACATTCTACTGCCTACTGCCTACTGCCTACCACATATCCACCACCCCTTCGTCCGTCAGCTCTGCAAGCGCCAACGACTGGTCAAGATGCTCGGCGCGCCAGGCAAGCAGTCGCTCGGCAAATTCAAGCCGCACGCTGAGATAGGCCGGGTCGGCGGCAACGTTGGCCAGTTCGCCCGGATCCTTCTGCATGTCGAAGAGCAGCGGCGGCAGGCCGCCGCCGAAATGCACGTATTTGAATTTTTCCGTACGGATGACGGCGAGGTTGCACTGGCGCGAGCCGATGCCGAAATGCCGTTCGGCCTCACCGCTGGCAATCGAGCGGAAGTCGAACTCCCAATGCGCCGCGTAGCGCCAATCCTTAGGCGGTTCATCTTGCAGGAACGGTTTTAGCGAGCGGCCGTCGAGATGCAGCTGGGCGTCGGCGTCCAGCAGATCGAGCAAGGTCGGGAAGATGTCGACGGCCTCGGTGAAGTGGTTGACGGTCGAGCCGGCTGCATTGCCGTGACGCGGGTCGCGCACGATCAATGGGATGTGATAGCTGCCGTCGAAGAAGCCGCCTTTGCCCAGCATGAAATGGTCGCCCATCATCTCGGCGTGGTCCGAAGTCAGCACGATGATGGTGTCATCCCATGCATTCGCCGTCTTGATCGCTTGCCAGATGCGGCCAAGCTGCGCGTCGACCTCCGAGATCATGCCGTAATAGATCGCGCGGATGGCCCGGATGTTGTCGTCGCCCCAGTCGCGCACGTGGCCGTCGGTGCCGGGGCGGAAGCTTCTCCGCTTCTGGCGACCAAGGTCGTAAGCCAGATAGGGATGCCTTTGCGCCTCGGCCTGCCAAGTCTCGACATGGCGGAAGGGCGGTCCGTCCGCCGGATCATACAGCGTGTTGTAGGGCCGCGGTACGACAAAGGGCGGATGCGGGCTGATGAAGGAGACATGCGCGAACCATGGCGAATCCTGTTCGTCCAGCCAGCGAATGAATTCGCCGGCAAGAAAAGCGGTCGGCGTCTCGTCCCTGGAATAGACAGGCGGCGCGCTGGTCACGGCGTCGCCCGCTTCCCCGCCTACGGGGCGGTGAATGCCGGGAGAGCCCGCGCTGGTGTCGACGCCACGTGCCTTCAGCCATGACAGCCATGGTTTCTGATGCTCAGGCAGGAACTGGCGAACGCTGAAGCCGGGCAGCACGCCCTCATAGCTTTTCAGCCGGGGATCGCCCGGCGCCATCGTGCGCGGATCGGGCGAGACGTCGGTGTAGCCGAACAAAGTCGGATCATAGCCGAGGGCGCGGGCCGAAAGCGCCATGTTGCCGTGGCGGGCGTCGAGCGGCGTGCCGTTGCGGCAGACGCGATTGTTCATCTGGTAGAGGCCGGTGTAGAGGCACGCGCGGGCCGGCGAGCAGGGCGCCGCGCCGCCGTAATGCCGCATGAAAAGGACGCCTTCGGCGGCGAGCGCATCGGCATTCGGCGTCTTCACCACGGCATGGCCGGCAGCCGACAGGCAATCGCCCCGCCATTGGTCGCAGGAGATCAATAGGATGTTCGGGCGTCTGCTTTTCGCGGCCAATGCTCTATCCTGTCACGTCGGGAAGACGTTCAATGAACCGGAATTTGGCGGCAGCGCAAGCCTGTCAGTCTTGCTTAAATGGTGAACGAAAATTTCCTGCTGTTCACTATTGGGATACAGTCCATTCTGAGTTTGCCGCCTTTGCCATTGCCAGGCGGCCCCTCATATAGGCGTGGACAGCGGCAAGAGCCGCAAACCGAAGGGAAGGAGCAAGACAATGCTCGACCAGATCAAGGGCCTGCATCACGTGACGTCGATGGCCGGCGATGCGCGCCAGAACAATAATTTCTTCACGCACAAGCTCGGCCTGCGCCGGGTCAAGAAGACCGTCAACTTCGACGCGCCAGATGTCTATCACCTCTATTATGGTGACGAGCACGGTACGCCCGGCTCGGTGATGACCTATTTTCCGTTCCCGGACATTGCCAGGGGTCGCCACGGCGTCGGCGAGGTCGGGACCACGGCCTATTCGGTGCCGGCCGGCACGCTCGGCTATTGGGAAAAGCGCTTCGCCGATGAAGGCGTTGCGGGTGTCTCCGGCGAAGAGACGTTCGGCGAGAAGCGGCTGGCCTTCGCCGGTCCCGACGGCGACGGTTTCGCGCTGGTCGAAGACAAAGCGGACAGCCGCGCGCCATGGTTGAAAGGCGGCATTCCCGCTGATGAGGCCATACGCGGCTTCCACTCGGTCTCCCTCAGATTGAAGGATGGTGGCGCCACGGAAGAGCTGTTGAAGTTCATGGGCTATGAGCAAGTGGACAAGTCCGGCAATGTCAGCCGGCTCGCCATCAAGAACGGCAACGGCGCTGACGTCGTCGATATTGAATCGCTGCCTACGGCGGGCTTTGCCAATCTCGGCGCCGGCTCGGTCCACCATGTCGCCTTCGCGGTGGAGAACCGCGCCAAGCAGCTCGAAGTGCGCAAGGCGCTGATCGATACGGGTTACGGCGTGACGCCGGTGATCGACCGCGACTATTTCTGGGCGATCTACTTCCGCACGCCGGGCGGCGTGCTGTTCGAAGTTGCGACCAATGAGCCGGGTTTCGACCGCGACGAGGACACTGCCCATCTCGGCGAGGCGCTGAAGCTGCCGACGCAGCACCAGCATCTGCGGCCCTATCTTGAAGAGCATCTGCAGAAGCTGGAGGGCTGAGACGATGAGCAAGGAAGCTTACATCCATAAGGCGCTGCCGGGTTCGCCCGGCGGCCCCCTGCTCTTCGTCTTTCACGGCACCGGCGCGGACGAGAGCCAGCTGCTGTCGCTCGGGCGCGACCTCGCATCGCAGGCGACGATCGTATCGCCGCGCGGCGATGTTTTCGAGCATGGTGCGGCGCGTTTCTTCCGCCGCACCGGCGAGGGCGTCTACGACATGGACGACCTCGCGCGGGCGACCGCCAAGATGGCCGGTTTCATCAAGGCGCAGGTGGCAGCGGCAAGGCCATCTTCGGTCTTGGGTCTCGGCTATTCCAACGGCGCCAACATCCTGGCGTCCGTAATGTTCGCCGCGCCCGAGCTGTTCGATGCCGCGGTGCTGATGCACCCGCTGATCCCGTTCGAACCGCACGTGCAGGGCAGCCTTGCCGGACGCCGCATCCTGGTCACCGCCGGCAAACGCGATCCGATTTGCCCGCCCAACCTGACATCCCGGCTGGAGGCCTATTTGCGCGCCGATGGCGCCGATGTCACAGTGGAGTGGCACGATGGCGGCCACGAAATTCGGCCAAACGAGATCGAAGCGGCGAGGCGGCTTTTTGCCGATGCGCCGGTTGAAGGAGCAAGCGATGCCTGACGAATTGCCTGAGATCGAACTCGAGGACCGCGGCTCGAAGGGACGTTATGTGCTGCGCGGACCCGGTGGCGCCGAGGCGGAAATGACCTTCACCAAGGTCGGCGAGCACCAGATCATCATCGATCACACCGAAGTGCCGGACGTGTTTCGCGGCCAGGGCGCCGGCCTTCGGCTCGTCACCCGCGCCGTCGAGGATGCGCGGGCAGTGGGCAAGAAGATCATCCCGCTCTGCCCCTTCGCCAACGCCCAGTTCCGCCGCCATCCGGAATGGGCGGATGTGCTGAAGCAATAGACCTTTTTCCCTTCTCCCCTTGTGGGGTGAGCAGCCGGTTCGCCGCAGGCGAATTCATCGTGCCGGTGGCATGATGAAAGGCCGGCGAACGCCGGGACGCTGCGAAGCAGCGGGGACCGGCAGGTGGTCGGAGTCGCTCAGCCACAAGAGCGAACGCCTCTCTGGCATTTGCGCAGTTCGGCCTTCTTGCCTAAGTACACAGTTCGCTGCGGTTCGTCCGCTCCTGCCAACTGACCGAATGGCTTCCTGATGACCGAATCCGATCTCGTCCCCGTCTTCGACGGCCACAACGACACGCTGCTGCGACTGTACCAGTCGAAAGACACCGACGTCGAAAAGCTGTTCATGGAGGGGACGCAGGGCGGTCATATAGATCTGCCGCGCGCCAAGAAGGGCGGCTTTGCCGGCGGCATGTTCGCGATCTTTCCACCGCCGGTCGAGAAGAGCAAACGCTCTGCGGTGCCGCCGGCGCCGAGCGACAATGAGCCGTTGCCGCCGGAACTGCCGCGCGCTGATGCGCTCAATTCCACCATCGGCATGGCCTCGATCCTGTTTCGGCTGGAGCGAGCGGGGGCGCTGACCGTCTGCCGCAGTGCCGGTGACATTCGCGAGGCGATGGCGAAAGGGTCGATCGCGGCGTTGTTTCATATTGAAGGCGTCGAGGCGATCGATCCCGAACTTACCTTGCTCGACGTGCTCTACGAAGCCGGCCTGCGCTCGCTCGGCATTGTCTGGAGCCGACCCAACGCCTTCGGCCATGGCGTCCCGTTCCGCTTTCCGTCGTCGCCCGATACCGGACCGGGGCTGACCGATGCCGGCAAGGCGCTGGTCAAGGCCTGCAATCAGCTCAAGATCATGATCGACCTGTCACATCTCAACGAAAAGGGCTTTCGCGATGTCGCCGCGCTCAGCGATGCGCCGCTGGTCGCCACTCATTCCAACGTGCATGCGCTGTGCACCCATTCGCGCAACCTGACGGACTGGCAGCTCGGCGCCATCCGCGAGACCGGCGGCATGGTCGGGCTCAACTTCGCAACCGGCTTCCTGCGTGAAGACGGACGGATGAACTCGGACACCAGCCTCGACATCATGGTGCGCCATGTCGACTCGCTGCTGCAGGCGCTGGGCGAGGACGGCGTCGGTCTCGGCTCCGATTTCGACGGCGCCATGATCCCGGCGGTCATCGGCGACGTTGCCGGTCTGCCAAAGCTGGTAGATGCGCTGGCCGCGCGCGGCTTCGGACGCGCGCTGATCGAGAAGATCGCCTATCGCAACTGGCTGAACGTTCTCGAAAGAACCATAGGCTGAGGCTTAAGCGCCCATGCGCTTCAGCCAATCCTGGCCGCCGCGATCCCTGATCATCGGCAGCGGGTTCTCCCAGTCCAGCCGCGCGCAGATGCGGTAGACTTCGAGCGTCTCAGCGCTCATTTCGCCGCGCTTGTAGAAGTACATGGCGGCGGCATAGCGGGTACGACCCGACCATTTTTCGCCGAGCGGCGTGTTGACCAGCTGCCACTGTTCGGCGGCTTCCGTCTCATCATCCGGTTCGTCGGCCATGATCAGAAATCCGCCGGCGGATTGGCGGTGCGGCGGTCGAGCTTGATGAAAGGACGGGCCACCACCTTGGCCCGCTTCATCAGCTTCTGGTACTGCAACTCGCGCATGGCGTAGATCTCGACCCAGAGGTCTTCCACCATCGTATCACCATAGGGACGCGTCAGCGAGGCGATGGCGATATTGCGCTTGGCCATCGGCGACCAGATGGCGGCGCTGACCAGCCCGACCTCCTGATGCTTCTTGTGGTAGACGATGGCGTGCTCGGCCGGGATGTTGCCTTCGATCTCCAGCCCGACCAGCATGTGGCGCAGCTTGCGTTTGGCGCGCGCTTCGAGGATGGCGCGGCGGCCATTGAAATGGCCTTTTCCCAAATCGACCATAAAGCCGAGACCGATCTTGTCCGGCATGCGCAGACGGTCGGCGCGAATGGCATGGTCTGCGGTGGTGAAGTCGGCATTGGCGACGATCAGGCCGGCTTCCAGCCGGGCGCGGTTGAGGGCGGCGTAGCCGATGGCGCGGATGCCGCGCAGTTCGCCTGCCGTCATCAGGCGGTCCCAGAGGCTGAGCGCTTTTTCGGCCGGCACGAACAGTTCGTAGCCGAGATCGCCGGTGAAGCCGGTGCGCGAGATGGTGATAGTGCCGCCATCGTGCGGGAATTCGGCGAGATCGAACACTTTGAGTTTTTCAACGCCGGCAAAGCCGGCCTCGCGCAGCACGGCGAAGGAGGTTGGGCCTTGCAGAGCGAGACCAGCGACGCTTTCAGTCTCTTCTTCGACGGTCACTTCGAAACCGATGGCGCTGTCGAGCAGCCAAGGCAGGTGCCGCTCCTGCGAACACAGGCGGAAGCGGGTCGGTGACAGCCGGAACAGCGTGCCGTCATCGAGGACAAAACCTTCGTCGTCGCACCATGCGGTGTAGTGGACGCGGCCCGGTTTCAGCTTGGTGACATCGCGCAGCGTGACGCGATCGAGGAAGGCTTCGGCATCCGGCCCCTCGATGCGGTATTTGGTCATCGGCGAGATGTCGAACAAAGCCGCCTGGCTGCGGATGGCGAAATATTCGAGTTCCTCGTCCCACAGCGAATGCGGCGCGCGATAGCCGGCCCAATTGTACCAGTCCTGGGTTCTGGCCAGCGCATCGATGCGCGGCTGGAACGGCGTGGCGAGACGCAGTGTGCGGAAATGCGACTGAGCTGTGGCGTGGGCGGCGTTGTTGATCGGACTCGTCATGACGGCATTCCTTCGCCGTAGAGTGCGGCGTTGACTGGCTGAAACATCCGATCATCCCTTCATCGCGATGATGCGCCGCGCCGCATTCAAACCGGGAGCACCCGAAACGCCGCCGCCTGGATGCGAACCGGCGCCGGCCAGGAACAGCCCCTCGATCGGCGTGTCGTAGCCCGACCAGCCGGAGACCGGCCGCGACATCAACATCTGGTCGGCCTGCAATTCGCCGTGGTGCCAATGGCCCCCCGGCATGCGGTAGTTGGCTTCGATATCGGCTGGCGTCAAAAGCTCGGCATGCAGCACGGACTTGCCGATACCGGGGGCGTAGGCTTCGAACTGCGCCATAACAGCCTTGAGGAATTTCGGCTTGCCGGCATCCCAACCCTCTTTCAGCGCATAAGGCGCGTATTGCACGACAGCCGACAGTACACAGGCGCCGCTTGGCGCGAGCGACGGGTCGGAGAGCGACGGCAGTGTGATCTCCATCACCGGTTCGGCTGAGAACTCGCCATATTTTGACGGGTTGAAGGCGCGCTCGACATGGTCGGCCGAGGGCGCGATGACCAGACGGCCCTTGTGATTATCGGCGCCGACGCCGGAAAATTGCGGTTGCCGTTCGAGCGCCAGATGGAGCTTCGCCGCGTCGCCCCTCATGCGGATGTTCTTTACCTTGCGCACGAAACCCGTGTCGATCTCGCGCGGGCCGACGAGATCGAGCATGGTCGTCGCCGGGTTGATGGCGGAGACGATCGTTCTGGCGTGCAGCACCTCGCCGCCGTCGAGGGTCACGCCGAGGGCGCGCCCTTTCTCGACGACTATTCTGGCCACGAGCGCTGCCGTGCGGATGGTGACGCCGGCTTTCTCCGCCGCCGCGCGAATGGCGGCAACGACCGCACCCATACCACCTTTCGGCAGCATCTGTGCCCCGGCCGCACCGTCAGTCTCGCCGGCCAGCCGGTAATAGAGGCCAAGCAGCGAGGTCGGCGAACGCGGGCCGAGGTGGCTGCCAAGCGTGGCGTCGAAGGCAAGCAGGCCCTTCAGCCTGAGATCGGCAAGCTGTTCGTCGAGCAGGTCGGCGACGTTCAACAGGAGAACGCGCAGGAAGTCGCGCATGTCTTCCTTGCCGAGCTTTTTCAGCGCCACGGCCGTCTGGCCGAGCGCTGCGGTTTCAAGCAGGGACATGCCACCGAGATCGGGCGGGCGCCGCGACAGGAACGGTTTCAGGATGCCGGCATAGCGCATGAGTTGCGCGCGCAATTCCTTCCAGGCGGACTGCTCGGACGGAGTGGAGCCGGTCAGCACTTCGCCATAGGCGCCATGCAGGACAAGCGGCGGGCCGTCCCTCGCCAAGGCGACCGACGGAATGAAGTCTGCGCGGGTGACCTGCAGCCCGTGTTTCTCCAGCTCCAATGTCTTCACCACGTCGGGGTGCAGGCGGTTCAGCACATGCGCGATCGAGGAGACCCGAAAACCTGGCGCAAACTCTTCGGTGCGCGCCGCGCCGCCGACATCGCCGGCCGCTTCCAGCACCAGCACCTTGCGGCCGGCTTTCGCCAGAGTGGCGGCAGCGACAAGGCCGTTATGGCCGCCGCCTATGATGATGGCATCAAATGACGTCATGGGCCGGGCTCATATGGGAGGTCGATTTGGCGAGGTCGCGCAGGATCTCGGCTGCCGCATTGCGGCCGGGTGCGCCCATGACGCCGCCGCCGGGATGTGTCGAGGAGCCGCACATATAGAGCCCGCCGACCGGCGAGCGGTATTGTGCGTAGCCCGGCACCGGGCGGTTGAACAGCAGCTGGTCGAAGGTCAGCTCGCCCTGGAAAATGTTGCCTTCGGTGAGGCCGACCTCGGCTTCGATCTCGCGCGGCGTGCGCACCTCCATATGGACGATGCGGTCGCGGAAGCCTGGCGAGTATTCGGCGATCTGCGCAACTACGCTTTCGGCGAAACCGTCGCGGTCGGCATCGGTCCAGTCGCGGCCGTTCACCTTGGGCGGTGCGTACTGCACGAAGCAGCTCATGAAATGCTTGCCCGGCGGCGCCATGGTCGGGTCGAGCGTCGTTGGGATGACCATGTCGAGGAATGGGTCGGCCGACCAGCGACCGGCCTTCCAGTCGTCATAGGCGCGCTCCATGCGCTCCATGGAATCGGTGAAATGCATGTCGCCGCGATAAACGGGTGAATCCTTCGGCAGTGCCGGGAATTCCGGCAGAGAATCCAGCGCGATGTTGACCTTGCCGGAGGAGCCGCGGATCTTGAAGTTCCTGACCCGCCGCAGGAAAATGTCGGGCAGTTCCTTCTCCTCAACCAGTTTCAGGAATGTGCGTTTGACGTCGGCGTTGGAGACGACGAGCTTGCCGTAGACCTCCTCGCCGCCGGCCAGCACCACGCCCTTGGCCTTGCCTCGGCTCACCAGCACATGGTCGACCTCGGCGCCGGTGCGGATAGCGCCGCCGGACGCCTTGAATGAAGCGGCGAGCGCCTTGGTGACGGCGCCCATGCCGCCGCGCGAATAGCCCCAGGCGCCGACCGAGCCGTCGACCTCACCCATATAATGGTGCAGCAGCACGTAGGCTGTGCCGGGCGACATCGGCCCGAGCGCGGTACCGATAATGCCGGACAAAGCGAAGTTCGCCTTGATGACATCCGTCTCAAAATATTCGTCGAGGAATTCCGAGATCGACATGGTCCAGAAGCGCAGCGTCAGCGCCATTTCTTCTGATGACAGGCCGACGAATTTCTTGCCGAGATAGAGAAGCTCTCCGAGGTCGCGCGGCTTGAGACTGGCCGGGTCCGGTGCGGTGCGCATCAGCAGCGGCTGGATGAAACGGCACTGCCGCGTCACGTCGCGCGAATAGCGGTCATAGGCCTCCGCGTCGCGCCTGGAGAAGCGGGCGAATTCGCGCCGGTGCGCATCGTGGTCACGGTAGTTGGCGAGGTAGTCGCCGTCGCGGGTGAACACGGCGCCGCCTTCATAGGAAATAACCTGCAAGCCGAAACGCGGCAGTTCGAGGTCGCGCATGATCTCGGGGCGAAACAGCGAGCAGACATAGGAGCAGTTGGAGTAGAGGAAGCCCGGCGTCAGCTCGCGGCTGGTGGCGGCGCCGCCGACCCAGTCGTTCTTTTCCACCACCAGCACGTCGAGCCCGGCGCGTTGCAAATAGCAGGCGTTGACCAGGCCGTTGTGTCCGCCGCCGATGACGATCGCATCCCAAGCTTTCATTCGCGCCCAGCCTTCATGGTGCTCGACCCTTCATTTTCCGCGTGATTTGTCGCCGAATGCGCGGAATTTGGCACGGCAGCGGCTATTCTGTCCAGCCATTCTGAATGAATGTTCAACAAATGATATTGCGTTTTCCTGTTAATACGCTACGCTTTGCCGGCATTCGAACCTGCGCAATTCGGCTGACGGGACTTAAGGTCTGATGATCGAAACGGCAGATGGCGAGCCGGAATATGACGACGCCGCGATCCGCTTCCTCGAGGCGCTGTGGGGCGAGGGCTATCTGTCGCCGGGCGGACCAGACGAGGTCGACCGGGTGGTCGAAGGGCTGTCGCTCAGGGGCAAGACGATCCTCGACATCGGCTGCGGCTCCGGCGGCATCGCGCTGCATCTGGTGGAGCGCCACGGTGCTGCTCATGCCACCGGCTTCGACATCGAGCGGCCGGTGATCGAGGCGGCCAGAAAGCATGCCGCTGCACGAGGGCTTTCAGACCGCGCCAGCTTCGTCCAGGCGCCGCCGGGGCCGCTGCCTTTTGCCGACGCTTCGTTCGATGTCGTCTTCTCCAAGGATGCGCTGGTGCACGTGTCCGACAAGGACGCGCTGTTTGCGGAAATCTTCCGCGTGCTGAAGCCGGGCGGCGTCCTTGCCGCCTCCGACTGGCTGATCGGCCATGACGGCGAGCCGTCATCTGAGATGAAGGCCTATGTCGCGGCCGAAGGCCTGTCCTTCGCCATGGCCTCGCCGGCACGCTATGCGCAAGCGATGCGCAGCGCCGGCTTTGCCGATGTCACTGTGAAGGACCGCAATTCTTGGTACCGCGAGGTCGCACGCGGCGAGCTGGAAAGGCTGAAAGGCCCGCTCTACGAGACGGCGGCAGTCGCGGTCGGAGCGGCCTATGTCGACAAGAACATCAAGACCTGGGAAGCCATGCAGAAGGTGCTTGACAGTGGCGAGCACCGTCCCACTCATCTTCGCGGGTGGAAGCCGGCTGTGGTGGGATAGCCGGCAATGTGGAGCATGACGGCACCGATGAAAGCTGCAGCGCGGGAAGAGCGATCCTCCGACACGTCTGGAAAAACCGAGCCGGAAAAACGCGGCCGCAAGGCGTCGAAGGAGGTCAGGCAACAGCAGCTGATCGAAGCGACCATCGATTCGCTGGCCAAGCGCGGTTATTCGGAAACGACGATGGCCGATGTCGCTGACGGCGCCGGCCTGTCGCGCGGCATCGTCAACTTCCATTTCGAGAGCAAGGAGAAGCTGCTCGTCGCCACGCTGGCCTATATGGCCGACGAATATGCGGCGCATTGGCGCGTCGCGCTGACCAAGGCCGGCGAGGATCCAGCCCGGCAGCTGCGGGCGCTGGTCGCCGCCGATTTCGACCGTTCGATCTGCAACAAGCGCAAGCTCGCGGCGTGGTGCGCGTTCTGGGGCGAGGCCAAGTCGCGGCCGACCTACCAGGCGCTGTGCGGCGCGCGCGACGCGGCCTACCAGAAGATCTTCATCGACCTCTGTGCCACGCTCAAGCAGGGCGGTGGTTATGGCTATGAGCCGCAGGTCATGGCGCTGGCGCTCAGCGCCATGCTGGAGGGCTTGTGGCTGCGGCTGATGATGGGGACCGAGGACGTCACCCGTGAGAGCGCGCTACAGGCGGCAAACGAATTCCTGTCGGCCGCCTTTCCGAAGCACTACCCGCCGGACAGCGGACGTTGACAACAACCGGCGGATCCAAGCCGGAGCGAACAATCAGAAACAAAGAGGATGGAACAGCATGAAAAGAATAGCCCGACGCCTGACACTGACATTGGCGCTGACGGCGACGCTGGCTGGTTCGGCCGCGGCGATTGCGGTCCCCGCCGACAAGGACCTGATCGTGTTCGACTGGTCCGGCTATGAGGACCCGAGCTTCCACCCCAAATATGTCGAGAAGAACGGCGACTCGCCGACCTTCGCCTTCTTCGGCGACGAGGACGAAGCCTTCGAAAAAGTGCGCTCCGGCTTCAAGGCCGATCTTGGTCATCCCTGCTCGCAGAGCGTGACAAAGTGGCGCGAGGCGGGGCTGCTGCAGCCGCTCGACACCTCGAAGATCACCGGCTGGAAGGATCTCAATCCCGGCATCATGGCGATGAAGGATCTGGCCACCACTTCGGACGGCAAGGCCTGGTTCATGCCGTGGGACTGGGGCAACACCCAGCTCACCTACAACTCCGACAAGATCGACGCGAAGGATGTGCAGTCGCTGAAGGCCTTCGCCGATCCCAAGTTCAAGGGGCGGGTCTCGATCGGCGACAATGTCGACGACGCCTATGCGCTGGCCAGCCTTGCCATGGGGCTCAAGGACTGGACCAAGATGACGGACGACCAGTTCAAGCAGGCGTCCGACTTCCTGCGCCAGGTGCACAAGAATGTCCGCTCCTACTGGACCGATACCACGGACGTCGTCCAGTTGCTGAGCGGCGGCGAGGTCGATCTCGCCTGGGCATGGAACGATGCCACGGTACAATCCGTCGCTGCCGGTGTGCCGATCAAGTCCAAGAAGGATACGGACGAAGGCATCTCGACCTGGGTCTGCGGCTACGTGCTGTTCAAGGACGCACCCGGCAATGTCGACAAGGCCTATGACTACCTCAACGCGATCAACGATCCCGAGACCGCCAAGGTGCTGGTCAAGGACTGGGGTTATGGCCAGGCCAACGCCAAGGGCATGGCCGGCGTCGACCCGGCGATCCTGAAAGAAAAGGGCTATGACGATGTGCAGAGATTCGTCGACAAGACCCTGTTCCAATCGCCCGTGCCGTCGTCGCTCAAGCTCAAGATGATCGCCGAATTCGAGAAGATCAAGGCGGGGTACTAAAGCTCTGTCCGGCTTCCTCCGTCTGCCTGTCAGTGCGCCGGGCAGACGGTCTCGCCAAGGCCGCTGAAATTCCGTAACGTCGCCCGGCCGCTTTTCGCGATGAGGAGTTTCGCGCCATGAATTCCATGCTTCGCCGCCTTGCTCTTGCTGCCGCCCTTACGGTCGGCGCAGGCGCCGTGCTTGCTTATGCCGAAGGCGGCGGAGACCTCGTCGTGTTCGACTGGTCGGGTTATGAAGATCCGTTGCTGCACCCCGACTACACCGCCAAATACGGCGCCGAGCCGACCTTTGCTTTCTTCGGCGACGAGGAGGAAGCGTTCCAGAAGATGCGCGCCGGCTTCAAGGCCGACATCGCCCACCCCTGCTCGCAAAGCGTGACCAAGTGGCGCGCGGCCGGCATTCTGCAGCCGCTCGACACCTCCCGGATCGCCGGCTGGCAGGATCTCAATCCCGGCATCATGGCGATGAAGGATCTCGCCGTCACCGCCGACGGCAAGGCCTGGTTCATGCCGTTCGACTGGGGCAACACTTCGCTGCTCTACCGCACCGACAAGGTCACGGCGGAGGAAGCGCAGTCGCTGAAGATTTTCGCCGATCCCAAATTCAAGGGCCGCGTCACCATCGGCGACAATGTCGATGACGCCTATGCGCTGGCCAGCCTGGTCATCGGCCTCAAGGACTGGACCAAGATGACCGACGCGCAGTTCCAGGAGGCGTCCGCCTTCCTGCGTGACGTCCACAAGAACGTCCGCTTTTACTGGACCGACGACACCGACCTCAACCAGGCCTTTACCGGCAATGAGGTCGACCTCGTCTGGGGCTGGAATGAGACCTTCGTGACGCTCAAGGGCCAAGGCATGCCGATCGCCATGAACCGCGACACGAGGGAAGGCATATCCACCTGGGTGTGCGGCTATGTGCTGATGAAGGATGCGCCGGGGAAGCTCGATCAGGCCTATGATTTCCTCAGTGCGGTCAACGCGCATGCCGTGTCCGATTACTTGGTCAAGACCTTCGGCTACGGCCACGGCAACAGCGCCGGGATGGCCGCGATCGACCATCAGGTGCTGAGCGACCGTGGCTTCGACAATCTCGACAAGTTCTTGGACAAGACGCTGTTCCAGCAGCCGGTGCCGCCTGAGCTCAAGCAGCGCATGGTCACGGAATTCGAGAAGATCAAGGCCGGCTATTGAGCGACAGGACTGAAAGAACCGATGTCGTCATCGTCGGCGCCGGTTTCACGGGCCTGTCGGCTGCGCTTGAGCTGAGAAAGGCCGGCATCGATGTCGTGCTGCTCGAAGCACGCGACCGCGTCGGCGGCAGGGTCGAGGCTATTCACAACGGGCTTGGCGAGCGCATCGACAGCGGCGGCCAGTTTTTCTGCGAAGACATGCCGGAGGTGACGGCGCTGGCCGCGTCCCGTGGCAAGGCCTTCGTCGAAACCTATGTGAATGGCGATTTCATCACCCATCCATCGCTGTCGGTCGAAGAGGCCGAACGGACCTATCATGGCGCGATGGCAATCCGCGAGCGGATGAATGCGATCGAGCCGGACGATCCCTCGATCGCCGGCATGAGCGCTGCCGCCTGGCTCGAACGCCAGCATGATCCCACTGACGCCAAGACGGCTTTCCGCTCGATGATCGAAGGCCTGTGGTGCCTGGCGATGGACAAGGTGCCGCTGTGGTACCTCATCGACAATGACCGCCGCATCACCAACGAGGTGCCTGAGCTGCAATATTCGCTGCTCGAAACCATGCAGTCGCTGGCCGAGGATATGGCCGGAGATCTCGGCGACAGGGTTTGGCTGAACGAGCCGGTTACGCGCATCGAGCACGGCCCGCAAGGGGTTCGTGCCGTCTCGGCAGGCAGCTCCATCGAAGCGCGAAAAGTGCTGGTCGCGCTGCCGCCGGCGACGGCCGCGAAGCTGGATTTCGCGCCCGCTCTGCCGCCGGCTCTCGCAAAGGCGCTCGGCGTCTGGGAAAGCGGTGCGGTGATCAAGATCCTGGTGCGCTATCCCACGCCGTTCTGGCGCGAGCGCGACCTGTGCGGCATGGTGATGTGGCGCGACCTGCCGGGCCTGTTCGCCTGTGACGCCAGCAAGGATGCGCAACATGCCGCGCTGGTCGTCTTCGTCGGCGGACCACTGGCGTTGCGTTGGCGTCCGCTCGCGGACGCGGCGCTGCGTGCGGAGGTCACGGCAAGGCTCGTTGATGCCCTTGGCCCGGAGGCGGCCGGCATTATCGATTTCAGCCAGCGCGACTGGATCGATGACCGCTGGAGCGGCGGCGCCTACAGCGACCTAATTGTCGATGTGACGGCACGGGATGCCGAGCGCACGATCCGTGCCGGCGCTGCCCCGGTTCATTTAGCATCGTCGGAACTGTCGCCGTCATTCCCGGGCTATGTCGAAGGCGCCATCGTGATGGGGCGGATCGCAGCCAAACAGATCGCGACGGAACTTAAAATTCTTAGTGGAGCATGATCTTATTCCGAAAATCGGTTCCCACTTTTCGGGATCATGCTCAGTCCGCCATCGCCACCAGGGCCTCGGGATCGTAGCCGAGGCGGACCGACGTGCCGACGGGGATATCGTCGGCGCCGAAATCGTTGGTCTCGGTGACCGACAGTGGCTTTTCCAATCCGGGTATCTCGACGATCAGGTGGGTGATCTCGCCAAAATAGTGGCGTTCGACCACCTTGCCGGCCACTTCGAATTTCGCCGTCGCATTGTCCCACAGCACGCGCAATCGCTCCGGCCTGATGCCCAGAGTGGCGCCGCCGCCATTGCGCATGAAGGCCTTCGGCTTGTCGGTCCTGACGCGGCCGAAGCCCAGCGTGTCGACGACCAGCGAGGCGGCATTCTCCTCTATGATCTGCGCTTTTACGAAATTCATGCCGCCGAGGAAATCGGCGACCTGGCGGTTGACCGGCCGCTGGTAGATTTCCTTGGGCGAGGCGACCTGGGCGATCTTGCCGCCGAACATTACGGCGATGCGGTCGGACATAGCGAGCGCTTCATACTGGTCATGGGTGACCAGCACGAAGGTGATGCCGACCGCCTGCTGCAGGCGGCGCAGTTCGACCTGCATCTGCTCGCGCAATTTCTTGTCGAGAGCCGACAGCGGCTCGTCGAGCAGCAGCACCTTGGGCCGCATCACCAAGGCGCGGGCGAGCGCCACGCGCTGGCGCTGGCCGCCGGAAAGCTCGGTGGCGAGGCGTTTGCCGAGGCCGGTGAGCGACACCTGCGCCAGCGCTTCCTCGACGCGGCGCTTTTCTTCCGTTCCTCCCAGCCTGAGCCGTTTCAGCCCATAGGCGACATTCTGCTCGACATTGAGATGCGGGAAGATGGCATAACTCTGGAATACCATGTTGGTCGGCCGGCGGTTGGCGGGGATGCCTTCCATCGACTGGCCGCCGACCGAGATCGAGCCGCTGGTCGGGTTGTCGAAACCGGCAATCATGCGCAGCAGCGTGGTCTTGCCGCAGCCGGAAGGGCCGAGCAGCGAAAAGAATTCGCCCTCCTTGATGGTCAGCGAGGCGTCGTCGAGCGCCTTGAACGCCCCATAGCTGCGGGTAACGCTGCGGATTTCGATCATTGCTCGGTCGGTTTGGGGTCGATCAGATTGGGCCCGCTCGGACTTATCTTGCTTGGATGGCTCATCCTGAGGCCGTTCGGCCCGGGACTGCTCAGGCATAGAGGCCTCCCTCGCTCTGGGTGCGTCTGGCCGCATGACGGCGCAGGATCTCGGCAACGGTCATCAAAACGAAAGAGGCAACCAGCAGCAGCGTGCCCAGCGCCAACACACCCGGCAGCTTGGCGGCAAAGCGCAACTGGCCCCAGATATAGATCGGCAGCGTCGTCTCGGTGCCGGTCAGGAAGAAAGCGATGACGAACTCGTCGAGCGAGATGGTGAAGCAGACCAGGAGGCTGGAAATGATCGCCGGCGCCACCATCGGCAGCGTCACCCGCCGGAAGGTGCCGAAGGCACTCTCGCCGAGATCGGCGGAGGCTTCTTCGAGGCTGCGGTCGAAGCCCTCGAAACCGGCGGTCAGCACCGTCATCGAATAGGGAATGCAGATCAGGACATGGCCGAGCACGACGGTGAACAGCGACAGGCTCAGGCCTAACTGCAGCATGACCAGCAGCATGGAGATGGCGAGGATGATTTCCGGCAGCACCAGCGGCGCCATGATCAGGCCATTGATTGTGCGGCGGCCGGGATAGCGGTAGCGGGTGATCGAGCGGGCGGCGAGGATGCCGAGCAGCGTCGACAGCACCGATGCCGAGATACCGACGATCAGGCTGTTCCAGGCGGCGTCAAGCAGCGCCGGCGTCTTCGGCAGGTCTTGGTACCATTTCAGCGTATAGCCGGTGAGAGGAAATTTTGGCGTCGGCGCGGTGTTGATCGAGAAGATCGGCAGGAAGATCACCGGCAGATAGAGAAAGACGACGTAGAGGAGGGCGTAGGCGGACAGCCAGCCGCCGGGGAAAAGGCGCCGCCTCGCCGTCATCGCGCCAGCCTCTGCAGCGCGCGGATGATGAGCACGGTGGCGCCCGCCATCAGCGTCACGACCAGCATGGTGGTCACGGACAGTGCCGCGCCGAGTGGCCAGTTGGAGGCCTTGTGAAACTGCGACTCGATGGCATTGGCGATCATCACGCCATCCTTGCCGCCGACCAGCCTTGCGGTGACGTAGTCGCCGACGGTGGGGATCATGACGATGAGAGCGGCCGAGATGACGCCCGGCGCCGACAGCGGCAGCGTCACGCGCAGGAAGGAGCGCAGCGGGCCGTCGCCAAGATCGGTGGCAGCCTCGACCAAGGTGCGGTCGACCTTCTCGAGCGAAACGAAGATCGGCAGGATGGCAAAGGCCGCCCAGGCGTGTGTGAGCGTGATGATGACGGCGCTGGAATTGTAGAGTAGCGCGGTCGATGGTTCGTCGATGATGCCGAGGCCCATCAGGCCGGAATTCAGCACGCCATTATAGCCGAGGATGACTTTCCATGACATCACGCGCAGGAGATAGCTGGTCCAGAACGGGATGGTGATCAGGAACAGCCACAGGCTCTTGTGGCGACCGCCATGGAACGAGATGAAATAGGCGATCGGATAGGCGAGGATGACGGTGAAAAAGCTCACCGTCAGCGAAATGTAGAGCGAGCGCCAGAGCAGATCGCGGTAGATCGGCTCGGTCAGCGCGATGCGATAATTCTCCAGCGTGAATGTATGGTCGATGGTGAGGTAGTTCTGCGTCCAGAAGGAGTGGGCGAAGACCACCAGGATCGGCACCAGCAGCAGGATCAAAGCGTAGACCAAGGTCGGGCTGATCAGGGCAAGGCCCTGGACGGACTCGGACTGCAGAAGGGCGTTTCGCCTTGCTCGCGTCATGCGCCGCGTGGGCACCCCTTCGGCAGCTACCGTCATTGCAGCGACCCGGGCGTGATCTCGGTTGCTGGCTCGAACTGTTCCGCCATGATGCTCCCATCGACCGGGCCGGCTGCCTGTTCCCAATTTTTGCGGAGCGCGCTTTGCTGGTTGCGCTCAAGCTTGCCGGCTTTCTTTCATCATGAGCGCATCCGTGCATTGAAATCAAGCGCTATTTCTGTAATATTGATTGAACGGACATTCAAAATGAAGTGAAGAAAGCCGGCTTTCCTGCCCTTGGCGCTTCGCTTTCTGTCCGGTGAAATTACGCTCAGACGATGCGAGGCAATGATGGCGGCTGCAAGAGACCTAAGAGCGATGGAAATGGCTGACGGTGGCGATGCGGTCGAGCTGGCCAAGCGCCATCTCATCCAGCCCTGGCCTTATGCCGGCTCGGTCGGCAATGAAGCGCGTGCGCTGATCGGCGAGGGCGATGGCATCTACATCACCGATGTAACAGGCAAGCGACTGATCGACGGGCCGGCCGGCATGTGGTGCATCAATGTCGGCCACCGCCGCGAGGAGCTGGCCAGGGTGATGTACGACCAGGCGATGATGCTGTCCTACAACACGCCCTGGTATACGATGAATGCGCCGTCGGCCGAGCTCGCCAAGCGCCTCGCCGATCATGCGCCGGGCGATCTCAGCCATACCTTCTTCACCACCGGCGGATCGTCGGCTGTCGAGACGGCACTGCGCTTCATGCAGTTCTACAACAATGTGCGCGGGCGGCCGGAAAAGAAGCTGATCCTCAGCCGCGGCGGCGCCTATCACGGCTCGACCTATCTGTCGGCCTCGCTCAACGGCCGGCCGCGCGACCGCGACTGGATGGACGGCGCCGACGATCTGGTCGTCAAACTGTCCTCGCCAGACCCGTTCCGGCGGCCGAAAGGCATTGACATCGCCGCCTTCTGCGATTTCCTGGTCGATCAGTTTCGCGATGCGGTCGCCCGCGTCGGCGCAGAGAAGATCGGTGCTTTCGTCGGCGAACCGGTGCAGGCATCCGGCGGCGTCGTCGTGCCGCCGGATGGCTATCTCAAGCGCATTCGCGAAATCTGCAGGGACAACGATATCCTCTATATCTCCGATGAGGTGGTGACCGGCTTCGGGCGGCTCGGCCATGTCTTTGCCTCCGGCGATGGCTTCGGCATCGACCCCGACATGATCACCTTCGCCAAGGGCGTTACATCAGGCTATTTCCCGCTTGGCGGCGTCATCATCTCGGAGCGGCTGCTTCAGGAAATGCGCCGTTCCAACCATCCCGATGCGATGTTCGGCCATGGCCTGACCTATACCAGTCATCCCATCGGCTGCGCGGTGGCGCTGAAGAACCTCGATATCCTGGAAGACAGCGTGCTGGCCCACACGCGCGATGTCGCGCCCTATTTCCAGGCGCAGTTGAAGACGCTGGAGGAACTGCCGCTGGTTGGCGAAGTCCGCGGCATGGGCCTGATGGGCTGCGTCGAGTGCGTAGCCGACCGCGAAAGCAAGGATCCGCTGCAGCTCGACAAGGATGTCGGCAAGCGCATCGACGCGCATTGCCACGAACTCGGCCTCCTGGTCCGGCCGCTGATCAACATGTGCGTGATGTCGCCGCCGCTGATCATCACGCGAGAGCAGATCGACGACATGGTGGCGATCCTGCGCGAAGGCATTTCGCGGACCATGGACGATCTGCGCAAAGAGGGCGTGTGGCAGGGGTGACTGGCAGTTCCGCCCCTACACCTGCGAGCGCATAGCCTCATTGAGGTTCCACATGTCCTTCTCCTCCGGCGCCGTCTCCAGGCCCAGCACCGGGATCTGCTTGCGCAGATGGTCGTGGTGGGTGCGCACACCGTATTCGAGGTCGGAGAGATAAAAACCCTCGAAGGCCTCCGAGATCATGGACTCGTTTGACCAGACGGAAAGCTGCACGTCCTCGTTCATGGTATCGCGGTCGATGCGGTAGGCGAGATAGCGGGCGGCCGCCTGTTCCCGGGTCTCGTCGGGGTAGCGGTAGATGGCGCCGCGCAGCAGCGTCTCGCCGGTCGACAGCGGGAACTCCTGATAGAACTGCACCGATTCCGGCATGATCGACAGCGCGTTGTTGGGGAAGATGCCGTAATAGATCCAGGCCCTGCGCAGATGCTCCGGCAGGTGTGAGGCATCGGGCGTGAGCTTGATGTATTCGCGCACGCTCCAGCGCCGGCCGGCATGCGGATTGTAGGTGGCAAACGAGCGCGACACGCCGTTGATGAACGGCTCGTCGAAATAGGTCGAGCCGTAGAGATCCTGCAGCGCCGGATGCGCCATGGCGACGTGGTAGCCTTCATTGTCGACGTCGCGCACCGACTTCCAGTTGACCGGCGTTTTCTGTGTCCAGATGCCCCAGGACGGCACCATCTCGGCCACGTTGTAGTGTGCCATCTCGGCCTCGATCGGCTTCAACAGTTCGGCCACCGAAGGCTGCGGGCCGCCCTTGCGAAAGCGGACAAAGATGAAGCCCATCCATATCTCAAGGTCGAGCGGCATCAGGCCGAATTCGGTCTTGTCGAGCTCGGGGAAGGAGCGCGGCCGGGCGGCGCCGCGCAGCGTGCCGTCGAGATTGTAGACCCAGCCATGGAACGGGCAGACCAGCGCGTTCTTGCAGGTGCCCTGGCTGTCGGCGACGACGCGGCTGCCGCGATGCCGGCACATGTTGTTGAAGGCGCGCACGACGCCGTCCTTGCCGCGCACGATGAGCGCCCGCTCGCCGACCACGTCCATAGTCAGATAGTCGCCGGCATTCGGCACGTCGCAGACATGGCCGGCGATCTGCCAATGGTTGCGGAAGACGTATTCCTTCTCAAGTTCGAGAAGCGCGTCGGAGTGATAACTCCAGCCCGGCAGACCCCGCCGGTCCCAATCATTGGGGATCGCCACGTCACGGAGATGCGGGTTCATAAAAAAGCTCTTCTTTTATTGAATACTCATTCAATAAAACCATATTTTACATTGAAATGCAATGGCTTGTAGAAATCACAACTTTTCAAGTCGGCACAACAGGACCAGCTGAAAGCCAGAAAATCCCGGAATATCCGGGCGTTAACCGGGGGCGTGAAATAGCTGTCCGGCATGCGGATTTGGCCGTGCCGAGCTTGCAAACACGGCCCGCTCCGAGACGAAAATACCTGGCGTCCGCAAATTCGATCCGCAGTGTGAGCTTGTTCATAGTGCGGCCGACAGGAAGCGGGCTTGGTGCGTTCGCGGCCCGCCTGTCGTCAACATTTGATTGCCCGGATGAAACAGCTTCGCAAACGCATCTTGCCGTCGGCACATGACCGGATCTGTCCGGATATGCCCGAATTTCTTGTTTCAAACCTGTTACGCGGGCAAGCCAAGCGCATCATTCGCCCGTTACCAGGCGCGCTTAGGTTCGTTTCATAAGAAAACGAAGGGGAGCAGCAATGCATACGAAAGTCGAGATCACTAGCAACGAACGACGCGCCAAACTGGCACTGCGTCAGCGCGCCAGCGACCATCCGGTTGCGATGTTCTCCATGCTGGGCGCCTGCGCTCTGGCCGTCATGTTCCTGACACCGGCTTCCGGTCCGGCTTTTGCTTCGCTCAACCCGCCGGCCAATGTTGTCCAGGGCGCGCCGACCACCATCAAGACCGCCCGGCTGCCGGAGCCGGAAATCGATTTTGCCTGCCAGGGTCAGGCCTGGGGCGCCGAGAGCGCGGAGTGCCTGCGCGTCATCGCCGCCCAGTCCGGCGTGCACAAGGCGCGTTCCGTCCGCATGATCGCCAACGCAGCGCCGCTGACCACGACACCCAACGTTTTCTGAACCTCCCGAGCGCTTCCTCCCGCGCTCGTTCTTGGCTCCCGCCGCTTCCCTCGGTCGGGAGCCTCTTTTTTAGGGCCTATCGATATTCGGGTGAGGCCGGCCTGCGCATGGAGGTTCCCTGCGCTTCCGGTGCTCGCGTACTTCAAGTACGCTCCGCTCCGGTTCTCGGGAACCACCATTCTCGACTCGGCCTGACCCGAATCTCGATAGACCCTACATGGGTGCTTCCGAAAACTTAGCCGGCGGCGGCGACCTGGTCGGCTATTGCCGAGAGTACGCCGCGGACGTCCAGCGTCGAGAACGGCTTTTCCAGGATTTGCGGGCGCTGCGGCGCCGGCAAGGCTTCGATCTCGGCCTTGGCGCCGATCAGGCCGCCGGTGACCAGCACGAAGCGTTTGGCCAGGGCCAGGTTGTCGGCGAGCAATTCGCGGTAGATGGCAATGCCGCTGGTGCCGGGCATGCGCAAGTCGGAAAAGACGATGTCTGGCGGCATGTGGCCGGTCAAGGTCGCCGCCGCCGACGTCCAGGCCGGCACGACCCGCGACTTGATACCCATCAGTTCCAGGATGTCGGAGAGGGAGCCGGCGACGTCGGGTTCGTCGTCGATGATCAGCGCATGGCGCAAGCCGCTGGAACGAGCCGGGCTGTCGCCGGCTGCTGCCGCGCCGCCGGTGATTACCGGCAGCTGGACGACGAAGCGCGCGCCACGCGGCAGCACCTCCTCGAACCAGATATTGCCGTTGTGGCGCTCGACGATCGATTTCGAGATCGACAGGCCGATGCCGGTGCCGACGCCGACCGGCTTGGTGGTGAAATAGGATTCGAAGATGCGGCTGCGGATCGCCTCGGGAATGCCCGGTCCGTTGTCCTCGACCGAAAACCCGGGGTTGCCGCGATCGCTGCGGAATGTCCGCACCTTGATCAGGCGGTCGCCGCCGATACCGGCCAGAGCGTGTTGGCTGTTGATCAGGAAATTGGCGGCCACCTGCGTGACGTGGTCGGCATCGGCCATCGCCAGCAGCGGGCCGGGCGCGAAATCGGTGTCGATGATGATGCCGCTCGAGCGTGCGCCATAGGCGGTTACTTCGAGTGCGGCGCGGATCACCTGGTTGAGATCGGTCTCGGCCTGCGCCGCCGGATGCAGGCGCACCATCGACAGGAAGCTTTTGACGATGCGGCCGCAGCGCTCGGCAGCGGCGCGCACTTTCTCGGCGCGAACCTTGGTCTGCGGGTCGGTGGCGAATTCATGCAGCAGCGTCGACTGCGCAACGACCACGGCGAGCGGGTTGTTGAGCTCGTGCGAAACACCGGCCAGCAGTGAACCCATCGCCGCCATCTTCTCGTTCTGGTGCAGTTTTTCGCGCTGGCGGTTGATCTCTTCTTCGGCGCGCAGCTTATCGCGCAGATCGCGGATCGAACCGAAGATGAGCTGACGGTCAGCCACCCGCATCTCGGTCGCCGTCAATTCGATGGGAAACACCTCGCCGGCCGCATTCTGTGTCACGGTCTCAAGCCGTTGGCCAACCATCGGCGCGCCGCGGCCAGACATGTATTCGGCGCCCGAGACATAGCCCTTGCGGTAATATTCCGGCACCACGGTATCGAGCAGGTCCTTGCCGAGGATGTCGCTGCGCTGATAGCCGAACATCTTTTCGGCGGCCGGATTGAATTCGATGATCGAGCCGGTCTCGTCGATGACGATGATGGCGTCGAGCGACGCCTGCAGCATGGTGCGGCGGATGACTTCGCTGGCATGGGCGTCGGACGGCGAGTGCTCGATGGCGTCGCCGATGGCGAGCGCGATGATGTGCATCGTCGCCTCTTCCTCTTCGGTCCATTCGCGCTCGTTTAGGCAGTCATTGACCGCGAACGTGCCCCACAGATGACCGTGCGCGAACACCGATACCGACAGGAACGACTTGATGTGCTGCTTTTCGAAATCGGCCCTGAGGAACCCGTCGAGATCGCGCGTATGGCCGGCGAAGATCTTGCCTTGCCGCTCGTCCTCTCCAATCCGCTCCAGCAGCGGATCGGTATCGACGATCGACTGCATGATCACCGTCGGCGAAGCCAGTTCGCCGCCGAAGCGAGGATCGATCCAGTAGGCGGCGACCGATTGGGCGAAGCCCTGGCCGGGCAATTCGCGCAGCCTGAACAGGATGCCGCGCTGGCAATTCATGGCGCTGCAGAGCGTTTCGAGGATGGTTTCCATCTCGCGCTGCCAGTCGCCGGCATCGCGCAACCGGCGGACGACGCGCACAGCCGCCATCGCGGCGCTCTGGCGAGCGCCTTGCGGGTCCATACGTGGTGCTGGTTCAGCGGTCATGTCAGCCATCAGTAAAGGGCCGTCGAATTAGGCAGCTATGGAGCATTTCACGAAAAAGGTGAAACGCTCCATGTTTCAATGCAATCCCGAACGGAAATCGCTACGCACTGTTCCTGGAATTGCTAGAGCGTTTCACCGTTTCACGGAAACGGAGAAGCCTCTATCTCTTTGTTTTTACGCAATTCCGGGCGGAAAACCGCGTACACTTTTCCTGTAATTGCTCTAGCTAGTGCCCGTCACCGGTCGGCAGCGAGAAGATATAGCCTTCGCCGCGCACTGTGCGCAAAAATTTCGGATTGGCCGGATCGGTTTCGATCTTCTTGCGCAGCCGCATGATGCGAATGTCGACGGCGCGCGACGATTCAGGATCCTCAACAAAACCAATCGCCTCGGAGATCGCCGATCGCGTCAACAGCCGGTTGGCGCGGGTCAGGAAAACCTCCAGCACATCGAACTCGCTCTTGGCCATGTCGATGACGGCGCCGTTGGCGCCGGTGACAAGCCTGCCGTCGAGGTCGGCCTGGAACGGGCCGAAGGTCAGGCGGCGGCCGCCATCGGCTTGTGTCTTCGCCGCCTGGGGCGGGCTCGGCTGCGGAACGCGGCGCAGCACGCTGCGCACACGAGCCAGCACCTCACGCAACTCGTAGGGCTTGACGATGTAGTCGTCGGCGCCAAGCTCCAGCCCGACAATGCGGTCGAGTGCGGTGCCGGCAGCCGTGGCATAGATGATGCCGACCGGTATTTTCGAGCGCAGCCAGCGGCCGAGCGACAGTCCGTCCTCGCCCGGCATGGCGATGTCGAGAATGGCCAAATGAAACGATTCCGTCTCCAGCAAGGCGCGCGCCTCGGCCGCGCTTCCGGCCTGGGTCACATCGTAGCCGTTGGCGCCGAGATACTCGGCGACCGCGTCCCGGAGATCGGGCTCGTCCTCGACGATGACAATCCGTGCCCGCACTATGGCCTCGCTCCCGCTTTCAGCGGAAAGTAGATTGGGTATAAACATGATGTCCAGCACTCATATCCGGTTGCGGGGGAACGGGAAGAAAAACATGGCTGCACGATCCGTCATCGCGCTGGTTTCCGTCGCCGATGTGGTGGCCGGCGATCTTGCCGATCATCTCGACCGGCGCGGCCATGACGTGCGCGAGGCGCGGCAGCCCTGGGAAGCTGAATCCCTGCTTTCGGCCGGAGGCATCGATATCGTCATCGTCGGCGACAGCCTCAGCCAGGCGGAAGGGCGGGACCTGCTCAGGCGTTATGGCGGCGGCCAGAGCGCGGACGGGAAGGCGGGGCCGGATTTCATCCTGATCTGCCGGCCGGCCGATCTGGTCGACAAGGTGCTGGCGCTCGAGCTTGGCGCCGCAGATGTCGTCGAAAGTCCGCTCAATGTCAGGGAGCTTGCCGCGCGCATCGGCGGCCTGCTGACGCGGCGCGGCAGGTCCGCCCAGGAACTGATCGTGCTGGAAAATGCCACCGTCGATTTGCGGTCGGCCATCGTCATGCACCGTTCGGGTACGGAAGAACAGCTGTCGCCGGGCCAGGTGGCGCTGCTCAGGCTGTTTCTGGCCAGCCCGCGCAAGGTGCTGACGCGCGACGACATCATTGCGGCGGCGCCCGCCGAAAATGCCGATGCCTTCGACCGCTCGATCGATTCGCGCATCGTGCGGCTGCGCCGCAAGCTCGACACCGAAACCATCACAACTATACGCGGCGCAGGCTACCGGTTCGACCCGCCGACGCAGCGCGCCGACTGAGGGTCGGGAGGCTGGATTGTTCCTCGGCTCGCCCAAAAAAGCTGCGCAATCTCGGGCGCCATGCATAGGCGTCAGCGCACCACCAGAAGCGATGGTCCCGACGGCAATTCGCTGGCGACTACGATTTCGCTGGCGGCATGCGCGCGGTCCTTCAGGAGAACCGTGGCGAGACCGGCAAAGCCGAGCAGGCCTTGTGCATAGAGCAGTACCGAAAGCACGGAGGCTGCAGATTTCGTCTTCATCGGTTGTCCCCAATCAGAACCGCGGGTGCTTCAGGATAAACCCGAAGTGCCCGCGTCGCCCACGGAGCCCCCCGTTGCGACGCGGGCCTTCGGTCCTCTCGGCAGCAAGTTGCCGGAGGGGCCGCGCATCCACTTCAACCCGAGGCCGACCCGCCAGAGGGCCCTGAGACGGTTGATGCGCAGACTGGAGACAATCCAGACCAAGGCTATGAACAGCGCGGCATGCAGCGTCGAAATCTCACCCGAATTCATCACCGCCAGTTTCGTCATCGGGGTGCCGGCTACTGTGCCGATGCCGCCGACGACAAATGCGGCGATGCTTATCCTGAAGAGCCAGGACAGGGTGGTCGATTTGATGCTCATTTTCGTTGGCGCCGGCTGTTCTCGTTGGGATGACTGTGCCGCGAGCCTGTAACCAGATCATGCCGCCCAGGCCGCGCTTTGTTGCAAGTCGGTTTCGAGCGAAGCCAAACTTCTTTCATATAAAGAGATCAGCACTTTCGTTTGGCGGCCCGGTCGTGATCGGGTATGAGCAGCACAGGCGGAGCACGCTTCCCTTGTCCACCTTGCTTGTTAACCAGAGGAAACAGATTCGAAACACAAACGAGCCTCAGCGAAGTCAGTCTGAAACATGGCGCGGGGATAAGGCGGCCACCGAATTGACGCCGGCACGACCGGCAAAGGGGAGCCATCATGTACGAAGCCATTTCCGCCAAACTCATCAACGTCGCCGCCGCAGCCGGCGGCGCCGCGCTTCTGCTTGGCGCCGCCAACAGCACCGCCCATGCCGCGGCAAACCAGATCGTGGCGCGTGTTTCGCTGTCGCAGCAGACCATGGAAGTGCTGGTCGATGGTCGGCCGACTTTCGCCTGGAAGGTCTCGACCGGCGACAGTGCGCATGTCACGCCGACCGGCTCGTTCAAGCCGACCCGCATGCACGAGATGTGGCATTCGAAGAAATACGACAACGCGCCGATGCCGCATTCGGTCTTCTTCAGCGGCGGCTACGCCGTGCATGCGACCAACGCCATCAAGCGGCTGGGACGGCCGGCGTCGCATGGCTGCGTGCGGCTGCATCCCGACAATGCCGCCGACTTCTACCAGTTGGTCGAAACCTTCGGCCCGACCAACACCAGCATCGTCATCGTCAAGTAGCAGACTGCGTTTGGAGCGATGGTGCAGCGCAGCCGGACAGGTCATGCCGCACCGCAAGTTCCCGCCTTGGAGCTCCATCGGGGCTTCGCGGTAAATCAATCCAGTCAAAAAAGAGGCCGGAAATTTCCGGCCTCTTTTCGTTTGTTCGCTGACGCCGTTCGCGCTCAGTCCGCGTGCACCGGCATCAGCTTCGGGTCTGGCTTTTCGGCGTGGTGCGGCAGGTCCTTGCTGGCGATGAAGGTGTAGAACATCGGCACCACGAACAGGGTGAACATGGTTCCGACCAGGATGCCGGTGAAGATCACGAGGCCCATCGAATAGCGCGCCGCCGCACCAGCACCACTGGACACGATCAGCGGCACGACGCCGAGCGCCATCGCCGCTGTCGTCATCAGGATCGGCCGCAAGCGCACCTTGGCCGAGGCGACGATCGCATCGCGCCGCCTCATGCCATGCAACTCGCGCTGCTGGTTGGCGAACTCGACCAGAAGAATGCCGTGCTTGGTGATCAGACCTATCAGTGTGATCAGGCCGACCTGCGTGTAGATATTGAGCGTTCCAAGCCCCAGATTGAGCGGCACGATGGCGCCAAAGATCGACAGTGGCACCGCCATCATGATGATCAGCGGGTCGCGGAAGCTTTCGAACTGCGCCGCCAGCACCAGATAGATGACGATTACGGCGGCTGCGAACGCGATAAGGATCGTGTTGCCCTGCTCCTTTTCCTGCCGGGACTGGCCGGAATAATCGATGAAGAAGGTATCGGGCAGGCTCTCCTTGGCAAGGTTCTCCAGGGTCTGCAGCCCGTCGCCCGTGGTGACGCCGGGAAGCGGCAGCGCTGATATCGTCGCCGAGTTCAGCTGGTTGAACTGCTCGATCGCGGCCGGCGCGGCGTTGGTCGAAATCTTCACCACCGCTGAAAGCGGCACCATTTCGCCGGTCACGCTACGCACGAAATATTCGCCGAGCTTCTCGGGATTGTCGCGGAACTCCTTCGGCACCTGCGGGATGATGTCGTAGCTGTTGGAGTCGCGGTCGAACTGAGCCACTTCGGCGCCGCCGACCAGCAGCGTCAGCGTCTGGCCGATGTCGGCGATCGGCAGGTTGAGAGCCGCCGCGCGGTCGCGGTCGATGGTCACCGTCACCTGCGGAGCGTCAAAGGACATCGAGTTTTGCACGACGATGAAGCGGCCGGAGGCCTGCGCCTTGTTCTTAATCTGCTCGGCCGCCTCGTAGACCTCGGCGGAACCACCGGTCGAGCGCACCACCATGGAGATCGGCAGGCCGCCGCCGGAGCCCGGCAGCGTCGGCGGCGCGAAGACGAAGGCCTCGACGCCGGCCACCTTGCCGAGGCGTCCCTGGATATCGGCTTGAAGCTCTTTTGAGTTGCGCTGGCGCTCGGCCCAATCCTTGAAGGCGAAGCCGACAAAGGCGCCGTTGGTGGCGCCGCCAAAGGCAACGGCGGAGAATTGCGCCCTGGTTTCGGGAATGTCCTTCACCAGGCCGAGGATCTGGTTGACGTAGGTCTCGGTGTAGTCCGAGGTCGCGTAGCGCGGTGCCGTCACGATCGACAACAGGAAGCCCTGGTCCTCTTCCGGCGCCAGTTCGCTCGAGGTCTTGGTGAACATGAAGCCGGTGAGCGCAACCAGCGCCACGACCATCAGCAGCGTCACCGGTCGATTTCTCAAGGAGGCGGTTACCGCCCGCTCATAGACATGCTCGACACGGCTGAAGGTTCCGTCGACGACGCGCTGGAAGCGACTGTGCGATCCCGCCTTGAGCAGACGCGCCGCCATCATCGGCGTGATGGTGACGGCTATGAGGCCGGACAGCACCACCGAACCGGCGAGCGTCACCGCGAACTCGCGGAACAGCGCGCCGGTCAGGCCGCCGGTGAAGGCCAGCGGCGCGAACACGGCGGCGAGCGTGATGGTCATGGCCACGATGGCGGAGAAAATCTCGCGCATGCCGTTGAAGGCCGCCTGCATCGGCGACATGTGGTCCTCCTCCATGTGGCGATGAATGTTCTCCACCACCACGATAGCGTCGTCGACGACAAGGCCGATGGCCAGCACCATGGCCAGCAGCGACAGAAGGTTGATCGAATAGCCGACCGCAAACAAAAGGAAGCAGACGCCGACCAGCGACAGCGGGATGGTCACGATCGGCATCATCACCGAGCGGAATGAGCCGAGGAACAACAGGATGACCACGACGACGATGGCGACGGCTTCGGCGATGGTCTTGAACACTTCATCGATCGAGGCGCTGATCTGTTCGGTGGAATCGTAGACGATTTCGATGGTCATGCCTTTCGGCAGCGTCTCTTGAATCAAAGGCACGATCTTGTGGATCGCCTCCGCCGTTGTCAGCGGGTTGGCGGCCGGCGTCGGGAAGATGGCGAGGAAGGTGCCGGGCTTGCCATTGAAGCTCACCCTCGTGTCGGTGCTCTCGGCGGCAAGCTCGACTCGCGCCACGTCGCGCAAGCGCACCACCTGGCCGTCCGTCGAGCGCAGCGGAAGCTCGGCAAAGGCCTCAGGCGTCTGCAGCGTCGAGCGAACCGTGATCGAGGAGACGACATATTCGTTCTCGGTGTTGCCGGGCGCCGACAGGAAGTTGGAGTTGTTGATCGCCGCCAGCACTTCGGCGGCGGTGACGCCACGCGCAGCAAGCTTGACCGGGTCGATCCAGACCCGCATCGAATATTCCTCGGCGCCGAAGATCTGCACGTCGGCGACACCTTCGACCGTCGACATGCGGGGCCGCACGACGCGCTCGATATATTCGGTGAGCTGCTCCTTGCTCATGTTCGGATTCTGCATCGAGATGTACATCATCGCGAACTCTTGGCCGGTGCCCTTGACGATGACCGGGTCCTTGGATGCATCCGGCAAGGTGCCGCGTACGCCCTGCACCTTCGACAGGACCTCGGTGAGCGCGACATCCGGATTGGAGCCGAGCTTCATCTGGACGACCACGGTGCTCGAAGACGGCCGGCTGGACGAGGTGACGTAGTCGATGTTCTCGGTCGAGGCGACGGCCCGCGCGATCGGGGCGGAGATAAAGCCCTGGATCAGGTCGGCGCTGGCGCCGGGATAGGCGGTGGTGATGGTGATCGCCGTCTCGTCAACCTTGGGATACTGCCGGATCGACAGGTTGAAGATGCCCTGGAAACCCAGGAGCAGGATCATGCAGGCGAGGACGGTGGAGAGGACCGGCCGGCGAATGAAGATGTCGGAAAAGTTCATTGCTGAGCCTGCTGGTTAGCCGACTTGCTGGGGTCAATGGTGTTGTCGACAGCGACGGACATGCCGTTGAAGAGACGGTTCTGACCGGCGGTGACGACCTCGTCACCGGCCTTGATGCCCTCGACGATCTCGACCATGCCGTCGTTGCGGCGGCCGGGCTTCACGAACACCTGTGACAGCACGAGCGCCGGCTTTTCCGGTTCTGCCGCGGGCTTCGCGGGGTCGACAGCCGGCTTGTCCGCGGGCTTCGCCGCGGCGTCTTCGGCAGCCGGTTTCGCGTCTGCCGGCTTTGCATCTGCCGCCGGCTTTGCCGCGTCGGCCCCTGCGGCAGGCTTTTCCTCAGGTTTCGCGGCTGGGGCGCCTTCCGCCGGCTTCGCCGGAACGACGACGAAGACGAAGTCGCCATAGAGGCTCGACGTCAATGCCGTCTGCGGCAAGGACAGAATGTTTTTCTCCTGCGGCAGCTCGACGCGAACCTGGACGAACTGGCCGGGCGTCAGCTTGCCGTCAGGGTTGGCGACCTCGCCGCGGACGGACACCAGTCGGCTTGAAGCGTCGATCTTGGGATCGATGCCGCGAATGGAGCCGGCAAACGGCATGTCGGCGCCGCCGCCGGTGCCGCCGAGGCCGAGCCGCACCGCCTGGCCTATCTTGAGCAGCGGCAGCTGCTGTTCGGGTACCGAGAAATCGACCCGCATGGTGTCCAGATCCTGCAAGGTCACCACTGCGTTGCCGGGCGAGAGATATTGGCCGAGGTCGATCTTGGGGATGCCCACGGTGCCGGCGAACGGCGCCGTCAGCTGCTTCTGATCAAGCACGGCCTGCAGCTTGTTGACCTGCGCGGCGGAGGCCGATGCAGCGGCTTGAGCGGTGTCGAGCGTGGCATCCGTTCCGACGCCGCGCCGCTGCAGCTCCAGCGCGCGTTCGAGCGCCGTCTTGTCGGACACGGACTGCGCCTTGGCCGCGACCAGATCCGCGCGTTCGACGGCATCGTCGAGCTGCAGCAGGACCGAATCGACCGGCACCTTCTGGTTGGCATGGAAAAGGATGTCCTTGACGATGCCGCTGGTCTCGACGGTAAGGTCGACACCGCGCACGGCGCGTACCGTGCCGATCGCCTCGACCCCCGGCGTCCAGTCGGAAGGCTTGACGACAACCGTCGATACGGTCAACGCCGGCGGCTTCATGGTGGCGAAATACTGTTTGATAGCGTTGTCGCGGAACAGGTTGAAGCCGACAACGCCGACGCACACCAGAGCGAGCAGAAGCAGAATTGCGGTGATAGAGATGAAGCGCTTCACGAACTGTCCCCTCGGCCGATGTCCGGCAAAATAGCCGAATAGCGGGACACTTATCGACGCCAGGTCCCGATTACAAATGACGGCGAACTTACTGTACCGTCTGGACGGTCTTGTCAATTCCGCCTAGGCTGGTGCGGGGGAAGGGATCGATGAAGACCCAAAGGGCAAATTCGCGCGACAAGATACTCGCCGCCGCCGCCGATGTCGCACGCGAGGCCGGTCCCGGCAGCCTGTCGCTTGACGCCGTCGCCAGCCGCGCCGGCGTGTCGAAAGGCGGCCTGTTGTATAACTTTCCGACCAAGGCCAAACTGATGCAGGGCCTGGTGGAGAATTACCTGCGCGCGTTCGAGCTGGCGCTGGAATCGGGCCGTGTCGCCGGCGCCAGCGGCGAGAGCCTGCTCGCCACCTATATCCGGCTCTCGGCGGATGATTGCGAGGAGCCGAAGCCGACGGCTTCGTGGATATTCTCGGCGATCGCCGAGGATCCGGATTTCCTGACGCCGATAAAAGCCTTCAAGTCGCAGCTGCTGCAGCGGCTGAAGAGCGAGACGCCGGACCTGAAGACGCTGCTGGTCTGCTTTCTGGCCATCGAAGGGCTGCGCAGCATGAACCTCTTCGATTCCGACGTGCTTTCCGCCGACGAACGCCGCTTGCTGGTATCGGCCCTGCTGGAGATTGCGGGATAGCTCAAGGCGTCGGATCGAAGAAGCGATACGGGCCGGGCGGAAAGGACGGTTGGTGAGCGGCATGGCATAGGCACGCATCACGACATCGGCGATTTCAAGCTACAGCCCCCTGATTCGTTGGATCGATGGTTCAGGAATGACTGCGCGAATGCGTGGCCGACTATGTTGCGCCGCACCATAACACTGCCGTGTCAGCCTTGACGTGTCAGCCTTGAGACGGCGCTCGGCGAGGCCGGCAAAGCGCGTTTTAGTGCCGTAACAGCGCCGACATATGATTATGGCGTTGTCATGTTGCGGCGCACAAACTATGTGTCTTTGTAGTCCCTCCCAACAGTCGCGAGATCTCCATGGGTTCCCTTTCTTCGAAGAATGCGCTCGTCACCGGATCGACCAGCGGCATTGGCCTGGCCATTGCCCGCGCCCTTGCCGCCGAGGGCGCCAACGTCACGATCAACGGCCTTGGCGAAGCCGCGGCGATCGAACAGGAGCGCGCCGGCATCGAGAAGGATTTCGGCGTCCAGTGCCGCTACTCCGGCGCCAACATGATGGACGGCGCAGCGGTGACCGCCATGGTGCGCGAAGCCGAGCAGGCCTTGGGCAGCCTCGACATTCTGGTCAACAATGCCGGGATACAGCATGTCGCGCCAATCGAGGAGTTTCCCGACGACAAGTGGGAAGCCATCATCCGCATCAATCTGCTTGCCGCCTTTTACGCGATCAAGGCCGTGGTGCCCGGCATGAAGGCGCGCAAATGGGGCCGCATCATCAACACCGCGTCGGCGCATGCACTGGTCGCCTCGCCGTTCAAGTCGGCTTACGTCTCGGCCAAGCACGGCATAGCGGGTCTGACCAAGACGGTAGCGCTGGAAGTCGCGCAGGACGGCATCACCGTCAACGCCATCGCGCCCGGCTATGTCTGGACGCCACTGGTCGAAAAACAGATCCCCGACACGATGAAGGCGCGCGGCATGACCGAGGAACAGGTCAAGCACGACGTGCTGCTGGCAGCGCAGCCGACGAAGCAATTCGTCACCGTCGAGGAGCTCGCCGCGCTGACTCTGTTCCTGTGCTCTGACGCAGCCAGACAGATCACCGGCACCACCTTGCCGATGGATGGCGGCTGGACGGCGCAGTAGGCGCGGTCCCCCGGCGCCGCTCTTTCCTTGACAAAGGCGAAGGATCAATCCAGCATTGTGGCAAGGGGTTCCTTCGCGACGACCCCGTGAGGCGTCAGCCCAATGATCGCGTCCAAACTCTCACGCTGGAGGTGGACGCCATGCCGTCAACAACCGCAATCACCGTAGCGCAGCTTTCCCGCCTTGTCGGTCTGTCCGACGCGCCTGTTCTTGTCGATGTCCGCATCGACGAAGACTACGACGCCGATCCGCGCCTGCTTCCGGCCTCGTGCCGGCGCGACTTCAAGTCTGTTTCGAACTGGGCTGCCGAATTAACGGGGGCTCATGCTGTCGTCATCTGCCAGAAGGGGCTGAAGCTTTCGCAAGGCGTTGCCGCATGGCTGCGCCATGAGGGCATTGCTGCCGAATCCCTTGAAGGCGGCTTCGAGGCGTGGCAGGCGGCCAAGGGGGTTCTGGTCAAGGCCGACAAGATACCGCCCCGCGACGACAAGGGCCGCACGGTCTGGGTGACGCGTGCCCGCCCCAAGGTCGACCGCATCGCCTGTCCCTGGCTGATCCGCCGCTTCGTCGATCCCTCGGCGGTGTTCCTGTTTGTCGAGCCGTCTGAAGTGCTGGCGGCCGCCGATCGGTTTGGGGCGGTTGCCTTCGACATCGACGACGTGTTCTGGAGCCATCGCGGCGAGCGCTGCACCTTCGACACGATGATCGAAGAGTTCGGGTTGCAGTCCGAAGCGCTCGATCGCCTTGCGCTGATCGTGCGTGCAGCCGATACGGCGCGCCTCGATCTCGTACCGCAGGCGGCCGGGTTTCTCGCGGCATCGCTCGGGCTGTCGCGCATGTTCCGCGACGATCTCGAACAGCTTGATGCCGGCATGCTGCTCTACGATGCGTTCTTCAGATGGTGCCGCGATGCCACTGACGAAACCCACAATTGGCCCAGCGCGGGCAAAGCGCCATGAGCGCCCTCGCCGCGGACGACGATGCACAGGCTACCGAGGCTCCGATCGTCCCGACCTTCCGCCAAGCCGCAAAACTGTGGGCAAGGGTCGGCCTGCTCTCCTTCGGCGGGCCGGCCGGACAGATCGCGCTGATGCACAAGGAATTGGTCGAGGATCGCCGCTGGATCGGCGAGCAGCGGTTCCTGCATGCGCTCAACTACTGCATGCTTCTGCCAGGCCCCGAGGCACAGCAGCTCGCCATCTATATCGGCTGGCTGCTGCACCGGACCGCCGGCGGCCTCGTTGCCGGCATCCTGTTCGTGCTGCCCGGTGCGTTTGTCATGCTGGGCCTCAGCATCTTCTACGTGCTCTACAATGATGCGCCTGTCATCGAGGCGCTCTTTTTCGGCATCAAGGCGGCGGTGCTGGCCGTCGTCGTCGAGGCGGTCCTCCGCATCGGCAAACGGGCGCTCAAGAACCGGGTGATGGTGGCGATCGCGGTGGCCGCGTTCCTTGCCATCTATGTCATCCGGCTGCCGTTTCCGCTGATCATCCTGGTTGCAGGGCTGACCGGCTGGATCGGCAACCGCCTGGCACCGGCGCGTTTTTCCGGAGCCGCACGCGGCAAGGACAATTTGCCCGATGTCAGGGGTGCCGTCGACGTCATGTTCGAACGCGGCGAACTCGCTCACACCAAGCCGACGAAATGGCACGCGCCGCGCACCATCGCGATCTGGCTGCCGATCTGGCTCGGGCCGGTCGTACTGATCCTGGCGCTGACCGGCCCTGCCAGTGTTTGGGCACAGCTTGGCGGCTTCTTCAGCCTGATGGCGGTGGTCACATTCGGCGGCGCCTACGCCGCGCTCTCCTATGTCGCGCAGGCAGCCGTGACGTCGTTCGGCTGGCTGGCGCCGGGTGAAATGGTCGATGGGCTTGGCCTGGCCGAGACGACGCCGGGACCATTGATCCTGGTGCTGCAATTCGTCGGCTTCGTCGCCGCCTACCGGCACGCCGGTGCGATGGGACCGCTTGTCGCCGGATCGCTCGGCGCATTGCTGACGCTCTGGGTGACGTTCGTGCCGTGCTTCTTCTGGATCTTTCTCGGTGCCCCCTACATCGAGGCGCTGCGCGGCAACAAGGCACTGTCGGCGGCGCTGAGTGCGATCACAGCGGCTGTCGTCGGCGTGGTGATGAACCTTGCGCTGTGGTTCGCACTTCATGTCGTCTTCGGCGCGGTGCACCGCGTTGGCCTGGGCATGGAGGTGCCGGTGCTGTCGTCGCTGGATTGGCGTGCCGCGCTGCTGGCGGCAGCCGCTATGGTCGCCATGCTGAAACTGAGGATCGGCATGCTGCCGACATTGGCCGGCTCGGCGCTGGCCGGACTGGCGCTGCTGGCCTTGCCTGCGTAGCGTTCGAAGGCGCGGCCAGCCATCATCACAGCCGGATCTTTGAGGTATGCCGGGGCGGCGCACAACGGTCGCGGGCGCTGGTAGGATCAGCGCCGGCCCCGGGGATACCCTTTATGTCGAACCCGATGCCGCCAAGCTGAACCTATTCGACGTGGAGAGCGACGCGCTGGTGAACTGATTTGACGAGGTTGGCCGAGCTGTTCAAAGTCGATCCTGGATCGCACAACGGGATATGACATGGTGGATTCCGATCGGATCGACAAGCTGATCGCAGGGGTGCCCCCTGCCTTGGCGCTTCGTGCCGGGCTGGACCTTGGCATCTTCACCCGGCTCGGCGGCGATGCTGCGACTGCCGACAGCCTTGGGGCAGCGCTCAAAGTCGAGCCCGCTCGTCTGTCGCGGCTCCTCTACGCGCTCGCCAGCATCGGTCTCCTCGAGGTCGAGGATGGTCAGTTTCGCAACGGAGCCGAATCGTCGGAGTTTTCTCGACGCGTCCAAGCCGAACTATCGCGGCGGCGATCATGTGCTGCTGCGCGAACTCTGGGGAGCCGACCTTTTGACCGCAGAGTCGCTGCGGCAAAACCGGCCGGCCGCGCTGCATGACTTTTCCGAAGCGGGGCCAGAATCCGCAGCGGCCTTCAGCCGCATGCTCGAACCGGGAGGGGTGATTTTCGGCCGGAATCTGGCCCGTGAGCTGGACCTCTCGGCGGTCCGTTCGGTGATCGACATCGGCGGCGGCGCCGGGACCATTCTGGTCGGACTTCGCGAGCGATGGCCGCATATTGCGGCGACTTTGATGGAACTCCCGACGGTCGCAGCGGTCGCACCAGCGATCCTGTCGGAATACGGTGCCGGCGATATGGTTGTCGAAGAAGGCGACATAACGGTCGCGCCATCGACCGGCCGGCATGACTTGGCAATCCTGAAGGCCGTCGTCCAGGTCCTGCCGCCGGACCAGGCGCGCAGTTCGATCCTGAACGCGGCGCGTTGCCTCACCCAAGGAGGCGAGATCGCAATTGCGGGGTGGGGTGTCGTCGATGACGACCGTCTCGGCCCGCCTGAGGGTGTGTTTCTCAATCTCACCTTCCTGAATCTCTATCGCGCAGGCGAATCGTACACGGAAGGTCAGTATCGCGCGTGGATGACCGAGGCTGGGTTCCGGGATATTTCCAGGTCGCAGCTGACCGACGGCACCACGTTCTTTCGTGGGCGCCTCACGGACTGAACGTGGCTGGAGTGGTTGGTTTCGGGCGTGTGGCCCTCAAAGCCAGCCCCGGACGGATTGCACAAAGTTCCTGAGGCGGCGTGAGCCGATCTTTCCCCTTACCGGCAGCGCGGTGTCCCCTGTCTTCTCGATAGCTTCTTCGCAGAGGGGGCATTTAAATGTCACTTGGTCGACAACAAAGTTCGCGATAGCGGCATATTTCGCATTCGTCGATTGGGGCGGAACCTCCGACAGGATGTTGCGCGGTCGCTGCAACTTGCGCCTAGCTAGCCCGTTCGACTACGTCGAATCGGAATGGAGTTTTTAGACATTCGTTTATCTATTCGTGGTTTCTAATACATATGGCATCCAACGCGTTCACCCGGATTTGGTTTGCTTTGAGCCGCCTAAGGCGCGCCACGAACGGTAACG
>NZ_JAMYVM010000014.1:0-153924 GCF_040324035.1 Mesorhizobium sp. M0016 | reverse complement strand
AATTTGCTGCGCGCCACCACCTGCGGCGGGTAACCAAATTGTTTGGTGTGCCACGCCCCCCCCCCCCCCGCCGCGCTCCGCGCCACACCTCTCCCCCGATCGACGGGGTAGAGGAAGGACGCGAACTTCATTCAGGCAGGCTGCCTTCCTCTCCCTCCGGAGGGGGGAGAGGTGGCGCTGCGAAGCAGCGACGGAGTGAGGGAACCACCTGGCAACCGTCTCGCCCCGTTGCCGGGCAGAAGGAAGGCAGCTACGCATGACGCGCCCAGCCATCTTCAAAAAGTCATCCTGGCCCCGCTGGGCCCGGCGCGGCCTCATGGAAAACATTGCGACGGCGCTCATCGCCGTCGGCTTCCTGATGCTGTTCCAGCCCTTCGCGCTGGCGCTCTACACCTACTCCTTCATCACCATGCTCGCCGGCACGGTGATGTTCATCATCGTCTCGAAGTTCCCGGAATAATCATGGCCGAAATCCGCGTCCAACATTTGAGAAAGGCCTTCGGCGATTTCGTCGCGGTGCAGGATTCCAGCTTCGTCGTCGAAGATGGTGAGTTCTTCGTCATGCTTGGTCCCTCGGGCTGCGGCAAGACGACGACGCTGCGCATGGTCGCCGGCCTCGAATTGCCGACCGGCGGCCAGATCCTGCTCGGCGGCGAGGACGTCACCATGCGCCGGGCGCGCGAACGCGACATCGCCTTCGTCTTCCAGCTGTTCGCGCTCTATCCGCATATGAACGTGCGCAAGAACATCGGCTTCCCGCTTCTCGCGCAAGGCATGCCCTCGGCCGAGATTCGAAGCCGTGTCGAGGAAACGGCGAAGCTGCTGCGCATCGACCATCTGCTCAACAAATCGGTCTCGGGCCTTGCCGGCGGTGACCGCCAGCGCGTGGCGCTCGGTCGCGCCATCGTGCGACGGCCAAAATGCTTCCTGATGGACGAGCCGCTCGGCACGCTCGACACCGAATTCCGCGATCTGATGGTGCATGAGCTGCGCGAGCTGCACAACCGCATCCACGCCACCACCGTCTATGTCACGCACGACCAGATGGAAGCGATGTCGATGGCCGACAAGATCGCCGTCATGAACCATGGCGTCATCGAACAGTTCGGCAGCCCGCGCGAAATCTACGACCGCCCGGCAACCATGTTCGTCGCCGATTTCATTGGCTCGCCGCCAATGAACTTTCTCGGCTTTGACGGCGGATTGGCGAAGGGGGCGAAGGAGATCGTAGTGCAAGGCGCCAAGGTGGCGGTGCCGGAAGTGCGCGAGGATATCGCGCCGGCCGACATGGCGCTCGGCATCCGCCCCGAACACATTCGCTTCGACGACGCCTCGAAACTGCGCGGCGCCATCTATGGCACCGAATATCTCGGCACGACGCAGATCGTGGCGGTGGAGACGGCGGACGGCATCATCAAGGCGCGGGTGCCGGCCGAAATCCGGCTCGCTGCCGGCGATCATGTCGGGCTGACGTTGAACAGCGCGCGGCTGTCGCTGTTCGACAAGGGCTCGGGTCGGGCGGTGCGCACCGCGATCCACGATACCGCCTCTCAAGGGAGAGCGCAGCATGGCTGACGTGCACATCAAGGGCGTGACCAAAAGCTTCGGCGACCATGTCGCCGTCGATGGCCTCGACCTTAACATCGCCGATGGCGAATTCGTCGTGCTGCTCGGCCCGACCGGCGCCGGCAAGACGACGACGCTGAGATTGATCGCCGGACTGGAGCGGCCGGATGGCGGCACGATCCATATTGGCGGCCACGATGCGACGACGCTGTCGCCGGCCGAGCGCGACACCGCCTTCGTGTTCCAGCAATATTCGCTCTACCCGCATCTGTCGGTCTACGACAACCTCGCCTTCCCGCTGCGTTCGCCAGCGCGGAAAGTACCGGAGGACCAGATTCGCCGCCGCATCGAAGAGGTGGCGAAGATGGTGCGCATCCACCACAAGCTGAACAACCGCTCGACCAAGCTTTCGGGTGGCGAAATGCAGCGCGTCGCCATTGGGCGCGCGCTGGTGCGCAAGCCGTCGATCTATTTGATGGACGAGCCGCTGTCGTCGCTCGACGCCAAATTGCGCGCCGATCTCAGGCTCGAACTCAAGCGCATCCAAGCCGAGCTCGGCGCCACCATGCTCTATGTCACGCACGACCAGATCGAGGCGATGACCATGGCGGACCGCATCGGCATCCTCAACAATGGCGTGCTGGTGCAGATCGGCACGCCGCGCATGATCTATTCGGAGCCGGCAAACCTTCATGTCGCGGCCCGCCTCGGCCAGCCGGCGATCAACCTGCTGCCGGCCGGGCTGCTGCCTGATGGTGGGGCGCCGACCGGAACCAAGACCATCGGCGCGCGCACCGAGCATCTGTCGATCGAGAAGACCGCAAACGGCCATGCCGACGGCGTCGTCGACTGGGTCGAACATCTCGGGGACCAGAACCATCTGCATGTTACGGTCGGCCCGAAGAAACTGGTGACGCTCACCGACCCCGATACGGATCTGGCCGAGGGCGACAAAGTGGTGATCCGCTACCGCTCGCCACTTTATTTCGGCGCCGACGGACAAAGACTGATGTGAGGTTTTCGGTGTCTCGCCAAGGGCACGGCACCGGCTTCTGATTGACGAATACAGGACGAATTCGATGAAGCACTTTTTCAACCGCAGGGAAACGATCATCACCGAGGCGCTGGACGGGCTGTTGCGGACTATCGGTTCCGGCGATCTCGCGCGCCTCGACGGTTACCCCGAGATCAAGGTTGTGCTGCGCGCCGACTGGGACAAGGCGAAAGTTGCCGTCGTCTCCGGTGGCGGCGCCGGACACGAACCGTCCCATGCCGGCTTTGTCGGCAAGGGCATGCTGACGGCGGCGGTTTCGGGCGAGATCTTTGCCTCGCCCAGCGTCGAGGCGGTGCTGGCGGCCATCCGCGCGGTGACCGGCCCCGCCGGCTGCCTGCTGATCGTCAAGAACTACACCGGCGACCGGCTCAATTTCGGACTGGCGGCCGAGAAGGCGCGCGCCGAGGGGTTTCGCGTCGAGATGGCGATCGTTGCCGACGACATCGCCCTGCCGGGTATCAACCAGCCGCGCGGCGTCGCCGGCACCTTGTTCGTGCACAAGATCGCCGGCCATTTGTCGGAGACCGGTCAGGACTTGGCAGCCGTTGCTACAGCCGCTCGCGCGGCGGCGAAGGACATCGTCTCGCTCGGCATGTCGCTGTCGTCCTGCTCGATCCCCGGCCAGCCACATGAAGAGCGGTTCGGCGAAAATGACGGCGAACTCGGCCTCGGCATCCATGGCGAGCCGGGCGTCGAGCGCATCGCGGTGCAAAGCGCCGACAAGCTGGTGGCGATCATGGCGGAGCGGCTGGCCGCGCGGCTCGACCCGAACGCCAGCCACGCGTTGCTCATCAACAATCTCGGCTCGGTGCCGCCGCTTGAGATGTCGCTGGTCGCCAATGCCGTGCTGGCCTCGCCGCTGGCCAAAACCGTCAAACTTGCGATCGGCCCCGGACCGCTGATGACGGCGCTCAACATGAACGGCTTTTCGCTGTCGCTGATCAAGCTCGATGCGGCGCGCGAGGCAGCCTTGCTGGCGCCTGTCGGACCACATGCCTGGATGCCGGCCAAAACCGTCGTCGCGCCGGCTATCGTGCCTATGGCGAAAGCGGCTGGAAACAGCGCAGCCCAAAAGGCCAGTCAGGATCCCGGTACCAGGCGTTTGATCGTCACGGTCTGCGAACGGCTGATCGAGCTCGAAGAGACACTGAACGGGCTCGACGCCAAGGCGGGCGACGGCGATACCGGTTCGACGGTGGCGACCGGCGCGCGCAGCGTGCTGGAACGGCTCGATGCGCTGCCGCTGGCCGACCCTGCCGCCACGCTTGCGGCTATAGGCGATAGTCTGGGCGTCGCAATGGGCGGCTCCTCAGGCGTCTTGCTGTCGATCTTCTTCACGGCGGCGGCTCAGGCTTCGAACGGCGGAGCAACCCTGTCCAAGGCGCTGCTTGCCGGGCTTGACCGGATGACCTTCTATGGCGGCGCCAGGGTCGGCGACCGCACCATGGTCGATGCCTTGGAGCCGGCGCTGAAGGCGCTCGATGCCAAGGGGCTGGATGCCGCGGCTACAGCGGCACGGCACGGCGCCGAGGCGACCGCGGCCATGGAGAAGGCGAAGGCCGGGCGCTCCGCCTATGTCGGCACCAAATTGCAGGGCGTAGTCGACCCTGGCGCCCATGCCGTGGCCGAAGTGTTCGCGGCCGCCGCCGCGCTGCATGCAACGGCCTGACGGCATGCTTAGATTGTCGAATGAAAACTCTTGCGATACTGCCGGCAGGATCGAAACCGGGAATCTGGACATGGCTGCGTTCGACCTTGCCAGGCTGATCACCGCCGCCGCGGACACGATCGCCGCTCACTCGGAAGAGTTGACCGCGCTCGACCAGGCGATCGGCGACGGTGACCATGGGCTGAACATGAAGCGCGGCTTCGAGGCTGTGCGCGCCGATGCCGGGGCGTTCGCTGCAAAGCCGCTGCCCGAGGCGCTGAAGGCGATCGGCACCAAGCTGGTGATGACGGTTGGCGGTGCATCCGGGCCGCTGTTCGGCACATTGTTCCTGGCGCTGGGCAAGGAGATTTCAGGAGAGCCGGATCGCCCCAAGCTGACGGCTGCTTTCGGCAAGGCAATCGAGGCGGTGGCCGCCAGAGGCAAATCGCAGGTCGGCCAGAAGACGATGCTCGATGTGCTGTATCCGGTGCATGACGCGCTCGCGAATGGAAAGACAGGCTCGGAAATCGTTGATATTGCCGACGCGGCTGCCGAAGCGACCGTGCCGATGAAGGCAACACGCGGTCGCGCCTCATTCCTCGGCGACCGCTCAATCGGTCATATGGATGCCGGCGGACGCTCTGTGGCGCTGCTGGTGCGGACCGTCGCCGAAACCGTCGAGGGCCAAGCATGAGCAATGTCGGCATCGTCATCGTCTCGCATTCGCCGCTGGTTGCCGAAGGCACGGCCGACATGGTGCGGCAGATGGTGGGCGACGAAGTGCCGCTTGCATGGTGCGGCGGAAACGGCCATGGCGGGCTCGGCACCAGCGTCGAAGCGATCATGGGCGCCATCGACAAGGCGTGGTCGGAGGCGGGCGTCGCCATACTGGTCGATCTCGGCGGCGCCGAGACCAATTCGGAAATGGCGGTGGAAATGATCGGCGAGCCGCGGGCGCTCAGGATTATCGTCTGCAACGCGCCGATCGTCGAAGGCGCGGTGATGGCTGCGACGGAGGCGTCCGGCGGGGCCTCGCTGAAGGAAGTGGTGGCGACGGCGCATGAATTGTCGCCGTCGTGAGCGAACGGGAATTTTGACCTGATGTCCGCATTTGCCGAGGCCACCGTCCTGATCACCCACGAGGTAGGTCTGCACGCGCGCCCTTCGGTGAAGTTCACTAAGCTTGCCAAGAGCTTTGCCGCCGAGGTGGAGATTGCGCTTGCCGCCAACGGCCCATGGTTCGACGCCAAGAGCATCGTCAAGGTGATGGCGGCCAGGGCGCCGAAAGGCACCATGCTGCACATCCGGGCCACAGGCGACGGCGCCGATGATGCCGTGAGAGCGCTGGCCGAGCTGGTGCGACGCGGTTTCGACGAGGATGCGGGCCATGCCCGAACCGCTTAGGCTGCAAGGCATTTCGGCCTCGGCCGGCTATGCCGAGGGGCCGTTGTTCAACCTCGACAACGGCACCGCGCACTACACGGGCAAGGCGAGCGCCGCGGACGAGAAGGCCGCATTGGAAGCAGCTATCGCCAGCGCGACGGACCGGCTCGCGACCCTGATCGAAACCGCCGATGACGAGGCCGCCGGCATTCTCGAATTCCAGCTCGCCATGCTTGGGGACGAGGCACTGACCGGCCCGGCTTTTGCCGCGATCGCGTCCGGCATGCCGGCTGACATGGCCTGGCGACAGGCGCTGGACGCCGAGATCTCCGGCTACGAAACGTCAGACCAGGACTATTTCCGGGCTCGCGCCGCCGATATCAGCGATATCCGCGACCGCGTGCTGCGCGCCCTTACCGAGGAGCAGGAGAGCGCTCCACCAGCCGGCGCCATTCTCTATGGCGAGGACATCGCGCCGACGCGCTTTCTCGAGACCGACTGGAGCACCGGCGGCGGCATCGCGCTGAGGGCCGGCAGCGCCGCCAGCCACGTCGCCATGCTGGCGCGCTCGCGCGGCGTGCCGATGGTGGTGGGGCTTGGCGCTTCGCCGGCTAATCCCGTCGGTCTGGCTCTGCTCGATGCGGAGCATGGCGGTATCGTGCTTTCGCCGACCACGACGGAGATCGAAGCGTTCCACCGGTCCTCGTCCTCGTTTGTGGCACATCGAGACAAGGCCGGAGTCTATCTCGCGAAACCGGCGGTAACCCGGGCCGGGACGACAGTGCGCGTGCAGGTCAACATCGCCGATCCGTCCGAGGTCGACGGCATCGACATTTCGACCTGCGACGGGGTCGGGCTGATGCGCACCGAATTCCTGTTCGGCAAGGCGCCGCCGGACGAGGAGACGCAATACCAGGCCTATCGCAAGGTGCTGGAATGGGCAGGCGACAAGCCGGTAACCATCCGTACCGTCGACGCCGGCGGCGACAAGCCGGTGCCGGGCTTCACCGTCGAGGAGAGCAACCCGTTCCTCGGGCTGCGTGGCATCAGGCTGTCGCTGGCAAGGCCGGAGGTGTTTCGCGTACAGATCCGGGCGCTGCTGCGCGCGGCGGTGCACGGCAATCTGAAGGTGATGTTTCCGATGATCGCCGTCGCGGAGGAATACCAACGCGCCGCCGCTCTGTTCGTGGAGGAGCAGGCCGGGCTTGCCGCGCGCGGCATCGCGCAAAAAATGCCGCCGCTCGGCATCATGGTCGAGGTGCCTTCGGTGGCGATCGCGCCGGAGGCGTTCGCCGATGTCGCCTTCTTCTCGGTCGGTTCGAACGATCTGACCCAATATGTAATGGCGGCTGCCCGCGATAACGCAGCCGTGGCGCATCTTAATTCTGTCCGCCATCCCGCCGTGTTACGGCTGATCGGCTCGGTTGCCGCTTTTGGCCTGCGCGCGAAAATCCCAGTCAGCCTGTGCGGCGATGCCGGCGGCGATCCGGCATCGATCCCGGCACTGCTCGAGGCCGGCCTGCGGGATCTCTCGGTGGCTCCCGCCCAACTCGCCATGGCCAAGGCGGCCATCTCGGATGCATCGGTCTAGGATGACTGAGATGGCCGACAAGACACCAGAAGCCGGCTCCGAAGAGGCGATCCGCGCCTACAAGACGATCCTGTCGCAGGTCATCGACCAGCGACCGTCGGGTATGCGACAACGCCTTGCCGACGCGCTTGGCAAGCACCGCAGCTTCGTCACCCAGATTTCCAGCGCGGCCTATTCGACCCCGATCCCGTCAAAACATCTGCCGGCTATTTTTTCGGTCTGCCATTTCAGTCCGGCCGAGCGCGATCAGTTTCTGGCTGCCTATCATCTGGCGCATCCCGGCAAGATGTCGGTTGCGGCAGGCATGCGCAAGACCCGGCATGTCTCGCTGATCGTGCCCGATTTCGGCGACGACAAGCAGAATGCAGCGCTCGACAAGGCGATCAACGAATTCATCCAGAAGATCACCAGCATCACCGGCAGGAGTGGCGGCTGATCGTGTTGTGTCGGGAGGACACATGAAGAAGTTTATGAATTCCGTCGACACGGTGCTGACCGAAAGCCTCAACGGCTTCGTTGCAGCTCATGCCGACATCCTGGTGCTGGGCGAGGAGCACAAATTCATTCGCCGCAAGGTGATGAAGCCGGGGAAGGTGGCGCTGATCTCGGGCGGCGGTTCCGGCCACGAGCCGTTGCATGCCGGCTTTGTCGGTCACGGCATGCTGGACGCCGCCTGCCCCGGCCAGGTCTTCACCTCGCCAACGCCGGACCAGATACTGGCGGCGGCCGCCGCCGTCGATACCGGCGCCGGCTGCCTGTTCATCGTCAAGAACTATGAAGGCGACGTGATGAATTTCGACATGGCCGGCGAAATGGCCGACGGCGTCCTGCAGGTGGTGATCAATGATGACGTCGCCGTCGAGAATTCGTCCTTTACGACCGGCCGGCGCGGCGTCGCCGGCACGCTGGTGGTGGAGAAGATCGTCGGCGCCGCCGCCGAGCAAGGCATGGCGCTGGCGGATCTCAAGGCGCTCGGCGGTCGCATCAACAGCGCGACGCGTTCGATGGGCGTGGCGCTGACCAGTTGCACGGTGCCGGCGGCCGGCAGGCCGACCTTCGAGATTGGTGATGGCGAGATGGAATTCGGCGTCGGCATTCATGGCGAGCCCGGCCGGCGTCGCGACACGTTGAAAAGCGCCGATGCGATCGCCGAAGAGATTTGCGCCGCGATCCTGGGCGATCTCGGCGACAGGGCGAAAGGCCCGGCACTGTTGTTCATCAACGGCTTTGGCGGCACGCCGCTGATGGAGCTCTATCTGATGTACAACAGCGCCCGAAACATCTTCGAAAAACAGGGCGTGACGGTGACCCGCTCGCTGGTCGGGTCCTACGTGACATCGCTCGACATGGCCGGCTGCTCGATCACGCTGACCATGCTGGATGACGAGGCAACGTCAATGTGGGACGCGCCGGTGCACACAGCCGCGCTGCGCTGGGGACTGTAACGGAGGGGCCTTGCCCATATCCCGAACAGGCGGCTTATGAACTTGCCTTAGCCTGCGGGACCGGACGGACCGTTACCCGCAGTCACGCCGACAGATTGCCCGCCTGCAGCGCGGCTTGCCTTGCGGCCGACCGCTCCGGCTTCATCCAAACCGAAGCCGTAGAAGTCTTATCGCGGTATCGGCAGCGACGGCCCGGCCACCACGCTGGACAACTTTCCTGCCTTGCGCAGCACGGGCGCTTCATACTTTTTCTTGGCCATTCCAAACACCCTTTTCAGTCCAGTGCAAAAGAATGGACCGAAACCGTGGAAAGTCAATTCATGAGCTGGCTCTGCCACCACACGCTGGCTTCATGCATGCTTTTCTGCAACATACGCTCCTCTGAGTTGGTTGTTTGACGCAATTCCGGACGGGAATTGCTCATGTGGGCGAACGTCATCCGGGTTTGATGCTGCCATCTCTTGCGCCTGCCGATGAAAAACTGCTGCTGACCTTCGCCGACCCGGAGGCGCCGGCTGCCATTGGCCGTGACGTTGCTGCCGAAAGCTTGCTGGCACTGCTCGTCAATGCCGAGTTCCACGGCGTGCTTCCCATCATGCTGCGCAAGCTCAGCGAGATCGGCGACGCCCAACTGCCTGCGGACGCAGCCTTGCGGCAAAAGCTGTCGGAACTGCGTGATCGCTCGACGCTGGCGACCGGCCAATCGATGCTGCTGCAATATCATGGCGACCGCATCATGAAGGCATTGGCGGCGAAAAATGTTCCGGCCCGCATCGTCAAGGGTCCGGTCTTCGCACGCAAACTTTACCGCCACGCCGCTGACCGGCCGTTCACCGACATCGACATTCTGGTCGAGCCGGCCAGCATCATTGAAGCCAACCCGGTGATTGCCGGATGCGGCTTCGAGCTCTGGAGCGGCGAGGCGCAGTCGCAGGATCTGCAGGAGTTCAAGTGGCTGGAGAAGGAGAATACCAGCCTGCTGATCGAACTGCACGGCAACCTGGTGCATGATTCCGGCATGCGGCGGCGGCTGTCGCTGGGCTTTCGCGAATTGCAGATCATCGACGGCAGCGAGGCCGACACGCCGGCCGCGCTGCTGACCATCGCCATTGTCCACGCCGCCGGCGGGCACAAGTTCCACCGGCTGCAGCTTTGCGTCGATGTGCTGCAGGGCGTGCGCGCGCTGCGGTCGCCCGCGGATGAAGACCGGCTTTTCGAGGCGGCGCGCATCAGCGGCATCGAGCTCGAACTGGCGACGGTTCTCAATGTGACGGGGCGGCTGTTTGATGCACCGCGCGCGATCGAACTGGCCGACCGCATCAAGCCCGACCTCTCGATATTTTTGGCCAAATGGCTGATCACCGGCGATACGCTGCTCGGCGTCAATTCCAGGGACAAGATGCATTCGCGCCTGCGCCGCGACGCCTTCCGCTGGATCCAGCGCCTCGCCAGGCCAAAGCCGCATTCTGCCTGAAGTGTGCTTTAGTCCCGCGCCGCCAGCGCCGAGCGGATCAGCGGGGCCGCCTCGGCCGGGTTCGCGCCGACTTCCAGGGTAAATGTCGGGACGGCTTTGACCAGCGTTGCGATGGTTGCCATGCGGCGCTTCTGCGCCGGCAAAAGGCCGGTCATGCCGGTCCTGACATTGTCGGTGGCAAGCGCCACCATGGCGTCTGTCCTGGTCATGGGCACGAGCCGGGTTTGCGCGTCCGCCGAGCGGGCGAGATGAAACAGTGCCGCAACCGGTCTGCCGACAGTTTCCTCGATGCGGATGATCTCGGCGAGACGTTCCAGCGAGACGGCCTGCTCGCCATTGGCGTCCCATTTGTCGCCAAGGCAAGGCGCCACGAAGGGCAGCATTGCCGCGGTGTGGCGGTGGACCTTCACCTTGCGCGGCAAGCCCCAGGCCGTGATGCCGCCACCGGCCAAAACCTTGAGGATCATGGCGTCATCCGAGCACAGGCCGAAACCTTGCGACGCCAGCGCCAGCGACGTCGTCGACTTGCCGGTGCCGCTCGGCGCATGGATCAGCACGAGCGCCTCGCGGCCGGGCAATGTCAGGCCGGCGGTGTGCAGCATGTGCTGGTCGCCGGCATCAAGTGCTGCATCCAGCACCATCATCAGCACCGTCCATTTGACCTTGGCATCGGGATGGACTCGTATCTCGGCCCAGCCTCCATCGGCATTGATCGAGACGGTCTGCAGGCCGGGAAAGACCAGATGAACGGTGCCGCCACCGTCGATCAGCCGGCAATGGCCGTCTTCCGGTACGTCGCCGTCGAAAGCGAGTTTTCCGGCAGGCGATTCCTCTAACTCCTGCGTCTCGACGATATCGATGCGGAAACCCGGCTCGGCCGGCCCGCTGACGCGCAACGTGCCGAGCATGAGGTCGAAGCTTGGCCAGAGATCGGCCCGCGAGGCCGATATGCTGATGACTTGGCCCTGGAGATCATAGCAGAAGGTGGTCGCCGGACCGGTCAAGCAGCGTGCGCCTTTCCGGCATCGGCGTGATGGCGATAGATCTGGACCATGCCGGGGAGGCTGTCCGAGACCACCGGGCGGCCATCGAGACAGACCCAGCAATGGGCAGACATGCGCGGCGCCTGCATCGACTTCGGATCGACGCCGAAGCGCAGATCCGGATCGAAGCCGGCAAAGCGCAGGAAGCGGTGGGCGAGCAGGCCCTCGCGCAGGCATCTGCGGTCGCGCATCAGCCAGGGGTGCCGGACGGTCCGGTTGACGGCAGCGACGATGTAGGCTGACGACAGGCCGCGATAAGGGGTGGGTGCGCTGAGCGGCGCCCATTTCAACACCGATTCGAAGCTGCGGCGGCCGACCAGGATCGGCATCAGCCGCGCGCTTGCCCATAAATGGACACGAAACAAAGCGCGCAGGAGAACGCCGTCCACCATCAGGGAGCCGGGTCGGCGAGAATGCCTTCGCTCACCAGTTCGGCGGCCAGCGCCGCCATGTCCTGGTCGAGCGTGCCCTTGTCGACCTCGAACTCTTCGCACAACAGGACGACGATCTGGTCGAGGCTGCGGGCGCCGTCCACCTTGTCGAGAAAGGCTTCGGTGGTGCCGTTGCAGGTGTAAAGCTGGCCGCTGCGCGCCAAGAGCACGACGGCGCCATCGCCGACATGCTGGACCGAGGCGTCGTCCGCCAGCCGCAGAACCATTTCAGAACCGATTTGGGCCATGGAGCCCCTCCACCATTTTCCTGGAGAGCAGATAGCGCGGCGATGCGGGTCTGTCCATTGCGCGGGCGAGAGGGAGAACAGGCAGGCCCGACCGTTCTGTGGCAACCCGGCAACGCCAAAATCCTCACGACACACGCAACCGAAGACGGCGGGTCTTAAAACAGGGAAGCACCCCAGAAATAGTCGGTGATTGCAGCTGGTAATCACCGCCGCAAGCCGTCAAGCCGGCTATCTCGCAGGGTCAAGGTCTTGCTTTTCTTACCTAAAGTAAGCTATGCAGTCGCGGGGTTTTGGGAGAGCATTGGGTATGCGTTACAATTGGGAGCGGGCGCCGACCGCGTTCGAACGTCATCGAAAAGCGTTGGCAGCCGCCATATTGATTGCGGGTGGCGTCGGGCTGATGCTGGCGGCCTTGCCGCTTTAAGACTGATATCCGACACGAACGCCCTGCTTTCTCCGGGCGCATGAGCTTTTTCTGCCTGCCACAAGACGGGCCGCGGCTTAGCGTGCCTGGCCGGTTACGGCGATGAAGCGGCGGTCGCGTCCTTCGAAGCCCTGGCTGAAGCGCTGCACCAGCACGGCCAGTACCGCCGGCCTGCCGGGCGGGGTGTATTCGTAGGATTCCGACAGGCTGTAGGAAGTCGGGCAGTTGCGCGAGCCCGGCACGGCCTTGTCCTCGTGCATGACCTTGAACGGCTTGCCGTCCTGCCCCTGCAGCGACAGGCGGAAGCCGCGCGCCTTGCCCGCCTTGTCCCCTTGAAGTGTCTTGTCGCCCTGAAGTGTCTTGTCGCCCGGAAGAACTTGGTCGCTTGGCTTGGCGTCATCAAAGCTTGCCAAGCAATCCTCCTTGCTGTCGGCAAGGATCTCATCGAGCTGGATGGTCGAAATCAGTGTTTCGCCATAGAACGGCGACAGCCATTTCTGCGCGGCCTGCTCGAGGCGGGGGATGTCGTTGTACTCGACCGTGTCGTCCGGGAAGGTGAACCTGTCGGAGGCCGTGCGCGTGCCGCGCTCGGCGATGCCGTATTTGGCCAGGATTGGCGCGGCCTGCTTTGCGGCCTGCGCCCGTGCCTGCTCCACCGTCGTGGTCGCCTCTTCCGATTCATCGAGGACAAGGATCGGCTTGCCGCCGACGAACTCGTCTGTGCTTGTGTCGATGATGTCGATCTGCGACCAGCCGGAAACGGCAGCGTCGAGCTCGCCATATTGCTCGAAGGCGAAATATTTGCCGTCGGGGGAAAAGCCGATGATCCGCCGCGCGGCGGCATCGCCGGCCTGGGCGGCGGAAACGATCGTCAACAGCAGCGCTGCTCCAACGGCAGATCCAACCCCGTATCGTACCGTCATTGCGCGCCCTGCCCCGATTTCAAACCCGGCCATGGTGCCTGCAATTTATGGCCAAGGCGAGATCGGCCAAGCCCCAAATTTCGGGAAAGACATGGCATTTGGGGAAAGACGTGGCCGGGAAAACCCGCATAGGCTATTGCAAGATAGAGAGTTTTCCCGAGGAGGGATGAATGGCGTCACGCTACCACGAGGTCTATGACGGCTGGAAACGCGACCCGGAACAATTCTGGGCCGCTGCCGCCGAGGCGATCGACTGGTATTCGCCGTGGACCAGCGTCTTCGATGCCAAGGCGGGCGTTTACGGGCGCTGGTTCAACGGCGCCAGCTGCAACACCTGCTTCAACGCTCTCGATCGCCATGTCGCAAGCGGCCGCGCCGACCAGATCGCACTTATCTACGACAGCGCGATCACCGGCACGGTCAAGAAATTCACCTATGCCGAATTGAAGCGCGAAGTGGTAGCGCTGACTTCGGTGCTCAAGAACCGCGGCATTCGCAAAGGCGACCGCGTCATCATCTACATGCCGATGGTGGCCGAAGCGGCGGTCGCGATGCTTGCCTGTGCCCGCATCGGCGCGGTGCATTCGGTGGTGTTCGGCGGCTTTGCCTCGCACGAGCTCGCCACCCGCATCGACGACGCCAAGCCGAAGCTGGTCATCTCCGCGTCCTGCGGCCTGGAGCCTGGACGTGTCGTGGCCTACAAGCCGCTGCTCGACAAGGCGATCGAAATGTCCCGCCACAAGCCGGACGCCTGCCTGATCCTGCAGCGCGACCAGCTGCGCTGCGATCTGAGGGAGCATTACGATATCGATTTTGCCGACGCCGTTGCCCGCGAGCGCGCCGCGGGCGCCAACGTCGATTGCGTTCCGGTGCTCGCCACCGACCCGCTCTACATCATCTACACCTCCGGCACGACCGGCCAGCCGAAGGGCATCGTGCGCGACAATGGCGGCCACATGGTCGCGCTCAAATGGACGATGGAAAACGAGTTCGGCGTCAGACCGGGCGAAGTATTCTGGGCGGCCTCCGATGTCGGCTGGGTGGTCGGCCATTCCTACATCGTTTACGGACCGCTGCTGCATGGTGCGACAAGCGTGCTGTTCGAGGGCAAGCCGATCGGCACACCCGACGCCGGCACCTATTGGCGGGTGATCGCAGAACACGGCGTGGTCGCGCTGTTCACCGCGCCGACGGCCTTCCGCGCCATCAAGGGGCAGGACCCCAAGGGCGAATTCGTGCCGAAATACGATCTGTCGAAATTCCGCACTCTGTTCCTGGCCGGCGAACGCGCAGACCCGGAAACCATCAAATGGGCGGAGCAGAAACTCAACGTGCCGGTGGTCGATCATTGGTGGCAGACCGAGACCGGCTCGCCGATGACCATCAACCCGGCGGGCCTCGGCCTGCTGCCGGTGAAATACGGCTCGCCCGGCGTGCCGATGCCGGGCTACGACATTCGCGTGCTCGACGATGCCGGCCATGAAGTGCCGCGCGGCACACTTGGCAATGTGGCGGTGAAACTGCCGCTGCCGGCCGGCTGCCTGCCGACGCTGTGGAATGCCGACGAGCGTTTCCGGCAAGCCTATCTCGAGGAATTTCCCGGCTTCTACAAGACGGCCGATGCCGGCATGATCGACGACGACGGCTACCTCTATGTCATGGCGCGCACAGACGACATCATCAATGTCGCCGGACACCGGCTGTCGACCGGAGCCATGGAGGAGGTGCTTTCAGCGCATCCCGATGTTGCCGAATGCGCCGTCATCGGCGTCGCTGACGCTATGAAGGGCCAGGTCCCGCTCGGCTTCGTCGTGCTCAATGCCGGTGTGTCGCGCGATACCGCTGCCATCGAAGGCGAAGTGGTGGGGCTGGTGCGCGAACGGATCGGCCCGGTCGCGGCCTTCAAGACCGTGGTGACGATCAAGCGCCTGCCCAAGACGCGCTCCGGCAAGATCCTGCGCGGCACCATGCAGAAGATCGCCGACAAGGAAGAATGGACGATGCCGGCGACTATCGACGATCCCGCCATTCTTGACGAGATCACCGCGGCGCTCAAAGCCCGCGGCATCGGGGTCTGACGGCCCCAGTGGCGTTGTTCCAGCGATCCAGGCCCCCCCGGCCGGCGCCGCGCGAGCGCCTGGAAATGGATATGGACGACACCGTCGTCTACGCGATCGGCGACGTGCATGGCTGCTACAAGGAATTGCTGTCGCTGGAGCAGAAGATCCAGCTCGACGCGCTGCAATTTCGCGGCCGCAAGATTATCGTCATGCTCGGCGACTATATCGATCGCGGGCCGCAATCGGCGCGCGTGCTCGACCACCTCTTGGCGCTGCCGCCAACAGGGTTCCTGCGCGTCTGCCTGGCGGGAAACCACGAAGTGGCCATGCTGAACTATCTCGACGGCTATCTGTCGCGGGACCGCTGGCTGGCGGTCGGCGGCCGCGAGACTCTGTTTTCCTATGGGGTCGATCCGGCGCGGCTTGCCAGCCTCTATGCCTCGAGCGACGCGGTCGACCGGCGCGTGAAGGAGGTCATTCCGGCCAGCCATATCGACTTCCTGCGCAGCCTGCCGGTGCTGCTCTGTTCGGATAAATTCGTTTTCGTCCATGCCGGCATCAGGCCGGGCATCGACCTGGTCGCACAGGATGAGCAGGACCTGCTCAACATCCGCGACGAGTTCTTCAAGGCCGCACATCTGCTCGACCGCCTTGTGGTGCATGGGCACACGCCGGTCGATATCCCCAGGCTTGACGGGCGAAGGCTCGGCATCGACACCGGCGCCTTTCAGAGCGGACGGCTGACAGCGCTCAGGATCGCGGGTAAGTTCGGCAAGCTGATCTTTTCCTGACCTGCCGTGCTTCTTCGTTTGAGCGTGATCTTTTCCGAAAACCGGATCCGCTGTCCGGATCACGCTCCTTTTCAGGATCGCGCTCCGTTCAGGCGGCGGTCTTGGCTCGCACGTCCGATTTCTCCAGATAGTAGGTCGAATAGCGGTCGAAGAACTTTTCCGAGCCGCCGAGCGAGCCGTATTTCGGCAGCTTCTTCAGATCGACCTTGTTGAGCACGGCGCCGACGACCTTGCTTGCGACGTAGGGTTCCTGCTCCAGCAGCGAGCGCACCATGGCGCGCGGCGTGCGGCCCCATTCGGCAACCAGCACGAAGCCGTCGACCAGCGGCGCAAACGCCTTGGCGTCGACCACGGGGCCGAGCGGCGGCAGGTCGACGATGATGTACTCGAACGTCTCCTTGGCGTTGTCGATGAAGCGCCGCATGCCGGCCGACGACAGCAGCTCGCTGGTATGCGAGAATTGCCCACGCAGCACGGCCGGGATGATCGCCAGCTTGGTCTGGCGGTCGACTTTGCCGACCGACTGCCAGGTCTGGCCGTTGACCACGGCCTCCATCAGCCCCTGCTCGGCTTCCATGCCGAGGTTGCGGCTGAGGCCAGGATTGCGCAGATCGGCGTCGATCAAAAGCGTCTTCGAGCCGTTGGCGGCCAGCAATCCGGCGAGATTGGCGGCGACCGTAGACTTGCCCTCGCCGGGCAGGACCGAGACCACGCCTATGACCCGGCTGCCTTGCCCTTCCATGACGACGTCGAAGGCGATCTTGGCGTTGCGCAGCGTTTCGGAGAACATTGATGCCGGCGCATCGACGCTGACCCGCATGCGCGCCCGTTTCTCGGCCGCCGACAATGTGTTGGCGCCTTTGGCATCCGCCGCACCGCCGTCGGCGTCCTTGCCGAGCCTGCCGCCGATCATCGGCAAATAGCCGAGGAATTTGAGGCCGACGCGATCGCGAATGTCCTCGCCGGTCCTGAAGAAGCGCTCGTTGAACTCATTCAGGCCACCAAAGCCGGCGCCAAGCAGCACGCCAAGCACCAGCGACAGCGCCAGCACCCTGGAGGTGCGCGGGCTCGAGGCGGAAAGCGGCGTTGAGGCATCCGAGATGATGCGGACCTTGCCGACCGGGAAGGATTGCTGCTGCGAGGCCTCCTCGTAGCGGCTAAGGAAGGTCTGGTAGAGCGTGGTCAGCGCCTGCGCCTGCTGGTCGAGTTCGCGCAGTTTGACCTGGCTCTGGTTGTCGATGGAGCTCTTGCCGGCCGCGTCGGCGATCTTCTGCCTCAGTGAGGTCTCGCGTGAAAGCGCGACTTCATATTCATTGCGATAGCTTTCGGTCAGTTGCTTCAACTCGCCGAAAATCTGGGTCGACAGGTCGGCCTTTTCCTTGGCCAGCGCCACCGCCTGCGGATGGTCGGCGCCGAAATTGGCCGTCACGTCCTGCAGCCGCTTGGCCACTGCGAGATAGCGGGTCTTGAGCGTTGCAATGACGGAGCTTGCCGGCTGATCGCTTGAGATGGCGGAATCGTTGAAGGCATTGTCCGAGCCGCTTTCGACGATGGTCTTGTATTGCTGATAGCGGGCGCTGGCGCGCGCCGTATCGGCCTGCGCGACGATCAGTTGCGCGGTGAGATCGGCAATCTGCTTGTCGCTGATCAGCTGGCCGTCGCTGTTGGCGGCCAGACCATGCTCGGCCCTGAATTTCTCGACCGCCATAGCGGCCGCCTGTGAGTTCTGACGAAGCTCGGTCAGCCGGCCCTGCAGCCAGACCGCAGCGCGCTCGGTGGCGTCGAAGCTGGCATTGAGCTGGTCGGCGAGATAGGCGTCGGCATAGGCCTTGGTGATGGCGGTGGCGAGCGCCGGATTGGTCGACTGGTAACCGATGGCGAGCACATAGGAGCGGCCGTTGCGCTGCGCCAGCACCTCGCTCTGCAGCTTCAGCACGGCATAGTCGTGGCGCGCCGTCTGCATCATGGCCTGGCGTGTCGCCTCATCGACGTTTTCCATGCCGGGAATCTGCTCGGCGGAACTTGAGCGGAAATAGCCGATCACGCCGCGCACGAAGCCGATGCCCTTGACCAGCGCCGATTGCGGCGGGTTCATGAACTCTGCGTTCTGGTCGAGTTTCAGCTTGTCGACCACCACCGAGGCCAGCCGCGCCGAGGTGATGATTTCGATCTGGCTGAGCAGGGCGGCGTCGGTCTGCATGGTGACGGATGCAGCCGAGATGTCGTCGATGACCTTGTTCAGGCCTTCGTCGATCAGCACGCTGGCGACCGACATGTATTGCTTGGGCGTGGTCTGCAGATAGAGCAACCCCAGGAACAGGCCGATGATGGCGCAGACCGCCACCACCTTGACCTGACGCGCCGCCATGCCAAGCAGGCGCTCGACGTCGATGAAGTCTTCACCCTTTTCCTGATCGGGGTTGGGCAATGGCATCCTCTTGTCGAGAGGAAAGCTGGCATAATTCATCTTCGATCCAATTCTAGGTTACAGGCGCCGGAGCGAGACGGGTCAGGTCCCACCTCGTCCGAAGCTGCGGAGATCGGGGGCAAGATATGCAACGCAAGCTTCATGCCATCCGGCGCCGGGCCTGAGCGGCCAGGCGTGCAGGCATGAGCCGCGCCATCGTCCAAACGCATATGCCCTCGAAAGATGGGCATTATGCGGCCACTTCCTGACGCTCATGCGACCGCACGAACGCCTGCAGCATTTCCAGCACAGGTCCCTTCATGTCGTCGCGCGCCAGCGCGAAGGCGATGGTCGCCTCTATGAAGCCTTCCTTGGAGCCGCAGTCGAACATGCGGCCATTGAAAGGCTGGGCAAAGAAAGACTGGCTTTTCGCCAGCCGCACCATGGCATCGGTAAGCTGGATTTCGTTGCCAGCGCCGCGCTGCTGGTTGCCCAGCAGCGAGAAGATCTCGGGCTGCAGGATGTAGCGGCCGTTGATGTAATAGTTCGACGGCGCATTGGCCGGCGCCGGCTTTTCGACCATGGCCGTCACCTCGAAGCCGCTGCCTGTCTCGGCGCCGCGCCCGACGATGCCGTATTTGCTGGTCTCGCTGGGATCACAGCGCTCGACGGCGATCACATTGCCGCCGGTCTGCTGATAGAGATCGACTGTTTCAGCCAGGCAACCTCGGCGACCGAACGACACCATATCGGGGAGCAGCAGGGCGAAGGGCTCGTCGCCGATGACTTCGCGTGCGCACCACACCGCATGGCCGAGACCATGTGGCGACTGCTGGCGGATGAAGCTGGTGGCGCCGGCCACGGGCAGCATGCTTTCGAGCGCCTCCAGCTGGGTCTTCTTGCCGGTTTGTTCGAGCGTTCCAATCAGTTCGGGGTGCAGGTCGAAGTAGTCCTCGATGACAGCCTTGTTGCGGCCGGTGACGAACACGATGTGCTCGATGCCGGCTTCGAAGGCCTCGTCCACCGCATATTGGACGACCGGCCGGTCGACCACGGGCAGCATCTCCTTCGGAATCGACTTGGTTGCCGGCAGGAACCGTGTTCCAAGCCCCGCCACAGGGATGACTGCCTTCCTGATTTTCTTCATCGCAAATTCCTTCTGAGCAGATCGATTTCAGCCTGTTGCAGGCCACGAACAAACGTCTTCATGTACTCGCCCTCCTTACTCCGCGCCGACAGCAAACAGCGCCGCCACCCTTTTGAGGCGGACGGCGATCGGCATCGACATGTGCCTGACAGCCGCCGGATCACTTAGCGCGGTGCGTATCGCTTTCAACGGCGAACGCGCCTTGATGTGCTGGACCAGCGACAGGAACGATGCCGCCTTGCGCAGGCTGCGGGCGCGTTTGGCGAAGGCGGCCGCAGCAGCAGCGTCCATGGAATTGGTCTCGGCGAAGACCGCGTCGGCCTTGCGCATCGCCTCGATATGGTGAAGCTCGAGCACGCGCGAGATCGAGCCCGTGCGGATGTGGTAGATATAGCCGGTCGTCGGCTCGACGACGCATTTTCCGCCCTTGGCCAGCGCGTTGGCGAGCAGGATGTAATCCTCGCCTATGCTCAGACTTTCATCATAGCGAAGCCCGTTTTCGATCAGGAAACGGCGCTGGAAGATCGGCTTGAGATAGCCAAGGTTGAACGTGGATTCGAAAACGATGTTGCCAGCGATGTAGTCGGCGAGCGTGATTTCACGCAGGCCCTCCAGATATTCGGCGGGAAACATCGTCGCTTCGGCAATGCCGTCCTCGCGCACCACCTGGAGGTTGTCGACGGCGATCACAGCGCCCGCGCTTTCGGCCCGCGCGATCATGGCAGAAAGCCGCCCGGGCAGGACGGCATCGTCGGAATCGAGCACCGCGACCCAGCGGCCGGAAGCCAGTTCGAGCCCGGCATTCCTGGCGCCGCCAGGGCCACGATTTGCCGGCAGCGCAACCACTTTGACGACATCTTTTGGATAGGCTCTTGCGACGTCGAGCGTGTTGTCGCGCGACTGGTCATCGGCGACGATGATTTCGACGCTGACATCGCGCTGGGCCATGGCGCTTGCGATCGCCCGGTCGAGCGTGGCCGCGGCATTGTAGGCTGCGATGACAAAGGAGACGTCAGGCTGCACGCTTGCCTCCTTGCTGCGGGGAAGACAGTCCGTATTGGCGAATTTCGCTGATACCGACCAGGCCGCTGACGACGCCGACATGCATGATGCCGCGCAGCACGCTGCGGTTGCGGCGGACCGGGCTAATCGCGGTCAACGCCGCCATGCCGAAGCAATAGACGGCCTTGGCCGAGGCAAGGCCGACAGCCTTCGCACGCTCTATCACGCCTGCGTCATGGCCGATGAGGTGGCCGTGCGTCTGGCCGAAGCGGAAGCGGCGGCGGCGCAGCCAGTCGAAAGCGGCTCGCGAACGCGGCACGACTTCCTCGACCCACGCCTCCGGCGCAAAGGCGATGCGACCGCCTGCCTTGACCATGCGGTTGAAGAATTCGGTGTCCTCGCCGCCGCTCTGGCCGCGCGCCAGGCTGAAACGACGGTCGCGCAAGCTGTCGGCGCTCATCCTCAAAAGGACGTTGCAGGTGTAGCCGGTGCGGATTTCGCCCTGCACCCAGACCGGCAAGGTCGAATGGAAATCGCCCTTGCGCATCCAGTCCGGCGCATCCGGGCGGTAGAGCGCCCGCACCGGACCGAGCACGGCCTCGGCGCCCCTTGTCTCCGCGATAGCAATCAGTTCGGCCAGCCATTGCCGGGAAGCGGTTTCATCGTCGTCGATGAAGGCGACAAAATCGGCCGTGCTGGCATCAAGACAGGCGTTGCGGGCAACCGAGATGTTGCGCGCCGGAGCGTGCCGGTAGCGGGCCACGAGCTTCAATTCGCTCGCCAGCGCGGTCACCAGCGGCTCGGCGGTCGGCTCGTCGTCATTGTCGGCGACGATGACGCCGATGCCGAAACCGGCAGGCATATCCATGGCAGCGAGCGACCGCAGCGTGTCGGCCAGTTCCGGCCGCCGGAACGTGCAGACGCAGATGTCGATTCGGCGGCTGTCGGCGACCATCATGCCACCCCGCGCTGCGATCGCGAGCCGAGCAGTTGCAGCCAAAACCCGAGCGACCAGCCGAAATGCATGACCATCGCCGAAATGCCCGCCAGCACATTGTTGGGACTGCGCTGGCTGATGGCGGTCACAGCGCCGTAGCCCAGACAGACCGAAGTCCAGACCAGCAGCGGCACCGCCGCCAGCCAGTGGATAAAGGAAAATACCGCGAGAAGGACGACCGGCGCCACCAGCAGCGGGATCATCTGCCGAACTTTCGGGATCATTCGGTGCTTGAGCACATTCTTGGCGCGGCCGCGGCCATAGCCGAGATATTGGAAATACAGGCCCTTCAGCGACGAACGCGGATAGTAGACCATCTGCGTCTTGCCGCTCATCCAGATGCGGTAGCCAGCCTGGCGCAGCCGGTAGTCGAGTTCGGCATCCTCATTGTGGCTGAAGCTCTCGTCATAGCCGCCGACCGCGGTGAAGGCCGAAATCCGGATCAGCGCGTGATGGCCGTGGTCGACCCATTCGCCGGCCGAGAGGTGCCGGTGCTTGGAGCCGCCGGTGCCGAGCTTGGAATTCTGCGCCGCCGCGACCGCTTTCTGCACCGCGCCGCTGCCGCTGGTCAGCATCGAGACGACGACCGAATCGGCTGAAGTGGCGAGCGCCTCCTCGACCAGCCGGTCGCAATAATCGGCGGGATAGCCGCCATGGGCATCAATGCGGATCAGGTATTCGGCGCGGTCACCGAGGCTGGCGACGGCGAGATTGATCGCCGCGCTCTGGATACGTTTTGGGTTGTGCAGGAGGACGACCTGAGGGTCCTTGGCCGCAACCGCTTCGACAATGGCCAAAGTACCATCGGTGCTGCCGCCATCGGCAACGACGATGCGGGCGCCGAGCCTTAGCGCTGCCGGCCTGAGCTGCTCGAGCAACGCGCCGATATGGGCTGCCTCATTCAGGCACGGAATGACGATCAGGCTTGGCGGCAGCGCTTCGGTTTGCGTCATCGGCGCCTTCCCATGCTCTGTACTTTTCCCATCATCAGCCATCGCTAAGCCAGCGCTTCGGTGACGAAGGGACCTGGGACCGCCGCCAGACCGCGCAGCCTGTCGACAAAGGCGCGGCAGTCGCTGCGGTCGTAGCTCCAGGTTCGTGGGTTGCGGGCCAGCACACGCGCCTTGGCCTTGCCGAAGTGCTCCTGGTCCATGCGGCCGAGCGCGGTTTCCAGGATTTCGGGCGTGGCATCGGAAAGCAGGACGCCAATGTCCTGCTGGTCGAGAAAGCGCCCGGTCTCGGTATTGCCCATCGAGATCGGCACGGCGCCGAAGCGGCAGCCCTCATAGAGGCGGTTGGGCAGCAGCCATTCCGAATTCTGCCCTTCCTCGAAGAAATCGATCGCCCAGGAAAAATGCACTTCGCCGTAGATCGCGGCCATGTCTTCCGGGTTGCGGTAGGGGCCACGAAAGGAGAGATAGGGTTCGGCCTCGACAAAAGCGTGGAAATCCGGGAATTCCGAGAGTGCCGGACGGCCCCGGAGGACGACCTCGAAGCGCCCGCCCTGACGGCGCGTGAAGTCGGCCAGCAGCTCCAGCGAGCGGCGGCAGCGCAGCGCGCCGAACCAGCCGATGCGCCACGGGGGTGCTGCAGGGTTTTCGGCCTTTGACCTGTCATCCAAGGCGATCGGCGCGGTTTCGAAGTATTTGTTTTCGACCAGTTCCACCGGTGCGGCGACCTGCCCGAACGGCTTGAAATAATTGGCGATGAAGGCCGGTGAGCTCGTCACCAGAAGCTTCACGTCGCGGGCGAGATAACGCTCCGCTGTGCGCAGTGCTTTGCCCAGCATGTCATTGCGCAGCACCAGGCGATGGATGTCGAGGCATTCGTAGACGATCGGCACGCCGCCGCGAAAGGCGGCCTTGGCGCGCCTGGCCAGCGCCAGCATTTCCAGATTGCGCGCGATGATGAGGTCGGGCTTCGGCATCGCCGCAAGCTTTGAGCCTATCGACAGCGCCGCCTTGGCGACCGCCGCCAGACGCTGGCCGAATCGGCCGTCACGCGTCGCGCCGAGGTCGACCGGCTGCAGCCCCTCGACGTCGGGAACAGCATTTGTGGTCCGACGGAAGCCGGCCAACGTGACCCGCGCGCCGCCTGCCTTGAGCATTATGATCCGCCGGCGCACCGCCGGGTCGGAAACATCGTGCACAAGGTACAAGACATGCAGCATGAAAACTCGACCGCTGTTGGCCCACCCACGGGAATGCTAACCCAGCTTTTGCTGCATCGCAACATTTTTGGTGCGCCGTAGCATAAGTGCACGTTTTTTGTTGCACTGCAAAATTGATGCGTTACCCTCCGTCGGGCTTGAGCGCCGCTCTGGCTGGTCACCCAGCCCGATGCAGCGATGGATTGTGACGCGAGCCGCATCGGGATCGTCCTGGCGTGGGTATTTTCGGTCACCATGCCCGTCCTAGGCACCGCAGGCCACGCCGCGGAATCTGCTGACGAAATGAGGTATCCCATGAAGATCGTCGTTGAAAACACAGTCTGCCTGAATACCGGGGATGCGGCGATTCTGCTGGCGATCCGCCACATTCTCAAGACGATCGTGCAAGGCGACGTGCGGTTTGCCGTCTTCGACAGCCAGCCCGAGGTTGCGGAACGACTCTATCCGAAGACGGATTATCCCGACCTCGAATTCCATAAGCTGCTGTCGGAATCCCTGTTCCGATACAAGAATGGCAGCGGGCTGAGGGACCGGTTCAAGCCGATCTACAATCGGCTCGTTCTCCAGGCCCTGCGCTGGTTTGGCAGCAGCGCGCTAGGCAATTTTTTCAGCCATCGCGACCGGCGCGGTCTCGATATCTACGCCGACGCGGACATGGTGGTCACCACAGGGGGAACCTATCTCGTCGAGAACTACAATCTCGAACGACGCCTCAATCAGTTCAGGCTCGATGCCGTATTTGGCAAAGATCCGGTCTTCTTCACGCAATCCCTCGGTCCGTTCGACAAAAGTTACAACCGCCAGGAGCTTGGCCCGATCTTTGACCGCAGTCCGCTCATCCTGTTGCGCGACGAACGGTCGCGGACCCATATCGGGGACTTGGTGAAGGATCTCGGCAAGTGCCACGTGGTGGCCGATGCCGTATTCGCCTTGGCCGATACCGACAGGATCCGCAAGCGTCTCGCTTCCAGCCAGCCGCCGGCGTCGACGGGCCGCGTCGCTATTTCGGTCCGCCACTGGAACTACGTCAGCGACGGTGAGGGCGGCATGCGCCGCTATCTGGATTCGGTCCGCGAGATCGCCACAATTCTTGTCAGGGACCTTGGCAAGGAGGTGACCTTCGTCTCCACGTGTCAGGGCGTGCCGGAATATGCCCATGACGATTCCAAGACCGCACAGGCCATCGTTGCCGAGCTCGATCCTGAGATCGCCAGCCACGTGACAGTGGACGCTTCGTTCCACACGCCGGACCAGTTGATGGCGCTGGTGAAGGGCTTCGACTTCGTCGTCGCGACGCGCATGCATATGATGATCATGTCGCTTTGCGTCGGCACGCCGGTGCTGCCGATCGCCTACGAGTTCAAAACCAAGGAAGTGGCCAAGCGAATCGGTGTCGACGATGTGCTGCTCGACATCGACACCGTGACGCCCGAAGAGGCGCGCGAAAAGCTCGGCCGATTTGCGGGAAATCTCGACCGCTATCGCAAGACAAGCCTTCAGGCCGTGCTCGAAGAACATGCTTCGGCAATGTCGGCCACAAACCTGCTGGCGCCGCTGATCGCCGGCCGCTCAGCGGATATTGCGCGCGGCGTTGGACAGGGTGGTGAACAAAGCGCGTCGCGACTGCGGGACGGCAAGCATGAAAACGAGACCGATGCCGTAGTTGAGGGCAAGCGCCAAAAAGACCGCGAGCAGGTCTGACTGGCCCGTTAGAGACGCCGGCAACCACAGGTACAGGAACCAGGCAAGCAGGGACGAGGCGATGAAAAGCCCCTGCATGAGCAGGAAGTCGGCGGCGGTCACCGGACCGACGCGATGGACCAGTAGCGCCAGCACGGGAACGCGCAGCACGTAACCGCTGATGGCATAGGCCGCGGCAACGCCGACGGCGCCCCAGTGCAGGCCAACGACGAAGGCAGCGACGGTCGTCAGCGACGAATAGATGCCCCAATGGAACATGGTCTTCGTCTTGCCCTGACAGATGAATATCCATCCCGTCGTGCTTGAAACGGACTGGACCAGGCTGGCGATGCCCAGCCAGGCAAAGATCGGTGCGACCGGTGCCCAGCCCGCGCCGAAGAGAAGTCCGACGATCTGATTGGAGGTCAGCGTCAGCGCCGCGATGCCCGGCATGGTAACGGCCGCCAGCATCCAGTTGGTGCGCACATAGATATCGCGAAAGCGGGCCTTGTCATCGTGGATGCGGCTGAGCAGCGGCACCATGACCCGTGTAAGCGGCTGGTTGATGTTCTGAAGCGGGAACAACAGGAGCTTGTAGGCGCGGTCGTAATAGCCGAGTTCGATCGCCCCGGAATATTTTCCGATGAGAATGTTGTCGAGATTGCGCGAGAAGAAGTTGGCGAGGTTGAAGCCGGTCAGGTTGGCGCCGAACGACAATATATCGGCATCGACCTTCAGGTCCGGCCGCAAAGGCGTCCAACGCGCCACCAGCCAGGCGGCAGCCAGGGCGATAGCTGCCGAAACCGCCGGGCCGATGACCAGCGACCAGTAGCCCAACCCCGCATAGGCCGCGATCGCGGCGGCCAGAAGTCCGGCGGCGGCGCTTATCACGTCGTTCAGTGCGAGCTGGCCGAACTGCAGGTGCCGGTTCATCAACGCCAGCGGCACTGCGGCGAGACTGCCGAGAAGCAGCGGCAGGGCGGAGCCAAGGGTGATGCCGGACATACGTTGATCGCCATAGAACGCGGCGATGGCAGGCGCCAGGCCGGCCACTACCACGGCACTACCCAGCCCGACGAGCGCGCTGATCCAGAACACCTGGTTGAGCTGCTGGTTGCTGATGTCCTTGCGCTGAACCACAGCCTGCTGCAGGCCCAGATTCTGAAGCAGCCCGACGAAGGCCACGATCGGCCCGACGGAAGCCACCAGACCGAAATCCTCGGGGACGAGCAGACGGGCCAGCACGATGACGGAGAGAAACTGGATCGCCATCTTGAAGCCCTGGGCGCCGATGGTTACCAGCCCGCCGCGCAGGGCGACACGACCGAACTGGGGGGGCGGATTGGCGTTCATGCAAGCGACCTCGTTTCGCCAAGCCGCATGGCGATTTCCACGAAATGTTGGTTCAGCAGATCGGAGTTGAACTCGGCCTCGATCTTCTTGCGCGCTGCGAGAGCGATCTCTTCACACGGCTTCGGATTCTCGGCGATCCAGGCAAGCTTTCCGGTCAGCGCCGCAACGTCCCGCTCAGCCACGAGAAAACCCGTCTTGTGATCATCGATCAGTTCAGGGATCCCGGAATGATACGTGCTGACCACCGTCAGGCCGGCGGCCATCGCTTCCATCAGGGAAACCGGAATGCCTTCCAGATCGCCATCGCGGGCGCCGACGCTGGGCAGCAGGAACACATGCGCATCGCGCAGACGCTGTTTGACTTCGCTGTGCGGCCGGGGCCCAAGAAAATTCACCCTGTCGGCAATGCCAAGCTCTGCGGCGATCCCCTTCAGCTGCTCGAGAAGTTCTCCGCCGCCGATCACCGAGTAGATCCAGTCTCGCCGCGGCAGGCCAGCAAGCGCGCGAAGCGCATATTCGATGCCCTTCTTTTCAGTCAGGCGGCAGACCGAGATGAAGGAGAGCGTAGCCTGCTCCCATGAACGCCACCGATAGTCGATGTCACTCGGCCGCACCCCCATATGGTGAACCACAACCTGCTCCGGCGATGCACCGACCTCAATCAAGGCATCGCGGAAAAACGCATTCACCGGCAGTTGAAGAACGCCCTTTTCGAACACAATCTTGTAGCGCGCGAGCGTATTGTCATGCAGCGGTTCGCCGACATCACGGCCGTGAAATATCGTCACCAGGGGAGCGGAAATCCTCCCGCGCTTGATCGCGCGGGCCACGCGCATGCCGTTGTTGCCGAAATGGGCAACGATGACGTCGGCGCCCTGCAGTTTTCGGGCATGAGCAATGTCGATGGCGGTCGAGAGCTTGTCCCAGAACCTGCCGGACCACTTCCTGAGCAGCGGGCGATAGCGACCCAGGCCACCCCACCAGCATATGACCTTTCCTGGCAGCGCCTGCCAGCGCGGATCATCGATGTTGCTGTCCCTGCCGAAGGACGTCTCGTTGCAGACGACGCCGACTTCCATGCCGCGCTCAAGGCATCCGGCTATCTGGTCGAGAACAAAGGTTTCGGACAATGAGGGGAACTTGTCGACTACGAAGCAAATCTTCATCGGCAGGATGCGCTCGTGCGGAGAGCCGGTGTGCCCTTGACAAAAGCCGGGCCGAAAACAGGGTGCCGGAGGCACAAGACATGCAGCATGGAACTCTACCGCTGTTGGCCCACCCGCAGGGACGTTAGTATAGGTCTTGCTGCACTGCAACATTTTTGGTGCACTGTAGCAAGATTTCCCTCGGCTTGGCGTGTCTGCCGATCAAACGCAGAGCAGCAGTGTCAGCCGGCAGATGAAGGATCCGCCAAGCCCTCGGAAACCCCGACATGACCGGCAGGTTCATGCGCAGGGCTCGATGTGGCCAGTTGGGTAACGATCTGCGCAAAACGTTCATTCAGAACATCTGCGTTGAAGTCGTCCTCGACTTTGCGGCGTGCGGCAAGCGCGATACGCTCGCATTCAGTCGGGTGCTGCGCGGCCCAGGCAAGCTTGCCGGCAAGCGCTGAAATGTCTCGCTCGGGCGCAAGCAACCCCGTCTCCCCATCCTTGATGAGCTCCGGGATTCCCGAATGATACGTGCTGACCGCAATCAATCCGGCGGCCATGGCCTCCATGAGCGCGACCGGAATGCCTTCCATATCTCCGTCGCTGGCAGTGATACTTGGCAGTAAAAAGAGATGCGCCATGCGAAGCCGTCTTTTCACCTCCGCGTGAGGGAGGCTGCCGAGGAATGTTACGCGACCAGCCAAGCCCAGCTCTACGGCCAGCTTCTCCAGATTCATCCGCAGAGGACCGTCGCCAACAATGTCGTAACGCCAGTCTAGCTGCGGCTGGGAGGCCTTGAGGGAGGCCAGGGCTCGCAAGGCGAACTCGACGCCTTTCTTTTCGACCAGGCGGCAAACCGTCGTCACGACCAGTTGGGTGCCTTCCCACGATTCCCAGCGATAGCCGATTTCGCGGGTGTCAATTCCCATATGGTGGACCGTCGTGCTCGCCTGGGACAGGCCGGCTTCCAGCAGCATCGTGCGGAAGTAATCGTTGACGGGCAGGTTCAGGGTCCCATGCTTGGTCAGCCCGGCATATTGTGTCGCGAGCACTGCCTGCCGCGCCGGGATCGCCACGTCCGCGCCGTGAAAGATGGTTATGATCGGTGGTTTGAGCACCTTCCATTTCTTCAGTGCGGCTGCTCTCTCGCCGTTCTGTCCGAAGTGGGCGACAATCACGTCGCAGCGGTTCAGGCGACGTGCAAAGGCGATGTCGAGAACGGTCGAGGCCTTGTATCGCAGACGCGGCGGCAGACGTTGTACAAATTTGCTGATTCCAGCGGCCCATCGCCACCAATGTCGGGTTCTGGCGAGCAGCGTCGCCATCGGCTCGCTTTGCCGGTCAATTCGGTGGTCACCTTGCATCTTTTCGCAGACGACTTCGACCTGAAAGCCCCGCGCCAGCAGCCCAGCCATCTGGTCCACGACGAAGGTTTCCGAAAGCAGAGGGAATTCGCCGACGACAAAGCCCACGCGCATGACCCGCCCATAAGGTTGGGGCTTGCTCGAACCAAGCGGTCCATATCGCACAAGCCCTAATGTAGACAGGCAGAATACACGTTGATTGCTGCAGTGCCACAAAATATTGCACTGCAGCAATTAAAAGTGATCCGGAGGGATAGGCGCACGACCTGGCTAACGGAAACTTTGCGCGACCACGGTCGTGCAGCGTCTCAGCTGAACTGCAACACGACGCGTTTAGGCTGCGCGCTCCAAACCGACACGTCTTGCGCGGTCGAGAACGCCCATGAACGTTGCGAACTGGCTGTCGGGGTTCATTTGCCGCCGCTCCGAAAACTGACGTGCTGTCGCTGACAGCCGCTTGTACTCGGCCTCGTCGCTCCACAGCCGCCTGACCGTTGCGACCCAGTCGGCGAGCGGGGCGTCGTAGTCCAATACCACGCCGCCGGCGCCGATCGCTTCCGGCAGACCGCCGCGCCGCGAGCCGACTACGGGAATGCCACTACAATGCGCTTCCGAGGCCACCCGGCCCCAGGCTTCTTCCCATTTGCTGGGCGCAAGCAGGATTTTCGTGCGGCCGTAGACCGTCTTCATGTCGCTGGTGCGGCTTTCCAGCTTGACGTTCTGGAGGGGAGAGATTGTTGCTTCGATCCGGGCTCGATGATCGTCGTCGAGCTTCCAGCTTTCGACGAACAGGAACGGGATCTCGGGACAGGCGGCGGCAATGCGCACCGCAAGATCGAAGCCTTTTTCCTCATATGGATTGATGAGCGTGACAAATTCACCGGTCGTCGGTGTGCTGTAGAACGCGGGATTGATGGTCGGCGGAATAACCGTCGAATCGATATCGAATTTTGCCTTATAGGCGCGCGCGGTGAACTCGGAGTTGGCGATATAGACCGCCGAATGGAGCTCACGCAGATCGCCGGCCAATTCGTCGAATTCGACATTCCTCAGATAGACGGTCAGCGGCACGCCAAGCCTCTGCAGCTCTCTGCCGATCGGCACCGAATTGTGGCACTGCACGACCGCGACATCCGGCCTCAACTTTTTGACGGCGAAGTCGGCCGCTTCCCAGGGGAACCACGCCCGTACAACCGGATAGCCCGGGAAATTGTCGATGACCGCGCGCTGACGAAGGAGCTTCATCTTGGCGCGCGCCCGGAAGCCGAACATGCCGTCGCCGAACAGCGCTGCCAGAACGGATGCCTCGTGACCGTTTTCGCGCAATTGCTCGACCAGGTGGTGGGTGCTCGACTGGACGCCCCCGCTGAATTGCGGCGTGTAGCCGGTGCCGCCTGCAAACAGAACTTTCATGAACCTGGCTCCGCGTTGTGCCGCCCTGCCTTCACGCCGCCATCCTGCCGATCGAGAAATACTCGATGCCGTGACGGGCGATGACCTTGGGATCATAGAGGTTGCGGCCATCGAAGATGACCGGCGTGGTCAGGGCATCCTTCACCGCGTCGAAGGACGGGGCGCGGAAACTCTTCCATTCGGTGGCGATCAGCAAAGCGTCGGCGCCGCGCAACGCCGCCTCCTTGGTGCCGCACAACAAAAGGTCGTCGCGCAGGCCGTAGATGGCCTGGCATTCCTGCATCGCCTCGGGGTCGTAGGCCTGCACATTGGCGCCGGCCTGCCACAGGGCCTCCATCAGGACGCGCGCCGGCGCCTCGCGCATGTCGTCGGTGTTGGGCTTGAAGGCGAGGCCCCAGAGCGCGAAGGTCTTGCCCTTGAGACTGCCCTTGAAATAACGGTGCACCTTGTCGAACAGCACCGACTTCTGCGCATTGTTGCGCTCCTCCACGGCGCGCAGCAGCTTGGCGTCGAACTTGACACCTTCGGCGGTCTTGATCAGCGCGCGGACATCCTTGGGGAAGCACGAACCGCCATAGCCGAGGCCGGGATAGATGAAGTGATAGCCGATGCGCGGATCCGAGCCGATGCCCTTGCGCACCTCCTCGATGTCGGCGCCGAGCTGCTCGGCCAGATTGGCCATTTCGTTCATGAAGGAGATCTTGGTCGCCAGCATGCAGTTGGCGGCGTACTTCGTGAATTCGGCGCTGCGCACGTCCATCACGATCATCTTCTCGTGGTTGCGGTTGAACGGCGCGTAGAGCTCCCGCATCACCGCCTCGGTGCCCTCGCTGTTGGTGCCGACAATGATGCGGTCAGGCTTCATGCAGTCGGCGACGGCGGAACCCTCCTTGAGGAACTCAGGATTGGAAGCGACGTCGAAAGCCAGGTCCTGGCGCCCGCGCGCCTTCAGCGTCGCGGCGATTTTGGCCTTCACCTTTTCGCAGGTGCCGACCGGCACGGTCGACTTGCCGACGACGATCTTGGGACTATCCATCTCGCGGCCGATGGTCTCGGCCACCGCCAGCACATATTTGAGGTCGGCCGAACCATCTTCGCCGGGTGGCGTGCCGACCGCAATCATCTGGATCTCGCCATGCTTGACGCCGGCGGCGGCATCGGTGGTGAACTTGATGCGGCCGGCGGCGTGGTTCTCCTTGACCAGGGCCTCCAGTCCCGGTTCGAAAATCGGCACCAGGCCCTGGTTGAGCCGCTCGACCTTCTTTTCATCGACATCGACGCACACCACCTGGTGCCCGACCTCCGCAAGCACCGCGGCCTGCACGAGACCGACATAGCCAATTCCAAAGACCGTCAAATTCATTCGGGTTAATTCCTGTTCACGCCCTTTGGCCTTATATGGCCGGGCCGGTTCAGATCTACTTTATGCTGCTTACACTGCATGCCAGCGATTCCGGAAACTGGCACGGCTGGCCGAGCGCGGTGAAGGCCACGCGCTGCACCTGCATCGTCACCTGGCGGCCGGGGTCCGAAAAGGCGCCCATCCAGTTTTTCAGCGTGTCGCTGCCCCAGAGGCTGAAGAATATCTTCTGCGAGTGGGTCGGCAATTGCTCGGGATTGGTCACTTCCTGGACCAGCTTGCCGTTGACGTACCAGCGCAGCCGGTCCTTTTCCCAGATAAAGGCATAGTCGTTGAAGCCCTTGTCGGCGCCGCCTTCGACCTCGGCCAGCTTCTCGTTCTTGGGCTTGCCGGCGATGTAGCTGTTGACCTGCACCTTGGATGTATCCTTGGTCAGCACCTCGAAGTCGATCTCATACCAGGGCTGTTTGTCGGCAGGGCCGATATAGGTGAAGAAAGCGGCGTTGAGACCGGATCCGGTGTCGGTCTTCATCCGTGCTTCATAGGTCCCATAGCCGAAGCGCTGCTTGGTCTGGATCTCGGCGCAGGCGAACTCGCGGTCCTTCAGTTTGCGCTTTTCGAAGCCGAGCGTCAGCATGTTGTCGGAAAATTTTACCAGGCTTTTCGACCAGGTGCAGTTCTGGTGATTGCCGTTCGACCAACCGTCGGAGACATACCAGCGCGAACGATCGAAACTCTTGAAATCGTCGACGAAGGACGGTGCGCTTTGCATCTCCGGGGAGGCGTCCTGGGCGCGGGAGGGGTGGGCGGCGCCGAGCAGAGCTGCGGCTGCCGCCAACAGAAGCGCACCAACGGATAGAAGACGCGTTGGGTTTACAAGACGCATTGGCCGATTTGGCCGCGTCGAAATCATGGCATCGATTGCCGCCATGGGCGTCGTCTTCGGATCTGCGTTCATATCAATTCACCTTTGTGCTGTTCCGCCCCAACCCAAAGTCACCGATTGGCCCACATTGCTAACGGGCCGATCCCGATCCTCCGTCCCCGAACTTTCTCTTCTGTGTCTCGTGTGACCGTGTTCAGCCGAAGCGACCTGCGGATTCGACATATTCGCCGTGCGAATCAAAACCATGGCCATTCTCGTCGACGATCGCGTCGAGCGAATGACGCAGTTCCTTCATCCGGCTCGTCTGGCGCACCAGCTCGGCGATGCGCTGTTCGCAGTTCAGGATGGACTTCGTCAACTCGCCGACTTCCGACAGCTTGCTTGCCGACGCCGAGCCGTTCTCCATCGACTCGACCAGGAAGGCCGCGTTGGTGGACTTCGACCGGTAGCGGGCCTCCAGCCCGGTCTTTTCGGCCGCAATCTCGGCCGTGATCTGATCCAACAGCTTTGCCAGACGGTCGAAACGCGCCAGATCGGTCTGCTTGTCCCGCGCTGGGTCCCTGGACCTGAAGCTGAAAATTGAAGCCATTCCGTTGGCCTTCCAAAATTGCTGCACCGCAACATACAGTGCCATCGTCGGGGCGTGTAGGCAACCTCCGAGTTTCAGAAAGGCAATTTTTTCAGCCTTGCGGCCGCCGTCCCGGACTTGGCGGAGCCTACTTTTGCGCCGCCGTGTTGGTAGCGGCCATGAGGAAGCGCAAGGGCGGCACCGGCTGCTGCCGCGGGGACAGACCGGCGTGGCGAAACAACGCATCGAGCTTGTCGGCGGCCACGCCGACAACGATAGGAATGAGGTTCGACTGGCTGGCCAGCGCATAGGCGGCGGCAGACGCCATGCCGCGCTCGGCCTTCACATCGAGGAAATTGCGCAGCCGGTATTTGTCACGCACATGCCGCTCGTGCTTGCGCAGCAGGGCCTTGGAGCCTTCCGGCAGGCTGTCGATCTCGAGCAGTGCCAGATCCGCATCGGCGAGGCGCTTCAGATCCTGTGTCTTGTGGCGCCCGCTCAACGAATCGGCGCGCACGATCGCGCCATAGCCGCAGGAACGGATGACCTTGAAGCGTGCGCCAAGGGCAAAGGCGCGAGCGTAGAGTTCGTAATCTTCGCCGAGACGCAGGTTCTCGTCGTAACGCAGCCCATGCCTGTCGAGGAAAGCTCTTGATATCACCGGCTTGAGAAAGCCGAGTTCGCCGCGCTGGACACGCCGTCTGGAGATGTTGCCCTCGATGAATCGCTCGAAGTCGAGGAATTCCGGGTCCGCCGAAAAGGACGGGGCGACGATCTTCGAGACATCGGTCGCCGTATCGTCACGGATCAGCATGATGTTGTCGGCGGCGAAATCCCAGTCGGTGCTGGCAAACAGCTGGCGAAACCGTCCCTGAAGGAAGAAATCGTCGGCGTCGAGAATGCTGATGAAAGGCGATTTCGACCCGGCAATGGCGGCATTGCGAGCGAAGGACGGGCCGCGATTGACGTCGAGCCGGATGACCGAAAGCCGACCGCTGCCATCGTCGGCAGCGCTGGCCACCTTTGCGGTGTCGTCGGTGGAGGCGTCGTCGACGACAACGACTTCCGCCACCTCCGGCTCGCGCAGCGCCGAGGCGATGGCTGCGGGAATGGTCCGGGCCGCGTTGCGCGCCGCGATGATCACGCAGACCCGGGATTCTGTCATGGACATAGGGTGGCCTTTCGATTGCATAAAGTGTCGCGAGGCCCCTCGCCCTCCCGGCGCGCGGCGCCGGACCCCGATCCATCCCCCGATCCATCCCCAGCGGATCGGGACGGAACGTTATCTGCCTGCTGCATGACGACCCTCATCGTCACCGGCTTTCCCGCTCGAAAATCCGCCGGCTGAGGTCGGCTGACGCGGCCCAGCCGGCCTCGGTCAGATAGCGGACAGGTTCGCGGCCGCACAATTCCCACAAAACGGTGCGCCGTTGCGGCCATCTGAGCGACGACAGCCACGGCGCGATGACCATGTGGAACAGGTCTTCATTGCCGATGCGTGAGAGGATCCTGGTGGCCCGATCCGACAGCAGCGTGCCGGCGCCACCAAGCACCACATCGGCGGCGCGCAGGCCCAGCAGCAGGGTGTCAGCCAGCCCCTGCTCGGCCGCGTAGTCGAGCACAGTCTGCTGCTCGGCCTCGCTCAGCCGACCGGCAGCGGCCCGGACATCGCAGACATAGCCCGCGCACGGCTCGCGGTTGAACAGCGCCTTTGCGACACTGATGCAGGACAGGAGCAAAGTGTCGGAGGCCGAGATGAACGGCACGCTGGAGCCGGCGATCGCAAGCGCGCGCTTGCGGCGCAGGAACCCTTCCGTATCGCGCGGGCTGGGCGATCCCGGCTGCTGGAGCCGGTAATGGAGATCGACGGTGGACAATTTCCGACCCTGGCTGCGAACCATGTGCTGCTCGCCCAGAAAGCGCACCCACCAGACGGAGCGGGACTTACCGGCGACCTCGTAGCCGATCGAGCGCAGCGCATCACGAGCTCTAAAGAAGCCGGCCGGCGACACCAATATGTCGACATCTCCAGACGGCTTCATGAAATGGTCGCCATAGAGCAGTTGCTGCTGGAGGGGGCCCTTCAGGAAGACGAAATCGATGCTGCTGCCGCGCAGCGCCTTGTCGATGGCCATCGAATCCATGATGCCGGACGAGTTCATCGCAATCGTGCGCCGGCGATAAGTGTCGAGCCACTCGAGCAATCCCGGCGGCGTCTCGCCCGCCGGTGGGCGCGACAGCGCCTTCAGCATGAAGGTGGCGACCTTGTTCAGCCTGGCGATATCGCAAACATCGGCAACGGAGATGGCCGGTGCAGGCGCGGCGCTGGGGCTCGCCCCGGAGGCGAAGAACAGCCGCAGGCAAGCCTGCACATAGGCCACTTCGTCGGCGCAGCCAGCGGCGCGCAACCTTTCGAAGGTCCCTTCCTGCAATGCCATATGCTGCAGCATCTCCGCAAAAAATTCGCCAGGCGCGTTATATTGCAACTGCGAAGCAAAGCATCGCCAAATTCATGCGCCGCGTCCAGTTTTTCCTTTGGAGACAATTTTCCTGCAACCTGGACGTCTGGCGACACAGTCGTACAACGATGCAAGGCGTCGCCTGATCGGAGCCTATGCCCGACACGTCAGCAACGATCTTGTGGGAACACGCGCTAGCGCCCAAATGACGAGCGTTCGACTAGAAAATTTAATGTAATAAAATCAGCTACGTAACTAAGAACCACGGTCACTCCGCTGAAATCACCTAGGCTGTGAAAATGCAAGCCGTTTTGATCACCATTGAAGGCTACCGCAACCGCGAATTGATTAACGGCGGGTAAATCAGGCTTGACTCATAAATGCTGCCATGCAGCTATTGCGGTGCAGCAATAGCTCGCTGCCGGCAATCGACAGGCCGCTTCCAGTCCACAAGTGGAGAGTAAATTGGAACAGAATGTTGAAAAGCATGAGTACGAAACCCCTAGCCTGACGGTCCACGGCTCGATCGAGACCATCACGCAAGGCGGTAGCGGTACTACGGCACTCGACGCCTCGTTTCCGGCACATACGCCGGTCGGCGAACTCACCTTCTCCTGAGTCTTCTCTCGTTGGGGTGACAAAGTCCGGACTCTGCAAACAGAGCGCACTAAGGAGAGTCGGGGGTCAAACCCCGGCTCTCGCGTCTTTGTCCGGAATTGCCGAAGCGTTGGTGTTGTGAGCGAGGTTTAGGAATGGACTGGAACCCCACGGACCACGATCGGATGAGCGCGAGCAAGGATGCCGTGGCCTGCGAATTCGGCAACGGCCTGGCGCTGCTCGATATGAGGTCCAACATCTATTACAGCCTGAACAGCGTCGGCGCCTATATCTGGGAGCTGATCCAGGAGCCGCGGCCGATTTCCGAAATCCGCAGCGCCGTGCTGGATCGCTACAATGTCGATCCGGAACGCTGCAAGCCCGATGTCGATGGATTGTTGAAGGGCTTGGCGGACGCCGGGCTTGCGAGGCTCCATGATGAGGAACTTGTCTAGAGCTTTCTCGCTGAGCGGGCCGGAGATGCTCTTTCTCGCCCACTGCCTTGCGGTGGTCGTGGCGGTGCGGCTGGGGCTGACGCTGCTTTCCTATAACAGGATTCGCCGAATAGTGACGCGGCTCGATGCAAGCGAGACAGCTGACATCGGCGATCTCAGGCGTGTCGCCTGGGGCGTGGCTGCGGCTGCCCGCCTGGTGCCTGGCGCAAGCTGTCTGACCCAAGCGCTTTCCGGCCAGTATTTGCTTGCCCGCCAGGGCAACGCCTCAAAAATCCGCATCGGCATCGAGCGCGATACCGGGACCGAGTTGAAGGCGCATGCCTGGCTGGTCAGTGGCGACCACATCGTGCTCGGCGGCTCGCTTGGCAGGTTTAACCATCTCGTCGACCACGGCCAGTGAGCGATGAGCGGCGTCGCCGGAATTCTGCTGAGGCAGGAAGGCAGGCAGGCCGCCGCGGCCGACATCCAGCGCATGCTTACCCGCATGCAACATCGCGCGCCTGACGGCAGTTCGTGGTGGATGGACGAGGGCGTCGTTCTTGGCCACGCCTGGCTCAACACCACCGATGAAGCCGGCCCCGGCCCGCTGACCATGGCCGGCGGCAAGCTCGCGATCACCGCGGACTGCCGGCTGGACAATCGCGACGAATTGCTGGCCAGGCTTGGCATCAGGGACAGTTCGGTTGCCGACGCCGTGCTGTTGATGCGCGCCTATCTGCGCTGGGGCGAAGCCTGCCCCGAGCATCTGCAAGGCGACTTCGCCTTTGCCATCTGGGATGGCGAGCGCCGGCAGCTGTTTTGCGTGCGCGACCATTTCGGCGTCAAACCGTTCTACTATCATTCGAGCGACCGGCGCTTCGTCTTTGCCTCGGAGATCGGGCCGATCCTCGATGCCGGCGGCGTCGACATGCGCATCAGCGAACACCAGATTTCGGGATTCCTGGCCGGGCTGCCCGACGATCCGCAGTCGACAGCCTATGCCGATATCTTCCGCCTGCCGGCGCGCCACAGTCTGACAGTGACCGGCAACCAGGTGGTGCTGCGCCGCTACTGGCAGATCGAACCCTCGCCAAGGCCGATGCGATCGGATACGGCCGAGGAATTCCGGCATCTGTTTTCGCAATCGGTCCGCAACCGTATGCGCGGCACGCCTGCGGTCGGTGCTATGCTGAGCGGAGGCCTCGATTCCTCGTCGATCGCCTGCGTGGCGGGCCTGCAGAATGCCGCGCAGCGAAAGCCGAGGCTGCCGACGTTTTCGCTGGTGTTCGAAAAGGGTTCGCCGATGGACGAGCGGCCTTTCATCGAGGCAGTGCTTGGACAGGAGAAGGTCGACGGCACTTTGATTTCCGTCGGCAACTACGCGCCCTTCGCCGAGTTCGAACGCATTCTGGAAGAGCAGGAGGAAACGTTCCTGGCCCCCGGCCTGTCGCTGACCCGCGACATCTACAGGACCGCCGGCGCCAAGGGCATGAAGGTGCTGCTGGACGGCCATGGCGGCGACGAGGTGGTTTCGCAGGGCCACGGCCACCTGCACGAACTCGCCTATGCCGGCAAATGGATGGAGCTGTGGCGCGAGCTGCGCAGCGCCTCCAACACCTATGGCGATGGCATGCTCGGCCTCTACTACCAGTTCCTTACCCTTTACGGGCCGGCCTGGCGCATCGCGAGAATCAAGCGGTTCGCGAACCGCGTGCTTGGCAAATTGCGGCGCCATCCCACTGGGCGGCCGGCGACGAGCTGGCGCGCCCTGATCAATCCGGACCTGGCGATGCGTACCGACCTCGTCGAACGGTTCCGCAGGGCCGGCTATATGCCGCCCGCGGTCAGCGCCAGCGAGACCTTGACCCATCGCTGGCTGCTGTCGAACGGCATGGTGCCGCACGCCTTCGAGGTTCTCGACAAGGCCGCCGCCAATTTCGGCGTCGAGCCGCGCTACCCCTTCTGGGACAAGCCGCTGGTCGAGTTCTGCCTGGCACTGCCCGGCGCGGAAAAGCTGAACCAGGGCTTTGGCCGCTCGGTGTTGCGCCGTGCCATGGAAGGAATTTTGCCCCCGGCGGTGCAGTGGCGGCGCGACAAGATCGATTTCACCTCCAATTTGGTCAAAGGCATGCTGGGCAATCACCGCGATCTCCTGGACAAGGTGCTGGTGAAAGATGCGGCGCGGATTGCCCCTTACGTCAACCTGCCTGAGGTGACCGCCGCCTATGGCCGTATTTCCAGCCAACCCGAGGCCGCGACCTTGCCCGATGTCCAGTATGTATGGCGTTCGATTTCGCTATCGTTGTGGCTGCGGCAGGTGCAACAGCGCGGGAGCCACTGATGATGCCGGCCAACATGCCTCTTGCCGCTGATGACCGCCATGCAATTGCTGCTCGCGCACAGCACTTCTACAAAGCCTATGGGCTGACGATCGCTTCGCAGGTCGAACTGCCTGAGCTAGAGCCGAGCGAACCAGCTTGCGTCGATGTGCTGATCACGGTCGGCCCGATCGACCTGCCAAAACCCTCGCCCGAGACCGGAACTGCTTTCCGTTTCGAGCCGCGGCAGCAATATTTGGCATGGCAGACGGTCGGCGCCTTCCTGATCACCGATGCCTGCCGCATCGAGGTGGAGCCGGCGCCCGATGTCGACGATGCGCTGCTGGCGTTTCCGCTGCTCGGTCCGGTCATGGCACTGCTCCTGCACCAGCGCGGCCTGCTCATCCTGCACGCCAGCGCCATTGCGGTCGGCGGCAAGAGCGCTGTCTTCATGGGCGACAAGGGCGCCGGCAAATCGACGACGGCGAGCGCGATGATCCGTGCCGGGCATCGATTGCTGACCGACGATGTCGTGGCGCTCGATCTCACGGACCGGCCGATGATCGTTCCGGGTTTTCCGCAGTTGAAGCTCGCCGCCGATGCCGCCGCCGCGTTTCCCATCCGCCAGGCAGAGATACGCCCGCAGGTGCATGCGGCGATCGACAAGATGCAGCACCGCCTGCACGCCGGATTTGCGGCAGACGCGGTGCCGGCGACCCGGATCTATATCCTCGAGCGCAGCGACAAGGCAGCGATCACGCCGCTGCCAGGCATCGGCGCCCTGCCGGCAATCATCAAATTTTCCTATGTGACGCGTTTCGGCCGTCCAGCCCTGGTCGGCGATTTTGCCACGACACATCTTCGCCAATGCGCCGCCCTGGCCAGCCAGATCGGCGTCTGCCGCCTCGAAGTGCCCACCGGGCTCGACCGTATCGGCGAAGCCGTCGCCCTGATCGAAAACGATCTGGCGGCCGACAAAGGGCCGCGGTGACTGACATGTCCGCATCGCAGATCCTGCGCTTTTCGTTTTACCGCGATGTCGCCGGCTTCGGCGCCGCCATGGCCCGGATCGGCGGGCGCAGGACCTTCACGGCATTGCTGTTCCTGATCCTGGGAAGCCTGACCGAAGGCATCTCGATCCTGCTTCTGGTGCCGCTGCTGCATCTGGTCGGGCGACCCGAGCAGAATTTCGCGGTCAGGTTGCCTGACCGCGACTGGGTGCGCTGGCTGGCTCCGGACGGAACGCTGCAATTGACCACGGTGCTTTGCCTGCTGGTCGGGCTTGTCGCGCTGCAGGCAGCGTTCAACCGCTATAAATCCGTCTACATGGCGCGGCTGCTGCTCGACTTCATCAATCGCCTGCGCATGAACCTGTTCGAGAGCATCGGCAAGGCGCGGTGGGGGATATTCGCGCGCATGCGCAGCTCCGATCTCGACCATGCGCTGACCGGCGATATCGACCGCGTGCAGTCGGCGGCGTTCTCCCTGCTGATGCTGGTGCAGATCGCCGTGCTTCTGGCGGGTTATCTCGTTGTCTCGCTGTTCATTTCGACAGTGATGACGGCGTTTGCCATTGTCGTCGGCATCGTCACCTTCCTGGCGCTGCAGCCGTTTCGGGCACGAGCCAGCGCCTTCGGCCGGGTTTTGACCAGCAATCGCCAGGAGCAGTACCGAACGGTCTCGGAGTTCCTCGGCGGCATCAAGGTGGCCAAGAGCCTGAATGTCGAGGCGACCTATTACGCGCAGCTTCGCGCGACACTGGAGAAGATGAAGGCCGACAACATCAACTATGTGCGCAACAGCACCATCGGCACCGCTCTGTTCCAGGTCGCCAGCGTCATTGGTCTGAGCCTGTTCATCTATGTCGCTTTGGTGCGCTTCAACCTCTCGCTGGCCGAGATCGTTGTCCTGCTTCTGGTGTTCATGCGCATTGCGCCGCGCTTCATGGACATGCAGATGCAGGCGCAGCAGGTGCTGATCAATCTGCCGGCCTATGCCTCGATGCGCGACATGCAGGCGCGTTTCGATGCCGAGCGCGAGCCGGCAAACCTCGAATCGGATGCCAAGCTGTCGCTCGATGTCGGGCTCAACATACGCAATGTCTCCTTTGCCTATGAGGCGGGCGGCAAGCCGGTGGTGAGCGATGTCACCTTTGGCCTACCCGCCGGCAAGGTAACGGCGCTGATCGGTCCGTCAGGATCGGGCAAGAGCACGCTTGCCGACATGCTGCTTGGCCTGCTCGAACCGAGCGAGGGCAAAATCCTGGCCGATGGCGTCGAGATCGGCGCCGCCAACCGCCGGCGCTGGCGCGACCAGGTGGCGTATGTGCCGCAAGACGTGTTCCTGCTGCACGATACGATCGCCGCCAATCTGCGCCTTGCCGCGCCGCAAGCCAGTGACGCGGAGCTGTGGACTGCACTGCGCGCTGCGCATGGCGCCGACTTCGTCGAGCGGCTGGAGTTGCGGCTCGACACGGTGGTCGGCGACCGCGGCGTCCGGCTCTCGGGCGGCGAACGCCAGCGCATCGCGCTGGCGCGCGCGCTGCTGCGCAAACCTTCGCTGCTCATTCTCGACGAGGCGACCAGCGCGCTCGACTGGCAGAACCAGTCCCTGATCGCCAAATCGATCGACGGCTTGCGCGGATCGATGACGATCCTGACCATTGCGCACAGGCCATCGATGATCGCCTTCGCCGACTGGGTGGTTGCAGTCGAAAACGGACGAATCGTCGAAGTCGGGCAATATCAGAGGTTGAAAGCGAAGGCCGGCAGCCGCCTGTCGAAAATGCTTTCAGGCGAGCAATCGGAACCCGAGCCGGCCGAAGCAGGCTGAGTCCGGCTGCAAGATGATCCGAGGCCGACCTTGCGGCTTCAGACTGTTCAATGCACGCTGCGCCTCGCCGAGAGCTTCTCGCCTTCAACCGCCTTGTCGGCGCCGAGGCTTCTTTCGGCGTCGCGAGCCCTGTCGGCCGATGTCGGCGCGCTCCTGGCGATCATAACATACACCAGCAGGAAATAACCGACTTGGATGAGGACAGCGCAGCCGATGACGCGAAGCACCGTTGTGGTGACCGTCGCGCCGTCGACATAGGACCACGCGACCACGATCGCGAGGGCGAAAACCATTCCAATGACGAATTTTGGTAATGACATGTTCGGCGGCCCGTCAACCGGCCCGAGCATGCAAAAGCGATGACTTACCCACCCGAGTATCTCCCCATTCGCCATGCGAGCTTATTTAGCTGCTCTTTTTCGGCCGGTTGCTTCCGGCCTTCCCAACCCATCCAGACTCTATCAGGAATAATTTGCGACTCTATTAAGGCGCGAAACTGACGGCAAGGGCAACCTGCAATAATTTTCGGCTTGGCGGCGGCTTGGACTCCGCCATGCTGCGATGCACACGCAGGGGTGGTGACCTAACTCGTCATGCGCTTTATACTACAGTAGAATCTACAACGTTGATTAGTATTTTACTTGATTAATTTAGCAAAGCCAGTGATTCGAAAATCAGTTAAAGCCGTTCCCTCTGCGGCAAAGGACGATTTGCCCAAAACCCGCCGAAAAAATGCATTACATTTCCTACGGTTGCTAATTATTCGTCACAAACCCGCCATAAAGGGCAAAATTTGGGCAAGGAGGGTTTATTATTTAGTCAATTCCTGACGTGACTATTTCAGCCATATGGGAAATTGTGTGTTGCGCTGCAGCATTTTTTTGGTATCGTGGCATAAACCATCCGTTCAACGTATGGAGCTTTTGCATGAGGGACGTTGCCAAGTCGGCCAATGCGGCATTTTCGCATGTCGGCGTAGATTTTCCGCCACCCATCGGCGGGCTGCTGAAGCGCAGTTTCGATATTTTCGGTTCACTTGTCGGCCTGGTGGCGCTTAGCCCGCTGTTCCTGATGGTGGCCCTTCTGGTCAAGCTTTCCGACGGCGGCTCGATCTTCTACGGCCACAAGCGCATCGGACGCGGTGGGCGGATTTTCCCCTGCCTCAAGTTCCGCACCATGGTCGAAGACGGCGAACGTGTGCTGGCCGCCTATCTCGCGGCCAATCCGGAAGCCAACGCCGAATGGATCGCGACCCGCAAGCTGAAGAACGATCCGCGCGTCACCCGCGTCGGCGCCGTTCTGCGCAAGCTCAGCCTCGACGAGCTGCCGCAGATCATCAACATCCTGCAGGGCGACATGAGCCTTGTCGGGCCTCGCCCGGTGGTGCGCGACGAGCTTGAGATCTACGGCAGCGCCGCGGTCTATTATTTGAAGTCGCGGCCGGGCCTGACCGGGCTCTGGCAGGTCAGCGGACGCAACGATGTCTCCTATGACAGTCGCGTCGCGTTCGACCGTCACTATGTCGAGAACTGGTCGCTGTTCGAAGACGTTCGCATCATCCTCAAGACCGTGCCTGCGGTGTGGATGTCGCGCGGTTCCTACTGACCGACCGCAACTGGTCAGCAATCGGGCCGGTACGGCCCGAAGCCAATCCGGTCCAAAGCTATTCGGCGATGGGCCGGTCTCGCATTGCAGCCATAGTATTCTGCCAGGTTCCGAAGGAGGCACTCGGCAGCAGGCCTATCGGGCGGATGGGGCCAAAACGGATCGGAAACGTTCAGTTGAAAACAGACATATCAGCGTATTTTCGCCTTGCCGGCCCGATGCGGCCGGCACGGCTCGTCGCCACGTGCCTCGCTCTGTCGCTCGCGGTTCCGGCCATGGCCGACGAGTACCGGCTCGGCTCGCAGGACAAGCTCAACATCCGCGTCGCCGAGTGGCAGACGGTGGAAGGCACGTTCCGTGACTGGTCGGCGGTAAACGGCGAATATTCGGTCGGTCCAGCCGGCAATTTGTCGGTGCCGTTCGTCGGCGAACTGCCGGCCGCCGGCAAGACCACGTCGGAGGTTGCGACCGCGATCAGCGTCGCCCTGCAGCGCAAGCTTGCCTTGTCGGACAAGCCGGAAGCCTCGGTGGAAATGGTGCAGTTCCGGCCGTTCTACATCTCGGGCGAGATCCAGACGCCTGGCCAGTTTCCCTATGTGCCGGAGCTGACCGTGCTCAAGGCGATCAGCATCGCCGGCGGCATCCGGCGCAACGCCGATTTCGGCACCCAGCTCGGCAAGGATCTGATCACCGCCAAGGGCAATTTCGACATTTATGACGACCAGCGCGTGCGGTTGATCGTCAAGCGTGCCCGCATCGATGCCGATCTCGCCGGCAAGGAGAGTTTCGAGGCGCCTAAGGAAGTCGAGGGCGACCCGCGCCTGGCGACAATCGTCGCCGACGAAATGCAGATCCTGATCTCCGACCAGAAAGCGTTGAAGCTGAAGCTGCAGGCGCTTGACGATCTGAAAGGGGTCCTGCAGTCCGAAATCGAGGCGCTGCAGAAAAAGATCGTCAACCAGCAAAAGCAGGTCGACCTGGCGCAGCAGCAGGCGGACAGTATCGGTCCGCTGGCGCAAAAGGGCTTGGTCGCCAACGCACGCCTGCTTTCCTCGCAACAGTCGGTCACCGATCTGCAGGGCAAGATCCTGGACTATGAGACGGCGATCCTCACCGCCAAGCAGTCGGTCAGCAAGGCGACGCAGGATGCCATCGATGCCCAGAACACGTTGAACTCGAGACTTGCCGCCGACCGGCAGCAGGTCGAAGCAGACCTCAACGAAGCCGCACTCAGGGTCAACATGCAACAGGGCCTGATGGCCCAGGCATCGGACCCGGCCACGACCGCCGCCATCACAAACCACAATGAAGAGCCGGCGCTCATCTATTCGCTGGTGCGCGTGACGGACGGCAAGACCAGCGAGATCGACGCCAAGGAAGATACGCCGGTGCTGCCGGGCGACGTCATCAAGGTGAAGCTGGCGCCGACGGCCAGCCAGTAACCTGTTTGTTTGGAGCAATTCCGGACGGAAAACCGTTTCCCACTTTTCCCGGAATTGCTCTAGCGCTCGGGCTCGCTCGGCGAGGCCCGCGCGATGGAGGCGGGAGGAACCAGTTCGGCTCGTTCGCGCCAGGGTGCGGGCGGGAACTTCCGTTTTTCGACCGCTTGAAGGCATTCCATGCAGCCCGCCGCACCGCGCCACGTCTACCTCAATCTCGATGCCATCCGCGGCGTCGCGGCGATCAGCGTCATGCTCTACCACTTCTCGCCGTTCCTGGCCGCCGGCAAGGTGCTGCCGTCGAGCTATTTGGCCGTCGACCTGTTCTTCCTGCTCAGCGGCTTCGTCATCGCGCATGCCTATGACCGCAAGATCGAAAACGGCATGGGCGTCGGCACCTTCGTGGCGATCCGCCTGATACGCCTCTACCCGCTCTACCTCGCCGGCACGCTGCTCGGTTTCTTCTATCTCGTCGTCAAGAACCGGCTGATTCCGGCGGAATACATGCCGATCTCCGAGATCGGCACCATGCTGACGACCGGCATGTTCTTCATCCCGCTGGTCAGCGATGCCTATCACACGATCTTTCCGCTCAACCCCGCGTCGTGGTCGCTGTTCTTCGAGCTGATCGTCAACATAGCCTATGTCGCCGTCTTCTTCCTGCTGACGAAACGCGTGCTGAGCACGCTCATCGCCGTCAGTCTGGTGTTGCTGGTGGTCGTCTCTATCATTGCCGGCACCCTCGACTTCGGCATGACCGGATCGACTATCATCAGCGGCCTGCCACGCGTCTGTTTCTCGTTCTTCCTGGGCGTGCTGCTTTGCCGGTCCATGACACGCTATCAAAGCGGGCTCGGCTTTCTGCGGCGCGGCTGGTGGATAGAGGCCGCGATCGCACTGACGCTCGTTGTCTTTGCCATCGCGCCGGTCGGCGGCGCGCGCGTCGCCTACGATCTCGCCTGCGTCGTCTTTGTTTTCCCGGCGCTGGTGGTGGTCGGCACTATTGCGCCGACGGCGCCGCGCCTGTCAGGCCTCTATGGCTGGCTGGGGCGGATTTCCTACCCAATCTACATCATCCACACGCCGCTGCTGATGATCATCGCCGGGGCGGGCAAGGCCGCAGCGATCGACCCGTTCGCGCATCATCCCTGGTTCGGCATCGTCATGGCGGTTTCCGTCATCGTCATCGCCGACATCGCCACGCGCCTCTATGACGAGCCGTTGCGCCGCTTCCTGCAGCGGCTGATGCTGCGCAAGCGCGCCGTCGCCTGAGATAAGCAAGTCAGACGCGCGCCGGCATGCGGCCGTTGGCGGTGTTCTCGTCCGGCACCGGAACATAGGCCCGCCTTGCCCTGGCGAGCGGCACCGGGCGCAGCTTGAACAGGCCGTAATAGACGATGAACGAGGCCATGAAATAGGGGCCGAGGATCTCGACCTCGAAGAAGGAGCGGATCAGCATCATGCCGACCGCGCCGGCGAGCACCACTGAATCGGCGCTCCAGTCACCGAACACCACCTTCGAAACATGGCCCCAGAAGGAGCGCAGGATGATCAGCGCCAGCATCGTCACGCCGATGAAGCCGAGCTCGACCAGCGTCTCGATATAGGTGTTGTGGAAATGGAAGCCGGTGCGGGTGGAGATGTAGAACTCGGCCCAGAGCCGTTCCGGATCGGCAAAACCCTGGATCCAGTAGGCGGCATAGCCATAACCGAGCACCGGACGCTGCTGCGCGGCGGCCCAGCCCTGTTCCCAGAGATAGGTGCGGCCGGTCAGCGTCGAATCCTTGCCGAAGATGCCGAGCACGACATCGAGCAGGCCAAGGTTCAGCGCAGCCATCACACCGCCGACCAGCGCGGTAGCGCCGACGACGAACAGCACGCGGCGGTAGCGGCGTGACAGAACCTTGCTCATCGCAAGCAAGGCAACGACACCGATCACCGCCGGAAGCGAAGCGACCGACGTCGCCGAGTGGGCGATCGCCAGCATATAGACCGACAGCAGGATGATCGGCGCGGTCCAGACGAAGCTCATCCAGTTGCGCCGGTAGAAGGCCAGAAAAGCGAAGCAGAAGAAGATGCCGAGCGAGGCGAAGAAGCCGATCTGGTTCTTGGAGCCGAAGGCGCCGACGAAATTGGTGGTGCCGTCGATAGTGTCGAGCGCATAGGCGCCAACCTTCAGCGAATACAGCAGCACGATGAAGATGCCGATCAGCGAGCCCAGCACCAGCGTGCGCGTGCTGATGGTGCGCGCCGCGATGTAGGCGCACAGCATGTGGGAGAAATATTGCAGCCCCGCCCGCGCGCTGGTGCCGGCCGCTTGCGACCAGAACAGCGACAGGCAGACATAGGCCGCAAACAGCAGCGGCAGCCAGGCGCTGGAGAGATCGCGGGCGAAACGCCGGTAATCGACGAACAGCAGCGGCAGCCATACCAGATAGTAGGCGAGGATCAGGATCTGGCCGAAATTGGTGGAGTAGGCGAAGGCAAAGACCGACACCGCAACGGCGAAGGCGGCATAGGCCTTGTTGTTGTCCGGATCGATCAGAATGGATTTCGGGATCTTCATATCCGTACCGGATTTCTCATGCTGCCGCCTTTCGGCTGGGCTGAAGCGCCCATGGTCGGCTTTTCTGCGTCATGCGCGATCGCCGGAACCTGCCCTTGCCGGACCCCGATCAGCGGGCATCCATTGTGCAGTGCACAATATAACCTCTATCGCCTGTCACTCAATGGTAAATTTGCCGCGAGGGGTAAAGTTGCCGCAGGCAGGGCCAAAACGACCATGCAACCGACAAATGGCGTTAATGCGGCTCGCTCGTTCGAAAATTCAAACTGTGGCCGCTACCACAGCGCTCCGCCGGTGATCTGGATGTTTTCCATGGTGATGCCCTTGGCCAGATCCGAGCACAGGAACACGGCTAGAGCCGCGATTTCCTGCGGCTGCAGCATGCGCTGCTGGGGATTGCCCTTGGCGATCTCGGCCATCGCTTCCTCGGCGGTTCTGCCCTTGCCCTCACGCTCGACGACCTGCGCCACGTTGCGGCGCATCAGTTCGGTCTCGACCCAGGTCGGGCTGATCATGACGCAAGTGACACCGTGCGCGGCGCCTTCCAGCGCTACACAGCGGGTAAGGCCGAGCAGCCCGGCCTTCGAGGCGCAGTAGGCCGGGTTGTCCTTCCAGCCGACGGAAGCCGCCGTCGAGCCGATGTTGACGATACGGCCCCAGCCGCGCTCGATCATGCCGGGCAGCACAGCTCGGGTGACGCGGAACGCTCCGCTGAGATTGGTGTCGACGATCTTGTCCCACAGCGCGTCGGAATGGCCGCAGACCGGCTGTTCGGCGGTGGTGCCCGCGGCATTGACCAGTATGTCGGCCGGGCCGATGGCGGCCTGCGCGTCGGCTGCAAACCGGTTGGTCACCTCGCTGTCGCGGACATCGAGATGGGCGGCACAAACCCTGGTGCCGTGTGCCGACAGGGCCAACCGCACGCGCTCGAGTTCATCGGCGCCGGGATAGTAGGCGGCGTCGGATCTGTCGGCGCCGGCGGGCGCGATGTAGGAGCCGACGGCGACATTGGCGCCGGCTTGCGCCAGGGCCGTAGCAATGGCGAAACCCATGCCGGAAAACCCGCCGGTGACGATGGCGCTGCGGCCGGAAAGGTCTGTCATGGTGGGCAGTCTCCGATGCGACGTACGATGCGTTTATTCATAGTCCGTCGCCGGCTAGGAGCGCTACCTTGCCGGCAACGCGGCCGTAACATCGAGTTTCGCTAAAGCGGTTTGCCCAGCCACTCGCGGTAGAAGCCTTCGAGATCTGGCTCGAAATCATGGACGATCGGGTAGCCCGGCGCCGCCGCTTCCACTTCGTGCATGGTGCCGCATTGTGGACAGATGAATTCGCGAATTTCCATCCATTGCGGATCGGGGATATCGCTGTTGGGATAGATCTCGCGCAGCGCTTCCTCGGTGTTTCGCACGTTGATCGCAGCCTTGAGCTTCCAGTTCTTGCGGTAGTCGCCGAAGGAGTGGCCGCATTCGCAGCGGGTGATCCGTTCATCGCCGCTTTGGCAGATGAAGAGGTGATCCGAGACCGGCAGCAGGATCGGGTCCTTCCATGCGACACGGTCCTGATAGACGGCGAGCATCTTGAAGAAGCGGTCGTCGTCCTTGTAGGCGCTCATGATGCGCTTTGTCTGCGGCCAGGGCAGCTTGCCGGCTGAGAGATCGCCGAGGACTTCCTTGCTGTATGAGGTCATGCCTTTGCTCCCGGCATGAAGATCGATCTGGCGTCGACGGTCCAGAAATCACTGAAATCCCTGGTGAAGCGCGACGATAGCTTGATCGCGCTGGCATACATTTTCTTCACCTCGGGCGCGAAGTCGGCCTTCTCGACACGGCCGCGTTCGGCAGCGATCCAGTCCGAAACCGGGATCGCCTTGGCCAGACGCTCTCTGCGCATGGCGGCACGACGTTCGACGGTGGCGTCGATATCGGCAACCGGATAACCCTCGGCGTCGTCCTTCAGCACGATGCCGAAAATCTGGATCGCCGCCTGGCGGGTGAGAAAACCGTTCTCGACATCCCAGGCGGTCTTGACCGGATCGCGCTCCAGCACGTCGCCGTAGCCGCCGCCACCATTGTAGGAATGGCTGAAGATGTCCCCCGACTTGTGCGGCGAGGTGATGTAGGGGCCTTCGACCACGGCATGGTCGCCGCCGATGTTCTTCTCGTAGTCGGAGACATGCGGATCGATACCTGGGGCATGCGCGAGCGGTTCGCCTTTTGCCGCCAGTTCGTGGATGTTGGAGTTGCGCACCGCGCGATGCTTCTGGCAGGTCGGCGCGGGATAACCGCCGCACATGCCGCCATTGTCGAATACCCGCGAGGAGTGTTCCGAAGTGTGCAGTCGCAGGTGCGAGGTCTTGTTGATCAGCCAGGTCGAGACGAAGGAACAGCCGCCGCGATATTTGCCGGCGCCGCCCGAATTGGGGACGATCGAGCGGCCGATATAGACCATCGGCATCGATTGTTCCCAGACCTCGATGTTGCCCATGTCGGATTCCGGATTCCAGCCGACATAGGCGGTGTCGAGGCCATCGGCGATGGCCAGCGCGCCGGAGCCGGCGGCGGCGCATTCGAAATGCGCCATGCCGAACGGCGTACCGTACTGGCTTTCGCCGCCCATCTCGATCATCGGGCTGTTGACCTGGCCGACGAAGGCTTCCTCGACGAAGCCGCGCGCGACGAAGCCGCGCGACAAAAGGCGTTGGAACACGCCATAGGCCGGCAGCAGCAGCGCCCAGGATGTGGCGGTCGCCACCATCTCATTGTCGGGGTTGGTCCAGGTGCCGTGCGGCAGCTTCAGCTCGGTCGCCATCCAGGCGCCGTCATTGACCAGGCCTTCGAAGTTCATGTGCTGGGTCAAGGTGACGAACATGCCTCCATCCATGCCGGCCGGCGTGCAGTTCATCGAATGGTAGCCCCAGGGCTGCGTGCCCTCGAAGTCCATGGTGATCTTGCCGTCGGTGGTGATCTCCATCTCGATCGGGATGTTGTAGAGCCAGTCGGGATCGCCAAGCAGCTGGAAGCCGGGCTTGCCCGCCGTGACATGGCCGTAGAAGGTGTGGCCGCGATAGATGCCGGGCACGGTGAGCTGGCAGGTGCGGGCGAGCTGGGCGCGACGGCCCTCCTCGATGAACTCCTTCGACACCTTCATCCAGTAGTCGAGGCCGATCTCGGAGATCAGCTGCTTGACGCTTTCGCGCATGTCGATGCAGGAGGCGACCTTGGCCTTCTCGTCGAGCACCCAGTAGATCGGCATGCGCAGATTGCGCTCGCAGCGGATGACGTAGTCGCGGCGGATCTCGTCATTCTCGCCGATCTTTTCGGCGCAGACGAACAGGCCTTCGGTGAAGCGCTCCTGCGCCAGGCAGACGTCGCCGCCGGGCGTGATGCCGCCGGCTTCGAGCTCGTGGCAGACCGCACCGGCCCAGCCGACCAGCGTGCCTTCATGGAAGATCGGCACCACGTCCATGACGTCGGGCACCTGCACGGTGCCGATGAAGGCATCGTTGTTGGCGAAGATGTCGCCTTCGCGGATCTTCGGGTTTTCCTCGTAATTGTTCTTGATCATCCATTTGATGAAGCGGCTCATCGTGTGGACGTGGACCATGATGCCGTTGGACAGCGCGATCGCATCGCCCTCGGGCGTATAGATCGCCACCACCATTTCGCCGACTTCGCGCACGCCGGGCGAGGCCGAGATGCGGCGGGCCATTTCGCGGGCCGAGACGCAATAGGCGCGCAGCTTGGTGTGCAGCGTCTCGAATTTCAGCGGGTCCTGGTTGCGTAGCGTGAGCTCGGTGATGCCGTCATAGCAGCCGGTCTGTTCCATCAGCCGTTCTGAATCGAGCAGCCGTTCGCGAAGGCGCAGAGCCGAGGCAGGTTTGTCCAACATGGCGGTGCCCTTTCAAGAATGGGTGTAATGCAGCAGCGTCCACTCATCGACGTGGACACGGTCCTGCGGGTGAACAACGAGCGTGGTGGCGGGATGTTCGATGATGGCCGGACCGATCACCTCATGGCCGGGCTGCAGTAGGTCCATCTCGTAGAGATTGGCCTTGTGCCAGCGTCCCCCGATATAGGCCTCGCGCGCGCCCTTGTGCGCTGCTGCCGGGGCCGACTTGCCGAGCCGGCGCTTCAAGAGCACCGGCTTGACCTTGTCGGCGGTGGCGATCAATCCGAGCTCGGTGATGGTGAAGCCGGCTTCGCCATAGCGCGAAACGCGATGGTTGACCTTGGCGTAGACCGCCTCGAACTCGTCGATGACCCTACGCATGTCGTCAGCCGAATTGACCTCGGCAAGCGGTGCCATGACCTCGACATCCTCGAGCTGGCCGGTGTAGCGCATCATCAGGAACGGCACGGTCTTGATCTTGTCTCTGATATGGCCGTCGCTGATCATCTCGTCGACCGCCGCCTTGGTGAGATCATTCCAGACGTCGGTGACCTTCTTGCCGAAAGCGAGCAGCTCGTCATCGCTTGCGCGGGCGCCGATGTCGTGCTGCGTCGAGACCGAATGCCGACGCATGAAATCGGCGGTGGTGCAGCCGAAGGCCGAGAAGGCGGCGGCAAACTGGAAGGTGATGATGTCCTTGAAGCCGATGCCCCTGGAGCAGCCGGCAAGATGCAGCGGACCCGAGCCGCCATAGGACAGCAGCGTGAATTCCGAGGGATGGATGCCCTGGCCGGAGATGACCCGGCGCAGCGCGTTGTTGGCATCGTCTTCCAGCATGTCGATCATGCCTTCGGCAGCCTCCTCGACACCGACGCCAAGGATGCTGGAGCATTTTTCCTCAAACGCTTTGCGCGCCTTCTCGACCTGCAAGACGACCTTGCCGCCGAGGAAATAATACGGGTTGAGGCGGCCTAGTATGGCGTCGCAATCGGCGATGGTGGGTTCAGTGCCGCCCTTGGCGAAGCAGATGGGGCCGGGGTCGGAGCCGGCGCTTTCCGGCCCGAGCGAGACTTTCTTGGTCAGCGGGTCGACCTTGAGGATCATGCCGGCGCCGGCGCCGATCGTGTCGAGATGCAGCGTCGGCACGTTGAGCTTGAAACGGTCCATCAGCGGCTCGTTCTCGATCCGCGTCTGGCCGCGCGAGATGACGCCCATGTCGAAGGAGGTGCCGCCCATGTCCGAGCAGATCAGGGAGTCGTTGCCGATGAGCTTGCCGACATAGGCCGCGCCGAGAATACCGCCGATCGGGCCGGAAATCATGGTTTCGTGCAGGCGCGGATGGTTGATTGAGGTCAGGCCGCCAAAGGACAGCAGCGTCTGCACGCCGTATTTGAAGCCGTATTTTTTCGAAACGTCCTCGATACCCCTAAGCTGCTTGCGGCCGCGCGACGTCGCGTAGGCTTCGATCAGCACCGAGTTCAGCCGCGACTGTTCGCGGATGACCGGGCGGACCTCGTGGCTGGTGTAGATGAGGATGTCGGCGCCGGCTTTCAGCACCTCCTCGCGGCATATCTCGGCGATGCGCTTTTCGTGCACCGGATTGACGTGCGAGAAGATGGTCATGATGCAGATCGCCTCGACCTTGTCGGCAATCAGCTTCCTGGCCGCAATCGCGACTTCATGCTCGTAGAGCGGCAGCACGATGTCGCCGAACTGGTCGATGCGCTCGGTGACGCCATGGGTGCGACGACGCGGCACCAGCGGATCGGGATGATGGTGGGTCACCGCATGCAGCCGGTCGGCATAGGAATAGTCGGCCCAGGCCTGCAGGCCGCGACCCATCAGGATCATGTCTTCCAGACCCTTGGTGGTGATCAGGCCAAGCCGGCGCCCGGTGCGCGACAACAGTGTGTTGAGCATGCCGGTGCCGGAATAGAGCACGACGTTGACGCCGGAGAACAGCTGCTCCAGCGAGATGCCCCAGGCGTCGGCCGCGTCTTCGGCCGATGCGAGGAAGCCTTCGGCCTCGTTCTTCGGCGTGGTTGCCGACTTGCCGATCTTGAAGTGGCCGTCCTGGTCGACAAGGATCGTGTCGGTCATGGTGCCGCCGGCGTCGATGCCGATGACGATTGGATTGCCGACGATGGGGCTGGTGAGGTTGGGTTGGGTCACGGTCGCCTCAGGATTGCTGTAGGATGGCTCAAGCTAGATTCCTTGGGCGGCCTTGCGCCATATGCCAAAAGACACAATGTCCGCCGGACCGGGATCGCCGAGAAAAGGGCATGCGCATGGGCAATATCTGGGGGCCGCTCGCCAGGGCGATTGCCGCCACCGGTACGGACAGGCATGTCGACTGCCTGATTGACCTGATCGGCGCCGACATCGAGCACGATCTCGTCACCGTGACCCGATATTCGGCGACGCAGACGCCGGAATTCATCAAGCACCGGCGCTTCTCCGACGAGATGGTCCGGCGCTATCTCGACAATTACTACGTCTTCGACCCGTTCTATGCTTCGTGGCGGCGTGAGCAGAGGCTGGGCATCCTGCCGCTGAAGCGGCTTGCCGATGACGAGGCCAAGCGCGGCCAATACATAGCCGGCTTCCTGGCGCAGTCGGAAATCTGCGATGAGGTCGGCATCATGCTGGCCGATGGCGGCGACTGGTGCCTCGGCATCTTCCTCGACCGCTCGACCTCCACCTTCAAGGAGAGCGAGATCGCCCTGCTGGACGAGCGGCTGCCGGTGTTCGAGGCCTTGCATGCGCTCGACATCAAGGCGCGCGGCACCGAGTTCTCCCGCACATCGGCGCCGACCGGCCCCGGCGCCTCGCCCCGGCAGGAGCCGACCATCCCGGCGAGCCTGTGGCCGGAGCTGTCGCTGCGCGAGCGGGAATTGGTGCAGTTGATCCTGGCGGGACATCCGACCGCCAACATCGCGGAACGGCTCGGCATCGCCGTCGGCACGGTGAAGAACCACCGCCGCCGCATCTACGAGAAGCTCGACATAACCACCGAACGGGAGCTGTTTTTGCAGTTCTTCCAGCATCGGGCAGACGGTTAGTCCGCCATCGATATTGCGTCAGTCGTGCAGTTGCCTGGAAATCGGCGGGCCGACAGTAAAGCCGGAGAATGTTACCTCAAACCCTTCGCGCTGCGGCGAGCAGCACATCATGCCGACATCGACGGATTTGGAGATCGGGAAATAAGCCAGCCGCACCGGCTTCCACTTGCCATCGGTGGTATCAAGATATTGGATGCGGATCGCCTCGGCATGGCGGGTCAGCCGGATGCGCACGCCGTCGGGGCCGGTGGGAATGCTGAGCAGCGACCAGTCCGAGGTGTCGTTGGTGACCACCACCGAAATGTAAGCCAGCCCGTCGGTGTATTCGATGCCGGCCTTGATCCAGTGCGTTTCACTCAGCCGCAGCATCAGCCCGGCCTGGTCGTAGAGCACCTTGTAGTCGCCCTTGACCGTGACTTCGGCGCTGAAGTCACCCTCGACCGGCCGATACAGGAAATGGCCATTGTCACGCCAGAAACCGTAGAAGGTTTCGCGCCAGAAGTCGGTTTCCCCGGCGGTGCGCATATGCACGATGCCATCGCCGAAGGCATGGTGCGGCGGCGGGTTGAGCCAGGTCAGGTCCTCTTTCGCCGCTGCCATCGGGTCACCCGTCGATCAGCCGGCGAATGTATAGGCTGTCTTCACCGTGGTGTAGAACTCCGCGGCATAGCGGCCCTGCTCGCGCGGGCCGTAGCTCGATCCCTTTCGGCCACCGAACGGGACGTGGAAATCGACGCCGGCGGTCGGCAGATTGACCATCACCATGCCGGCCTCGGAATTGCGCCGGAAATGCGTGGCATGCTTGAGGCTAGAGGTGCATATCCCGGAGGTCAGGCCGAATGGCGTGTCGTTGGCAACCGCAAGCGCCTCGTCATAGTCCTTGACGCGAATGACGTTGGCTACCGGGCCGAAGATTTCTTCCCGCGAAATGCGCATGGCGTTGGTGCTCTCGGTGAACAGCGCCGGCCGGAGGTAGAAGCCGGGCGTTTCGCGATCGAGCCGCTCGCCGCCGAAGGCAAGGTTGGCGCCTTCCTGGCTGCCGATAGCGATGTAATCCTCGTCCTGCTTCAGCTGGCTCGCATCGACGACGGGCCCGATCTGGGTCTTGGCATCGAGCGCATCGCCGATGATGAGTTTTTCCAGACGCTCCTTGAGCGCGGCAACGAAGCGGTCGTGAATACCTTCGGTCACCACCAGGCGCGACGAGGCCGTGCAGCGCTGGCCGGTCGAGAAATAGGCGCCGTTGATGGCGCACTCGACCGCCGTGGCGAGGTCGGCGTCGTCGAGCACGACCATCGGATTCTTGCCGCCCATTTCGAGCTGGAACTTGCGCATGTGCTCGACGCTTGCCGCGGCCACGCGTTTGCCGGTGCCGACCGAGCCGGTGAAGGTGATGGCGTTGAGGTCGGGGCTGTCGAGCATGGCCTGGCCGACCACCGAGCCCTTGCCCATGACCAAATTGAGCACGCCTTTCGGCAGGCCGGCGCGGTGCAAGATGTCGACGATGGTCCAGGCGCTCTCCGGCACCAATTCGGCCGGCTTGAAGACGATGGTGTTGCCGTGGGCGAGCGCCGGCGCGATCTTCCAGGTGGGAATGGCGACGGGGAAATTCCACGGTGTGATGATGCCGACGACACCGACAGCTTCGCGGGTGATCTCGACGCCGACGCCCGGGCGCACGCTGGGCACCAATTCACCCGACAGGCGCAGCGTCTCGCCGGCGAAGAAGTCGAAGATCTGGGCGGCGCGGATGGTCTCGCCAATCCCCTCGGCCAGCGTCTTGCCCTCTTCGCGCGACAGCGCGCGGCCGATCTCGTCCTTGCGCGCCATGATCTCGTCCGAGGCCTTTTTCAGCACGGCGTGGCGCACCAGCGGCGCCGAGCGCGACCAGGCCGGGAAGGCGGCTTTGGCCGCCGCTATGGCCTGCTTTGCCTGTTCGGCGCCGGCCGAGGCATATTCGCCAACGACATCGCCCGTGTTCGAGGGATTGATGTTGCGCGAGCCGGCCTCGCCCACCCACTCGCCATCGATCAGATTTTTACGAAACAGGCTCATGTCGCGGTTTCCTTGTATTGGTTCGCTGGCGGTGCCGTATGCCTGAATTATTTATCAGACAAATGACGACACTGTGAGGGCTGAAATCTAGCTGCGGACTGGATAGCCGATGGCGCGCGGCTATGAAAGCCGCGACCTCAAGATGGACAATATGAAGCGGCCCTGTCAGGTCGGAAAAGTCCAGAACAGGCAAGCCAGCGTCGCCGCGGCGAAGATGACGAAGAACAAGCTCCTGAGCAGGATGTTGCGGCGCAGCCCGTTCATGGTGAAATGGCTGCCAACGATGGCCGCGGCGAACAGGAAACGCCAGTTCAGGAGCGCCCACAGCACGCTGCTCTGGCCGAAAGCCCAGCGGGCGACGAGACAGCCGACAATTGTGGCGAACAGGGCAATCACCGCCCAGAACAGCGCATCCGCAGCATGGGTCAAGACGATGCCGGCGGCGCGGATCGGCAGGATCATCATCAGCATGGCGCCGAAAAAATAGACGGCGGCGAGTGGCAGGAACGACCCGGCATCGGCGATGCCGTCCAGCCGCCTCACCCCGATCGCGCCATAGGGATAGCCGTGCCTGGCGACCGCCAGGCTGAGCGCCATGAGCAATGCGGTGAGCACCGCGACCAATGCGAATGTAATGAGGGCCTTGCTCATGCCGTTCCTTGCTTTGAGGCCCTGTCAGAGCCGAATCACGAGGAACGATTTTAGCGCACGGTCCGCGATTGCGCGTCAGCTTTGCTGAGCGTTCCGCTCTTCACCGGTCGCTGTTTTCGAAGGCCCCCATGCCTTGCGCGATCAGATTGGTTGCCATGACAAGCGAAACGATGGCTGCGGAGTTGAAGATCACCACCCACCATTTGCCGCCGGTCAGGAAGCCGTAGCCGTCGGCGACCGCCAGTCCCCAATCGGCTGAGGGAGGCTGGATGCCGAGGCCGAGGAAGCTCAGCGTGGCGATCGAAAAGAAGGCGTAGCCAAGCCTCGTGACCAGCTCGATGAGGATGGTTTCCCTGACATTAGGCAGGATCTCGAGGAACATGATGGAAAGAGCGCTCTCGCCGCCGAGACGAGCGGCGCTGACATAGTCGCGTTCGCGCTGCTCGCGCACGGCGGCACGCACCGTCCGTGCCACCAGCGGCGCATAGGCGATGCCGATCACAAGGATGACGGTGAGGTTCGATGGCCCAAGCGCGACCAGCGCCATGGTGACGAGGACGATGAAGGGAAAGGCCATCAGCGTGTCGAGCAGCCTGGCGCCGATAGCGTCGATCAGCCCGTCGAAATAGCCGAGCACGAGGCCAAGCACGCTGCCGGCGGCAACGCCGAGCAGTGTTGCTGCCGGCGCGACCAGCAGGATGTCACGCGAGCCGACGACGATGCGCGACAGCACGTCGCGGCCAAGTTGGTCGGTGCCGAACCAGTGCGCGGCATCAGGCGGCGCCAGCATGACCAGGAAATCCTCGGCATAGGGATCGTAGGGCACAAACAGGCTGCCTAACACGGCGCAGCCGACCCAGAACAGCAGGATCAGCGATCCAACGATCACCGAGGGCGGCAGCTGCGAAACAGTCTCGCGGATGCGACTTGCTGCCCGCCAGCCCAGCGTACGGCGCTCCGGCAATTCCATCAGTTCCATCATGGCGACACACGGCGGCGCTGCCGCGGATCGAGCAAGGCATTCACGAGATCGCCTGCCGCGGCCGACAGCACGAAGATGGTCGCCATGACCAGCACGCCGGCTTCGAGCATCGGGAAGTCACGCGACTTGGCGGCGTTGAGGACAAGGTTGCCGAGACCCTGTATGCCGAACAGCGCTTCGATCACCACCAGCCCGCCAAGCATGTAACCGGTCTGCGTCGCCAGCACGGCGATGGTCGGCGTCAGCGCATTACGCAGCACGTGCCGGATGAGGATTTCGCGACGCTCGAGGCCTTTCAGGACGGCGGTGCGCGTATAGTCGGCGGCCAGCGCCTCGATCACACCGGCCCGCGTCATGCGGGTGATGTAGCCGGCAAGGTTCAGCACCAGCGGCAGCGCCGGCAGGATCAGATAATAGCCACTGACCCACAGCCCGGCGCCATCGGGAGCAGCGCCGGTGATCGGGAACCAGTTCAGCCACAGGCCGAAGACGATGAGCAACAGCAGGCCGGAGACGAAGTCCGGGACGATGCCGAATGACACGCCGGCGAGTACGATCAGGCGGTCGATAAAGCGGCCCTGGTTGAGACCGGCGACGATGCCGGCGCCGATGCCCAGCGGCAGCAGAAAGACGAGGATAATTCCGGCAAGGGCCGCCGAGCGCTTGAAGCTTTCCAGAACGAAGGGCGCCACCGGCAAACGCAGCGACAGGGAGGTGCCGAAGTCGCCTGACAGCACGCTGCTGAACCAGTGCCAGTATTGCATGAGCACCGGCTGGTCGGCGCCCAGCTGCTTGTTCAGCGCAGCCACAGCCTCGGCATCGGCGAACGGCCCGAGCATGAGGCGGCCGACATCGCCGGGCAGGACCTGCCCGGCGAAGAACACCAGCATACTGACCAACCACAGCGTGAGCAGAAGCGAGGCTGCCCGCACCGACACAGTGCGGCCGGTCAGCATCGGATTGTGGTGCCCGGAGTGGCTGGACGTCTCATGCCTGGGCGAACGTCACGCGATCGAGCAGCAGATGCGAGATTGCCGTGAAGCGGACGCCCTCGACCTTGGACGAGACGATGCGGCTGTATTGCGAGAAGTAGCTGATGATCAGCGGCGTCTCGTCCAGCAGCAAGGTCTGGATGTTGCCCGCGGCAAGGCGTTGCGCCTGAAGGTCGCGGGCCTTGCCATATTCGAGCAGCAGCCCGTCATAGGCCGGGTTGTTGAAATGCGCGGCGTTCCAGGCGCCCGAGCTCTTCAGCGTGGCATTGAGGAAGATGTCGGGCGTGCCGCGATGTCCGAAATCGGTAATGCCGAGATTGGAATCGAGCCATGGCGACGAGCCGAACTTCGCCGAGCCATAATAGGCGTCCTGCGGCAGCACGTTGAGCTTGATGTCGATGCCGGCCTTCTTGGCAAAATTCTGGATCAGCACGGCATAATCGGGAATGTCATAGGCGCGCTCGGTGGTCAGCGTCACCGGGAAGCCGTTCGGCACGCCGGCTTCGCCAAGCAGGCGCTTGGCCTCGGCGATGTCCTGCTTGCGCTGCGGCACCGACGGATCGGCCGAGGGGAAGATCGGCGCGAACGGGGTGTCGTTGCCGACGATGGCGCGGCCCTTGAGCAAGCCCTTGACCACCGCCTCGCGGTCGATGGTGAGCGCCAAGGCGCGGCGAATGCGCTTGTCGGTGAACGGCGCCTGGTCGGTCCGCAGATGCACCTCGTCATGCGAACTTGCCTGCACGCTGAGCAGCTTGAAGTTGGGATTGCCCTCGATCGCCAATTCCAGCCGGGTCGTGCTCGGGATGACGTCGAGCTGGCCGGCCTGCAGCGCCAGCACCTGCGCCTGCTCGTCGTCGAAGAACTTGATTTCGACGCGGTCGGGCAGCGCCTTGTCGCCCCAATAGTCAGGGTTGCGCACGAAGCTGGCGCCCTGCTTGGGGCGGAAGGATTCGAGCTTGAACGGGCCGGTGCCGTTGAAATTCTTCTCGAAATCGCCGGCATAGTCGGCCGGCAGGATGACGGCATTGTAGACGTCGGACGAGACATAGAAGGGGAAGTTGCTGTTGGGCCCGTCGAGATCGAAGGCGACTGTCTGGTCGTCGACGACCTTGGCGCCGCCCTTGGACAGGATGCCCTTATAGGCCGACAAAGCGGACGAACCGCTGGCCGGATCGACCAGCCGCTCGAAGCTCGCCACCACATCCTTGGCGGTGACGGTGCGGCCGTCGTGGAATTTTACGCCCGGCCGCAATTTGAAGGTCCAGCGGCTGGCGGTCTCGTCGGCCTCCCACGACAGAGCGAGCTTGGGCTGCAGACCGTCCTTGGGATCGTCGAGGATGAGATATTCGCCGACCTGGCTGATGACGCCGATGCTGGCCGGATCGGTGATGGAGACGGGATCGATCGCCTTGGTCGGCTGTCCGAGCCCAACGCGGACCGTGCCGCCGGCGCCGGCAGCGCGCGCCGTGCCGAAACCAGCAAGTCCCTGCGAGGCGGCAAAGCCGGTGAGGCCGATCAAGGCTGCGTATTTCAGCAGATCGCGGCGCTTGAGGAAGCCGGCCTGGTGCTCATCGACGGCGACGTTCCAGATGTCGCCGGACAGATTGCGAAGCGTATCGATGTCGTTGCGTTTGGTCATTTTGAAACCCCTGTCTGAAATGACTGTTGAATGGCTTAAGCGACTGGTTCGCCGTCGAGATGGATGCGGTCGACGGCTTGCGGGTAAAAGGCGATGAGGCCCCTGATCTTGGGCATTTCGGCAATGGGATCGCGGTAGCTCCAGGCGACATCGGGGCTTACCGAGCCGTCGGCGCGCCGGCCCGACCAGTAGGAGGCGATGCCCTTGTAGGGACAGCGCGTCGTGCTGTCCGAAGCGGTCAGCCGGTCGAGCCTGACATCGTCCGGGTGCAGGTAGAAACGCGTCGGTAGATGCGTTTCGAACAGCAGCACCGGGCGATGGCTGTCGGCGATCAGTTCGCCGTCGAACCAGATCTGGACGTGACTTGAACTCTGCAGCACATCGATGCGTGCGTATGGATCGCGGGCGTGGACGAAGACCTCTTCTTCCTCCTCGAACCATTGGTCGACCGCCTTCCAGGTGAAGGCGATACGCCCGGCCAGCGGCGACAGATTTTCATCCGGCGGCGCGACAAGCGACCAGGCCGCGTTGGGCGAAGCTTTTTCTCCCGTCTCCAGGTTCCAATAGGTGGTTTCGCCACCGACGGGATGGCGCTGGCGATGCTCGGACGGCTTCAAGAGCGAGCGGTCTACCGAGGAGGCCGGGAAGAAATAGATCGGCAGAAAATGGTTGGAGCGCAGCACCAGGACGTTGCGGCTGTCGGCGATGGTGCGGCCGGCGAATTTGACCCGAATGCGCTTAGGGCTGTGCAGAACATTGATGAGCTGCGGAGCCGTGGCTTCGCGGGGCTGAAGTTTTGGCGCTCCGGTCATATCAGTTGCCCCAAGTCAGGATACGGCGCGCACATTGTCGCGCTGTTCGGCGAAGCGGTTGGCCGGCCGAGCCAGGCCGAAACGATCACGCAGCGTCCCCGGCGCATATTCGGTGGGGAATACGCCGCGGCGCTGCAGTTCCGGCACGACCTGCTCGGCAAAATTCACCCAATCCTCCGGGAGCAGCGGGAACATCAGGTTGAAGCCGTCGGCGGCACCTGCCTCGAACCAGTCCTGCAGCTGATCGGCGATCTGGTTCGGTGTTCCGCCGCCGGTCGGCACCGAACCGCTGTTGGCGAGCTTGCGAGCGATCTCGCGCAGAGTGAGGTTCTGCTTCGACCATTCCTTGACGCGATTGAGCGAGGTGCGGCCGCCATTGAAGGTGCTCTCGTCCGGCAGCGGCGGCAGCGGGCCGTCCGGCGGATATACGGAGAGATCGACGCCGCTCCAGCTCGAGAGAAGGTCGATGCCGACCCTATCGGGAAGCAAGCTCTGCAGATACTCCTGCCGCTCGCGTCCCTCCGCTTCGGAAGCTGCGACGATCGGCAGGATGCCCGGCAGGATCTTGAAGCTCTCGGGCTTGCGGCCGTAACGGGCGAGGCGCTCGTTGATGTCCTGCCTATATTTGATGCCGTCTTCCTTGGTGCTGTAGATGGCAAAGTGCGCATCGGCGTGCGCGGTAGCGAAATTCTTGCCGTCTTCGGACGAGCCGGCCTGGACGATCAGCGGATGGCCCTGCGGCGGGCGCGAGACATTGAGCGGTCCGCGCACCTTGAAGTGCGGGCCCTTGTGGTTGATCGCATGGACCTTGTCGGGATCGGCGAAATAGCCCGATGCCTTGTCGATAAGCAGGGCTTCGTCTTCCCAGCTGTCCCACAGCGCCTTGACGATATCGAGGAATTCGGTGGCGCGCTCATAGCGAAAGGCGTGCTCGATATTGCCGTCGCGGCCGAAATTGCGGGCCTCCTCGTCCATGGCCGACGTCACCACATTCCAAGACGCCCTGCCCTTGCTGATATGGTCGAGCGAGGCAAACATGCGGGCGACATTGTAGGGCTCGCTGTAGGAGCTCGAGGCGGTCGTGATGAGGCCGATATGCCTGGTCACGCCGGCAAGCGCCGACAACAGCGTCAGCGGTTCCAGGCGGGCATTGGCGTAATGGGCGACGCCGCTCTGTACGGAATCCCAGATCGCGACATGGTCGGCGACGAAGATCGTATCGATCCTGGCGCGCTCGGCAGACTGGACGAGATCGCGGTAGAAGTCGAAGTCGAGCACTTCGCGGCCGGGCGCGCGCGGATGGCGCCATGACATACGATGATCGCCCTGCGGGTTGAAGAAAAACGCGCTGAGGATCATGTGGTCGCGTGCCATGCCGGTCTCCTTGCAGAACTGCTCCAAGGGACCGTCGCGACGCCTCGACCGGCTGCGACAATCTCTCCTGAGCGATGAAAGGTAGATTGCGCTCCAGCTTAATTCGAGTAATTTTATAGAGATTGTGCGTTGCGAAAGCGGAAGCGATTGCCCTTGAAGGCCGCGCCGAAAGAAAGTGGTTTCAGCAAGACATGTCGTCATCGGTTCTGAACGTCGAGCAGCTCACCGTCGCCTATGATGGACGCCGGGGATCGCGTCCGGCCGTCAACGGCGTATCGCTCGCCATCGGCGAAGGCGAAGCGCTCGGCCTTGTCGGCGAGTCCGGATCGGGCAAGAGCTCGGTGGCTCTCGCTATTCTGCGCTATCTGCCGCGCAACGCCCGGATCGCCGCGTCGGCGCTCGAATTCCAGGGTCGCGAGATCCGCAGTCTCTCCGGCGAGCAGCTTCGCCGGCTAAGGGGCGATCGCATCGCGGCCGTCTACCAGCATCCAGGTGCGGCACTCAATCCGGCCATGACGATCGGCCGGCAGATCACCGAAACGATCATGCGGCATCGCCCGGTTCGGCAGGACGAAGCACGCACCCGCGCCGCCGAGCTGCTGAGCCGTGTCAGGGTGAGCAATCCGGAACGGGTGCTCGATCTCTATCCGCACGAATTGTCGGGCGGCATGCAGCAGCGCGCCAACATCGCGATTGCCATTGCGCTCGACCCGTCGCTGCTGGTGCTGGACGAGCCGACGACGGCGCTTGACGCCAGCGTCCAGTCCGAGATCGTCGCCATCCTGCAGGACTTGCGCCGCGATCACAAAACCAGCGTTCTGCTGATCAGCCATGACATCAACATGGTCCGCCGGGCCTGCGATCGGGTGGCCGTGATGCAGTCGGGGACTGTCGTCGAAAGCGGCATCGCCAACGATGTCTTCGAGAACCCTGTTCACGCGTACACCAAGGCGCTGATCGCCTCGATCCCGGCGCTCAACTTCACCAAGCGCGACGGCAGGCTGGCCGAGATGCACACAACCGGCCCGTCGAAGCCTGTCCGCAGCGATCAACCGGAAGCCGCGCGTCCGATCGCCGTCGCCTGCAAAGGCATCAGCCACGCCTTCGGCTCCCAGGCCGTCCTGCACGATATCGACCTGGAGATAGCCCAGGGCGAGACGTTCGGGCTGATCGGCGAATCCGGCTCCGGCAAGTCGACATTGGCAAGGATCGTGACTGGCCTCCAGACGCCGGACGCTGGGTCGGTCGAGCTGTTCGGCAGCACTGTCGCGCCGCGCGTCGAGAAAAGAAGCCTGAGCGAACGGCGCGACGTGCAGATGGTGTTCCAGTCACCCGACCGCACGCTCAATCCGCGCCAGCGGATCGGCAGGATCCTCGGCCGTCCGCTGCGGCGGCTCGCCGGCTTTAGCCGCAGCGAGGTGAAGCAGCGTGTCGGCGATCTCCTGGCCTCGGTTCGTCTTGCCGCTACGACCGTCGACCAGAAGCCGAGATCGCTGTCTGGTGGCCAGCGCCAACGGGCGGCGATTGCGCGCGCCTTTGCCGGCGTGCCGAAGCTCGTGGTGTTGGACGAGCCGACCTCTGCGCTCGACGTTTCCGTGCAGGCGACCGTGCTCAATTTGCTCAACGACCTGCAGCGCGACAAGGACACCACCTATCTGTTCATCAGCCACGACCTCAGGGTGGTGCGCTATATGGCCGACAGGATCGGCGTGCTCTATCGCGGCCGGCTGGTCGAGGCGGGGTCATCCGAGCAGATTTTCCGTGGCCCCAACCACCCCTACACGAAGCTGCTTCTGGCCGCCTCCTCGGATGAGACGGCGCCGAGGGCTCCGGCTCAGCTCGACGTCGCGGCACACGATGCCGAAACCTCCGGATGCTCCTTTGCCGCCCGCTGTCCTGTCGCGCTGCCCGATTGCCGAAAGGCGCAACCACCCGTCAGGCAGGCCGGCGACGGTCATCTGATCGCCTGCTGGAGAGACGGCGACGATCTCTGATCGCAAAGCGGGCCAGGCTGACCGACAAGCCTGCATTCGAAGAGATGTCCCCATATTGTGAAGGATTTCGGTGCCGTCCGCGCGCTGGACAATGTCTCGCTCGACGTCATGAGGGCGAGGCTTTTGGCCTGGTGGGTGACAATGGCGCTAGAACCGGCATCGCATCCTCCCATGTCAATTTGTAAGTTTTTGATACAAATTATCGTTTGAACCTTGGGTCAACAGATTCAGAACGCCGAACATTTTGTTACAGTGCGCCCCGTTTGACCCTTTCAAATCGCATAAAAAATCTATTAGTATGGCAATCAAACAAATCGCGGAGGAAGACGTGCTGGTGTCGACCGATCTTCGGCCGAATGAAACGCGGGCCCTTGCGGCGCTGTTTCGTGCCGGCGCGTTGAGCCGGGCGGCGCTCGCACGCGATCTCGGCCTGACCCGGTCGACCACCGGCGCCCTGGTGCTGGGACTGATCGAAGCCGGTCTGGCGCGCGAGCGCTCGGATGAAGGGGATGACGAGCAGGACGGCGAGGGCCGGGTCGGCCGCCCCGGAATCCTTGTCGAGATCGAAGGCAATGGCGGCTTCTTCCTTGGCGCCTATATCGGCGTCAACTGGATCGCTGCCGTGGCTGTCGACCTTGCTGGCACGCAGCGTGCCGCAGCATCGAAGGCCTTTGCCGGCCCGGGTAGTACGCCTGCCGCTGCAGTCGCCATCATCGAGGAACTCGTTGGCGATGTCCGATCGCAATTGCCTGAGAGCACGCGCCCCTACGGGCTCAATGTCGCCGTGCCCGGCTTCCCCGCCGCTGATGGCGTCTCATACCATGCCACCATCCTTGGCTGGCACGGGGTCAATCTGGCTGAGCTTTTGGGCAACGCCTTTGGCGACGATTTTCCGATCCTGCTGGAAAACGATGCCAATGCCGTGGCGGTGGCCGAGACATACCGGGCGCAGCCGGGCAAGGACCATGAGGATGCTCTGGTCATCCTGATCGAGAACGGCGTTGGCGGCGGCATCATCAATGCCGGCAGGCTGCATCGCGGCCGGCTCGGCGGCGCCGGCGAAATCGGGCATCTGCGCATCGGCGACGAAGGTTTTGTCTTCGACGCGAAGCGCCCGGGCCGACTGGAATCCTATGTCGGCAAGGATGCTTTACTGGCTCGCTATTTGCACATAAGCGGACTGAGCGCCGGCGTGGATGAGTTTGTCGCAGCGCTGGCCGGCGGCGATCCGGCAGCCGTTGCCACCGCGCGCGACTGGGCGCTCTGGTTCGGCCGCGGCCTGGCGACACTTGCCTGCACCTTGCAGCCGGAGCGTATCATCCTCTCCGGCTCCGTCAATGCTGTCTATCCCTTTGTCGCCGAGCAGGTGGAAGCTTTCTTGCTGGAGTTCCTGGCTGAAGGTTACCCCGTTCCTACGGTCGAACTGTCGCGCGTCGGGGCCGACGGTCCGGCATTGGGCGCTGCCTGTCTGCTGCATCAGGCAGCTTTGTCGGGCGATCCGCAATTTCAACTTCGCGGCCTCGCCGCGCGCTAATCAGGAGAGATTCCATGCCTCGCAAAGACGAAAAGCGGCTGCGTGTCGGCGTGCTCGGCTGCGGTCCGATTGCCCAGGCGGCGCATTTCGAATCCTGCACCAAGGCACGCAATACCGATCTCTATGCCATCTGCGATGTCGCCGACGATCTGCGCGACAGGATGGCGGCGACCTACGCGCCTGAAAAATCCTATGCCGACTACGGCCTGATGCTGGCCGATCCCGATCTCGATGCCGTCATCATCGCGACATCGGACATTTTTCACGTCAAGGCCGCGGAACTGGCGCTCGATGCCGGCAAGCATGTGCTTTGCGAAAAGCCGCTGGGCGTTTCGGTCGAGGAGGTCGAAGGCTTGCGGGCCACGCTCGACAAGAGCGGCAAGGTGCTCCAGGTCGGCCATATGAAGCGCTTCGATCCCGGCATCCAGGCGGCAAAGGCTTTCGTCGACGACGAAATGGGCGAGCGGCTGGCGTTCAAAGGCTGGTACTGCGACAGCACCCACCGCTACCCGATGACCGATGCGGTGCAACCGCTGATCATCACCAGCGCCAAGGCGCGCAAGCCTGCCGTCAATCCCAAGGCGGATCTGCGCCAATACTACATGCTGGCGCATGGCAGCCATCTCCTCGATACGGCGCGCCATCTGCACAGGCCGATCGAGGCGGTCGAGGCCCGGCTCACCGAGCGCTATGGCGCCTATTGCTGGTTCATCACCACCATCTTCGCCGACGGCACGATCGGCCATCTCGACCTGACGGTCGCCGTGCGCATGGACTGGCACGAAGGGTTCCAGATCTATGGCCAGAACGGCAGCGTTCTCGCGAAGACGTATAACCCCTGGTACTACAAGAGCAGCGAGGTCGACATTTTCCGCGAGGCCGATGGCAGTTGGCATCGCACGCTTGGCGCGGATGGCCACTTCTATCGCCGGCAGCTCGAAGGCTTTGCCGATGTCGTGCTGAATGGCGCGCCCATGATCGGCGCCAGCATCGAGGACGGCATCGCCTCGGTCAGGGGCATGGCGGCCATCGCCCGCTCGGCCGCTGCCGGCGGCCGCGCCGTCCGTCTGGCCGATGTCGACGGGGTCGTGTGATGCAGCTTGGGATTTTCGCCAAGACCTTCGCCACCACCGGCGCCTTGCCGGTGCTGCGCGCGGTCGCGGACGGCGGCTACACGGCGGCGCAGTTCAACATGGCGTGCCTTGGACTGCCGTCGATGCCGGACAGCATTGAGCTCGGCGCGGCCCGGTCCGTCGCTAAGGCGAGCGGCGAGGCCGGCGTTTCGATCGCGGCCGTGTCTGGAACCTACAATATGATCCACCCGGATCGCTCGGTTCGTGTGTCAGGTCTTGCTCGGCTGGAGGTGCTGGCTGCGTCATGCGCTGACATGGGCACGCGCCTGATCACGCTGTGCACCGGCACAAGGGATGCACAGGATCCGTGGCGCTGGCATCCCGACAATGCAAGCGAGGCGGCATGGAGCGATCTGCGGACGGAGATGGAAGCGGCGATCGCGATTGCCGAGCGCTTCGACATCGAGCTCGGCATCGAACCGGAACTGGCCAATGTCGTCTCCAGCGCGCGGGCCGCACGCCGCCTGCTCGACGAAATGAACAGCAAGCGCCTGCGCATCGTGCTCGACCCGGCCAATCTATTCGAAGTGGCGGACAGCGCGGAGCGTCACCGCCTGATCGACGAGGCCGTCGATCTGCTGGCTGCGGAGATCGGCATGGCCCATGCCAAGGACCGCAATGCCGATGGCAGTTTTGCCGCCGCCGGACAGGGCGTCGTCGATTTCCCGCATTTCATCGGCTGCCTAAGAGCCGCCGGGTTCGACGGCCCCCTGATCACGCATGGCCTGACAGAGGCCGAGGCGCCCGGCGTCGGCGCGTTCCTGCGCAATGTCCTGGAAGCGAGCGACGACACGTGAAAAAGACCTTCAGCCGAGATGGCGTCGACCTTGCCTACCGGGAGGTCGGCACGGGCCTTCCCGTCATCTTCCAGCATGGGCTGGGCGGCGATGAGGCGCAGGTGGCCGACGTGTTTCCCGATCTGCCGGTGACGCGGCGCGTGACGCTCGAATGCCGTGGCCAGGGCGGATCCGGCTACGGGCCTGTCGAGCAGCTTTCGATCGCGACGTTTGCCGAGGACGTCGATGCACTGGCCGACGATCTCGGCCTCGGCCCGGCCGTCGTCGGCGGCATCTCGATGGGCGCGGCGCTGGCGCTTCGCCTGGCGGTGCACAGGCCGGCGCGGGTGCGGGCGCTGGTGCTCGCCCGGCCTGCGTGGGTATCCCAGGCTGCACCGGCCAATATGAGGCCCTATGCCGTGGTCGGCGATCTCTTGATGCGGCATTCGCCCCAAGACGCCAGGCGTCTGTTCGATGACAGCGCTGTTGCCGGCGAACTGGCCAGATTGGCGCCGGACAATCTCGGCAGCCTGCAAGGCTTCTTCACTCGCCCGGACCCGGTTCTGTTCGGCAGGCTGCTTTCGGCGATCGCCGGCGATGGTCCCGGCGTGAGCGAGGCGGACATCCGCGCTATCGCGGTGCCGACTCTTGTCATCGGCCATGACCATGACCTCGTCCATCGACTGGAGGACGCACAGACGCTGGCCGGACTCATTCCGTCGGCCCGGCTTTGCACCATCACAGCCAAATCGCAGGATCGCGCCGCCTACCGGCTGGAATTCCGCGCCTGTCTTTCGGAATTCCTGGAACCGCTCGCATGACCGACAAAACGACGGATGAGACCATCGCCGTGGTCGAGATCGGCGGCACGTCGGTCAAGGTTGGCTTTGCCGATCGCGGCCACCCGGTGGATTTCGCCCGCACCTACCCGACCGCGCAACTGCGCAAGGGCGCGCCTGTGGCGGGGTTGGCCGATGCGGTCACCGCAGCCTGCCGCGATGCCGGGCTCAAACCTGCACGGGTCGTTGCGACGGTGCCTGGGTTCATCGACCGCGACTTCGACACGGTGCTGCACACGGCCAACATTCCCGAACTGAACGGTATCCGGCTGGGTACGGAACTGGCATCGCGGCTCCGCGTTCCCGTGCGGCTCGAACGCGACGTCGTGCTGCAATTGCTGGGCGAAAGCGTTGCCGGCGCGGTGAAGCGGCAAAAGGAGGTGCTGGCGGTCTATCTCGGCACCGGCATCGGTGCGGCCTATCTCGGCAAGGACGGCATTTTCAGGGGCGGCGGCTGGGCGCTGGAAATCGGCCATATGCCGATCTACCGGCCTGACGAAAGCGGACCGCCAAACCGGGTCGAGACCTACGCCTCAGGGGCAACGCTTGTCGAACTCGCGACAGACTACGATATCCCGGTGGCCGATCTGTTTTCGGCGGCCGGGCAGCCGCCATCGCTGCGCGAATGGCTCGATGAGATCGTCTGGCAGCAGGCGGTGACCATCGCAACGGCAGCCGCTTTGTTTTCCCCGCAGGCGGTCCTGATCGGTGGCGGCATTGTCGACATGAAGTCCTATCCCCGCCAGGCGCTCAAGCAGCGCATCGCGGACAGCCTGCCGCATTCGCTTGTTGTAGAGCCTCTGGACATACGCTGGGCGGCCCTGGGCTGGCAGGCGGCGATCCATGGCGCGGTGCTGCTCGGCGCGGTGTGATCGCCGTGGTTGCTGTCGGCGAAGGATTACTTGATCGTCTTCCCGTCCGCCCCAAACCGGTATGTTTTACCCGGCTCCGGCGTTGCATACAGCGTCGCACCTGGCTCGGCGTCGTAGACACCGAAAATGCGGACCGTGATCAGCCCGGCCTTTTCGCAGTCGAGATAGAGGTTGGTGTCGGCGCCGAGATGTTCGGCGTGCACCACCGTTCCCTTCCAGGCGCCGGACCTTGGATCCACGGTCAGATGCTCCGGCCGCACGCCGATGGTCTTGGCAGTCTCGCCCAATCTGGGGCCGTCGATGAAATTCATCTTCGGCGAGCCGATAAAGCCGGCGACGAACTCGTTTGCCGGCGAATTGTAAAGCTCCATCGGGCCGCCGATCTGCTCGATCTGGCCGGCGTTGAGCACGACGATCTTGTCGGCCAGCGTCATCGCCTCGACCTGATCATGGGTGACGTAGATCATCGTTGCCTTCAGCCGGCGATGCAACTGCGCGATCTCCAGTCGCGTGTTGACGCGAAGCGCTGCATCGAGGTTCGACAAGGGCTCGTCGAAGAGAAACAGTTTTGGCTCACGCACCACGGCGCGGCCGATGGCGACGCGCTGGCGCTGGCCGCCCGACAGTTCCGCCGGCCGGCGCTCGAGATACGGTTCCAGCGACAGCATCGACGAGGCGACGCCGATGCGTCGCTCGATCTCTGGGGCGGGCGTGCCGGCCTGCTTGAGGCCGAGGCCCATATTGTTCTTCACCGTCAGATGCGGGTACAAGGCATAGGTCTGGAACACCATGGCGATGCCGCGTTTTGCCGGGGGCGTGGCCGAGACATCGGCGCCGTCGATCACCACCCTGCCGGAGGTCGAATCCTCCAGCCCGGCGATGACCCTGAGCAAGGTTGACTTGCCGCAGCCAGATGGGCCGACGAAGACGACGAATTCGCCGTCGGTCACTTCGAGGTTGATGCCTTTCAGCACCTCGACCGGCCCGAAGGCCTTCTTCACATTCTCGATTACCAGCGAGCCCACGGCTTCGTCCTTGTTCTAGAGTTTGCCCTACTAGAGCTTAACTGGGGCGCCGCTGCGCACGCTCTCATCGGCGGCAAGGCAGACGGCGAGCGATTTCACCGCGTCGTCCATGTGGCGGGTCAGGTCAATGTCTTCCCGGATCGCCTTCAGCACGAAGGCCTGTTCGAGGTCACAGAGGTCCTGGTGGCCGGGTTCGCCTTCCATGGACAGCATCTCGTCCGGCCTGGCGAACTTGCCGTCCGCGCCGGTCGCCGCACTGTGCAGGCGGATGGTCGAGGTCTTGGTGTGGGTGTCGATGTCGTCCGACTTCACACCTTCCTTCATGACGATCGACACGCAGCCATTGGGCGACATCACGTCCTTCACGAAGAACGCCGTTTCCGAAATCATCGGTCCCCAGGCCGCTTCGTACCAGCCGACCGAGCCGTCGTCGAACAGCACCTGCAGATGGCCGTAATTGTACATGGTCGGCGCGATTTCCTCGGTCAGCCGCAGCCCCATGCCGCGCACCTCGACCGGCTTGGCGTCGGTGATCTGCAGCATGACGTCAAGATAGTGCACGCCGCAATCGACGATCGGCGAGGTCGTCTGCATCAGTTGCTTATGCGTCTGCCAGGTCGGGCCTGACGATTGCTGGTTGAGGTTCATGCGAAACACGTAAGGGCCGCCGAGCTTGCGCGCCTCGGCGATCAGCCTGACCCAGGAGGGGTGGTGGCGCAGGATGTAGCCGATCACCAATTTTCGGCCGTTGGCCTTGGCCGCGGCGACGATGCGCTTGGCGTCCGCCACCGTCGTTGCGAGCGGCTTCTCGACGAAGACGTGGCAGCCGGCCTCGAATGCCTTCACCGCATAGTCGGCATGGCTGTCGGAATAGGTGGCGATGCAGGCAACGTCGGGCTTTTCATCGCGCAATGCATCGTCGAAGGAACGACGGATGTCATAGCCCGACAGTCCTTCCGGCAATGGCACGTCGGAGCGGTTGATGAGTGCTGCGATCTCGAAGCCCGGATTGTTATGATAGGCCAGCGCATGGCTGCGGCCCATATTGCCGAGGCCTGCGACGACGACGCTAAGGGGCGATTTAGAGGTCACCTAACTACTCCAGATGTTCCAGTTGTTCCTTCTGAGAGGGTGTCACCCCACCCGGCGCTTCGCGCCGACCTCCCCATCGAGGGGAGGTAGGACTTTGTTGCGAACACCCTCGCTGCCAAAGAAGCTTCTCCGAAAGTCGCCCTTTGGCGGTCGTGAATGAAGCCACGACCTTTTACCTCCCCTTGATGGGGAGGTCGGCGCGCAGCGCCGGGTGGGGTGAAGGCTCCAGCAGAGATTTGTAGGGCTCCGCTCACTTGACGGCTCCGGATGTGATGCCGCGGATCAGCTGCCGCGAGAAGATGACGTAGAGGGTCAGCACCGGCATGATCGCCAGCGAGAGTGCCGCCAGGATGGCGTTCCAGTTGGTGACGAACTGGCCGAGGAAAAGCTGCGCGCCGAGCGTCACCGTCTTGGTCTCTTCCGACGGCGCCAGGATCAGCGGGAACCACAGATCGTTCCAGATCGGGATCATGGTGAAGACGGCGACCGTCGCCATCGAGGGCCGCACCAGCGGCAGCACCAGCCGGAAGAAGATGGTGTATTCCGACAGGCCGTCGATGCGGCCGGCATTCTTCAGATCGTCGGACACCTGCTTCATGAATTCCGACAGGATGAAGACGGCCAGCGGCAGCCCCTGCGCGGTGTAGACCAGGATCAGCGCCGTCAGCGTGTTGACCAGCCCGCTCGCCACCATCAATTGCAGGATGGCGACGGTGCCGAGCCGGATCGGGATCATGATGCCGAGCGCGAGGTAAAGCCCCATCAGCGTGTTGCCGCGAAAGCGGTATTCCGATAGCGCGAACGCCGCCATCGCGCCGAACAGAAGCACGAAGAACAGCGAGGCGACGGTGACGACGAGGCTGTTCTGAAAATAGTGGATGAAGTCGCCCTGCCCGATCACGGTGGTATAGCCGATCAGGTCGAAGGTTTTTGGCGTCGGCGGCCTCAGCGGTTCGCTGAAGATGCCGGCGCGGGACTTGAACGAATTCATGATCACCAGGATCACCGGAAACAGTGCGATCGCCGTATAGGTCAGCAGGATCGTGTGGGCGCCGATGGTGCGGGGCAGCGAACGGGTGGCGGTGCTCATTGGAAGGTCTCCTGACGAGCGATGACTGTTGAGGTCGGCACCAAGGCACCCCCCTCTGTCCTGCCGGACATCTCCCCCGCAAGGGGGGAGATCAGATGCCGCGACTGCTTTCGCCAATCGCCAACGTTGCAAGACGAGCGGCAAGGCCAGAGCTGCCAATCTCCCCCCTTGCGGGGGAGATGGCCGGCAGGCCAGAGGGGGGTGTTCAAGCTCGACATCTCGCCCCTCAGAACTGGTAGCGACGCAGGCGCGTCTGGACGAGGAACAGGTAGACGCAGACGCCGCCGAGGATGATCAGGAACATCATCGTGGCGATCGCCGCGCCCATATTGGGATCGCCGGTCTGCAGCTGAAAGCCGAAGAAGGCGCGGTAGAGGAAAGTGCCCAGAATATCGGTCGAATAGTTCGGGCCGGCGAGCGCCCCTTGCGCGGTGTAGATCAGGTCGAAGGCGTTGAAATTGCCGACGAAGGTCAGGATCGAGATGATGCCGATCGACGGCAGGATCAGCGGCAGCTTGATCTTCCAGAACTGCGACATGCCGGTGATGCCGTCACATTCGGCCGCCTCGATCACCTCTTCGGGGATCGACAAAAGGGCTGCATAGATCAGCATCATCGGGATGCCGACGAACTGCCACACCGAGATCAGGCTGAGCGCGGTCAGCGCATATCGTTCCTTGCCCAGCCACGGCGTGAACAGGCTTTTCAAGCCGACCAGGTCCATCAGATGCGGCGCCACGCCCCATAACGGCGACAGGATCAGTTTCCAGGCGAAGCCGACGATGACGAAGGACAGGATGGTCGGCACGAAGATCGCGGTGCGGTAGAAGGCGGCGAACCTCAGCCTCGGGCTGGAAAGAAGTGCGGCCAGAAGCACGCCGATCGGGTTCTGCACCACCATGTGGATGATGAAGAACCAGGTGTTGTTCCTCAGCGCGTTCCAGAAACCCACCGACCAGTTGGGGTCGCCGAACAACGTACGGAAGTTGGTGAAGCCAACGAACACCTGATGCTGCTCGACGTTGCGGAACAGCGACAGCTGCAAGGTGCCGGCCAGCGGCAGGATCATGATCGCCGTATAGACCAGCAGCGCCGGCGCCAGGAAGACGCCGATATGCCAGCGGAACGGTCGTTTCGGTCGTGTTTGTGCGGCCATGAGTGCGGTCCCCGCCGATCAGGTTTAGCAATGCCTTCGACGGCAGCGCTGCCCCTCACCCTCACGCTCTCCCCGTGAAGGACGGGGAGAGGGGGCGCCTGCGTTTCGGCTGATCCTTCTCCCCGTCACTATACGGGGAGAAGGTGCCGGCAGGCGGATGAGGGGCGGCGCCGTCGTTCGCAGTCGATGATGCTGTCGAAAAACGCAGGGCCGTCCACTTGGGGCCCTGTCTGTTGTCTGAGCTCTTACTTGCCCGGCTTGTACCAGCTGTCGAGGCCGTCCTGCAGCTTCTTGGCGGCAGCTTCCGGCGTGTCGGTGCCATTGATGACGTTGGCCGATTCAACCCAGGTTTCGTTCTCGAGGTTCGGCGTGCCGCGCGACAGGATCTGGTAGGTCGAGCGGATCGTCGACTTGCACTTGTCGCGCCAGGAGACGAATTCCTGCGCCAGCGGGTCTTCCATCTTCACCGGGGTGGAATTCAGGCTGAAGAAGCCCGGCAGTGCGTTGGCGTAGATGGTGGCGAAGTCCGGCGAGGCGACCCAGGACAGGAAGGTCTTGGCCGCGTCGGCATTCTTCGACGCCGCATTCAGGCCCATGCCGATATCGGTATGGTCGGAGATGTAGCAGGTGTCGCCGGCCTTCTCGACCGGCGGCGGGAAGGCGCCCATCTTGAACTGCGCCTGGGTGTTGAACAGGCCGATCTCCCACGATCCCGCCGGGTAGATGGCGGCGCGGCCAAGCGTGAACAGGTTCTGGCTGTCCGGATAGGTCTGGGCCTCGAAGCCGTCGCCGAGATAAGGCTTCCACTTGGCCAGTTCCTCATAGGGAGCAACCCAGTCCTTGTCGGTCAGCTTCTGGTCGCCCTTGATCAGCGCTGCGCGGCCCTCTTCGCCCTTCCAGTAGTTCGGACCGATGTTCTGATAGCCCATGGTCGCGGCTTCCCATAGGTCCTTGGTGCCCATGGCCATCGGGATGTAGGTGCCGTCGGCCTTGATCTTGTCGAGCGCGGCGAAGAACTCGTCACGCGTCGTCGGCACCTTGAGGCCGAGCTTGTCGAAGGCGTCCTTGTTGTAGATGAAGCCGTGAATGACCGAGGCCATCGGCACGCAGAAGCTCGCCTTGCCGTCGTCGGTCTGCCAGGCGGCCTTGGCAACGGGCGAAAAGTTTTCCATGCCGGGCAGCGCCGACAGGTCGGCAAGGTTGCCCTTCTTGAACAGTTCGAGCGACTTGTCGAACGGGCGGCAGGTGATCAGGTCGCCAGCCGAGCCGGCGGCGAGCTTGGCGCCGAGTGCGGCGTCATACTCGGTCGGCGCCGACGGTGCGAACACCACTTTGATGCCCGGGTTCTTGGCCTCAAAAGCCGGGATCAGCTTGTCCTTCCAGATGGCAAGGTCGTCGCCGCGCCAGCTTTCGATATTGAGCGTTACGTCATCGGCGTGAGCCAACCCGGCGGTGCCGAGAATGCTGGTGCCGAGAAGCAGTGCCGTCAGTAATTTCGTTGTCATGCTAGTCTCCCTGTTGACCTTTTTCAGGTTCGGTTTTGAGAACAGGGGCCTTCGCGCCCTTGTTCCCCTCGATCGCGGAAAGGGCCGGCCGCAGCTTCTGGCCGGTCCCTTCCAGTATCTTCTCGGCCGCAACGGCGTTGGCAGCGCCGGCGGCGAGCAGAATGGCTATCTTGACGACGCCGCCGCTCGCTTCGAGCAGCCGCACGGCGTCTTGCCGGTCGCGGCCGCTGATAGCGGCGACGATGCGAGCCGCGCGGTCGCGCAGCTTGATGTTGTCGGCGGTGAGATTGACCATGTAGCCGTCATGGACATGGCCGAGATGAATGGCGGTAAGCGTCGACAGCATGTTGAGCGCGATCTTCTGGGCAGTGCCGGCGCCCATGCGCGTCGAGCCGGCAATCACCTCCGGTGGCGTCTCGAGCAGGATGGCGACGTCGGCCAGCCTGAGCAGGGGCGTGTCCTTGTTGTTGGCAATGGCGATGGTTGCCGCGCCCCGGCTGCGCGCATCCTTCAGCGCCTGCACCGCATAGGGCGTCGAGCCGCTGGCCGAAATCGCGATCAGGCAGTCGCCCTTGCCGATGCCGGCGCCGGCAATTGCCGTCGAGGCTTCGTCGGTGTCGTCTTCCGGTCCGCCGGCCAGGGTCTTGAAAGCGTCGTCGCCACCGGCGATGAGGATGGCGATGCGTTCGCGCTTGATGCCGAAGGTGCCGGGCAACTCCAGCGCGTCGGCCAGCGCCATCAGGCCGGAGCTGCCGGCCGCAGCATAGGCGAGCTTGCCGCCGCCGTTCAGCCGCCCGGCGATGATTTCGGCTGCGGCGGCGATGGCGGGAATGGCGTCGCGCACAGCCTTGGCGGCCTCGATCTGCGCATTGACCAAAGAAGAAAGGATGGCGTCCGGGGCCTGGATGTCCAGTCCCTCGGCATTGCTGTGAAGCGCTTCGGTGCGCGGTTCGGCCATCCCTGTCCCTCCGATGGAAGAACAATACCAAAAAAATACCACTTGTCCACACGAATTAACGAAATTGCGAACTGGGAAAGCGTTGAGCCGGCAAAATTCCCGGATTTTCAACCTGATACGCCTTAATCTTTTTGAAACGGAAATTAATCCCTTGGCTATTGGTATTTTATTGGTATTATCCGCCCGGAGGAGACATCGCGTGAAATTCGTGCTCGGTATCGACGGCGGCGGCACCAGCTGCAGGGCAGCCCTTGCGACAGGCGATGGCGTTGTCATTGGCCGTGCCAAAAGCGGCGCCGCCAACATCCGCACCGATCTCACCGGCGCTCGCACCCACATCGTCGAGGCTGCTCGTCAGGCCTTCATCGCCGCCGGGCAAGATCCGGACCTGATCCCGCAGACACCAGCCATTCTCGGCCTTGCCGGCGCCAATGTCGGCACCTACCGCCAGCAGCTTGAAGCAATCCTGCCGTTCAGCATCAGCCGCGTCGAGACGGACGCCGAGATCGCGCTCGAAGGGGCAGTCGGCTCTGGTGACGGCGCCATGGCTATCCTCGGCACCGGCACCGCCTATATGGCGCGCAAGGGCGGCACGTCGCGCGCCATCGGCGGCTGGGGCTTTCAGGTCGGTGATCAGGGCAGCGGCGCCCGCATCGGCCGCGACCTGCTGGAGCAGACGCTGCTCGCCCATGACGGCGTCCGCCCGCGCTCAGCCCTGACCGACAGCATGATGGCCATTTTCCGCAACAATCCCGAAGACGTGGTCGAGTTCACCACCAATGCCAAGCCCGGCGATTTCGGCGGCTTCGCGCCCAAGGTTTTCGAGCATGCCGAGAAGGGCGACAGCGTCGCCAACTGGATCGTGGACAAGTCGGTTGCCGATGTCGAGGCGTCGCTCCACGCGCTCGACCTCTCTGATGACGCCCCGCTCTGCCTGCTCGGCGGGCTGGCGCCGCTCTATGGGCCGCGCCTTTCCCAGCGCTACCAGGCGCTGCTGAAAGCACCGCTCGACGATGCGCTGGGCGGCGCCGTGCAGATGGCGGCCCGCATCTTCGTCAAAGCGGAGGCGACGCGATGAGCGATGCCGCCGACCAGATCTTCGCCACGCTGAGGCAGTCGTCGCAGAGCGGCGCCCCGCTCTACCTGCAGCTCAGGAAAAGCATCGAGGACGCCGTCAATCGCGGCCTGATCGGGCCGGGCGATGCGCTGCCTTCCGAGCGCGACATCGCCACCAAGGCCGACATTTCGCGCGTCACCGTCCGCAAGGCGGTGCAGGACCTGGTCAAGGGCGGCATCCTCGTGCAGCGCCACGGCTCCGGCACCTTCGTGGCGCCGCGCATGGAGCGCGTCGAGCAGTCGCTGTCCAGGCTCACTTCATTCACCGAGGACATGGCAAGGCGCGGCATGGCGGTGCGTTCAGCCTGGCTCGACCGCGACCTCTACCCGCCCTCGCCCGACGAGATGATGGTGCTCGGCCTGTCCTCGAACGAGCTGGTGGCGCGCGTGGCGCGCCTGCGCATCGCAAACGACACGCCGCTGGCCATCGAGCGCGCCTCGTTGTCGGCCAGCGTGCTGCCGGATCCGGCCGGGATAGGCTCGTCACTCTATGCGGCGCTGCAACTGACCGGCAACCGGCCGGTGCGGGCGGTGCAGCGCATTTCCGCCGCCAATCTCGGCGACGCCGATGCGCGTCTGCTCGAAGTGCCATCCGGCATTGCCGGCCTGCACATCGAACGCATTTCCTATCTCGCGAGCGGCAAGGTGATCGAGTTCACCCGCTCCATCTACCGCGGCGACGCCTATGATTTCGTCGCCGAACTGCGCCTGACAGGGCCGAGCGAAGAGGGCCGACCATGATCCCCAAGACCACCCATATGCGGCGCGAGATCGACGAAATTCCGCAAGCCGTCGCGCGTCTGCTCGATGGCTCGGCGGCGGTGCTGACCGAGGCCGGACGCGGCATTCGCGAGCGCGATCCGAGCTTCGTCGTTACCGTCGCGCGCGGTTCGTCCGACCATGCCGCCACCTTCATGAAATATGCCGTCGAACTGACCGCCGGCCTGGCCGTGGCATCGGTCGGTCCGTCGATCGCCTCGATCTACGGCGCCAAGCTCAAGCTCGCCGGTTCCGCTTGCCTCGCCATCTCGCAATCCGGCAAGAGCCCTGACATCGTCGCCATGGCCGAGACGGCACGGGCCGGCGGTGCGCTCACCGTCGCCATCACCAACACCGCCGATTCGCCGCTGGCGCGGGCTTCGGATTTTGCCATCGACATTCTGGCCGGCCCCGAGCGCAGCGTCGCGGCGACCAAGACATTCGTCAATTCGGCGGTCGCCGGCCTGGCGCTGATGGCGCATTGCACCGGCGACGACAGACTGCTGGCCGCCCTTGCCCGCCTGCCCGAGCATTTCAGCAAGGCGATCGCCTGCGACTGGATGGCGCTGGCCGGCGCGTTGGAGACGCCGCAATCGCTGTTCATCCTCGGCCGTGGCCCGTCGGCGGCGATGGCCGACGAGGCGGCGCTGAAATTCAAAGAGACCTGCGGCATGCATGCCGAGGCCTACAGTGCAGCCGAAGTCATGCACGGCCCGCTGGCGCTGGTCGGGCCAGGCTTCCCGGTGCTGGCGCTCGCCGCCCGCGATGCCTCCGAGCCGTCCGTGGCAGAGGCTGCCGACAACCTTGCCGGCAAGGGTGCAGCAGTTTTTGTAACCTCGGACAAAGCCAAGAGCGCGGCGCGGCTGCCGCATGTCGCCACCGGTCATCCCTTGACCGACCCGCTGACGCTGATCGTCTCCTTCTACGGCTTCGTCGAAGCCTTCGCCCGCCATCGCGGCCTCGATCCGGACGTACCGCGCAATCTGCGCAAGGTGACGGAAACCGTATGAGCGACCGTTTTGCCCTGACTGGCGCCCGAATTTTCGATGGCGACGACTGGCATGATAACGCCGCCCTTGTCGTGCACGGCGATGTGGTCGAAGGCATTCATCCCGTCGGCGCCATTCCGTCGGGCGTTGCCCGCATCGACGCCGGGGGCGGCATGCTGGTGCCGGGTTTTGTCGACCTGCAGGTCAATGGCGGCGGCGGCGTCATGCTCAACGACCATCCCGATGTCGCCTCGCTGGCAACAATCTGCCGGGCGCATGCGCCGTTCGGCACGACCGCACTGCTGCCGACGCTGATCACAGATACGCCTGACATCACCGCCGCGGCCATTGCCGCCGGCACCGGGGCGGCACGGCAAAAACTGCCGGGATTTCTCGGCCTGCATCTCGAAGGGCCGCATCTCTCCGTCGCCCGTAAGGGCGCGCATGAACCGGCGCTGATCCGGCCGATGACGGATGCGGATGAAGCGGCGCTGGTCGCGGCACGCAAAAACCTGCCGGTGCTGCTGACGACGATAGCGCCTGAATCCGTCGAGCCTGCCCGCGTTGCGGCCTTGGCCAAGGCCGGTGTGATTGTCAGCCTCGGCCATTCCGACACCGGCTACGCCACGGCCAGAGCCTTTGCCGATGCCGGCGCCAGCGTGGTCACACATCTGTTCAACGCCATGAGCCAGATCGGCAACCGTGAGCCGGGGCTGGCGGGTGCGGCCATCGACATAGGCAGTCTGTCGGCCGGGATCATCGCCGACGGCATCCATGTCGATCCCGCCACCATGGCAATCGCGCTGCGCGCCAAGCAGGGGCCGGGCAGGATCGTGCTGGTCACCGACGCCATGGCGACGATCGGCACCGACATGACGTCGTTCACCCTTAACGGCCGCATCATCTATCGCAAGGATGGCAGTCTGCGGCTGGCCGACGGCACGCTGGCCGGCGCCGATCTCGATATGATCTCGGCCGTCCGCTACATGCACAGGATCGTCGGGCTGGACCTGTCGGAAGCGTTGCGCATGGCCTCGCTCTATCCGGCGCAGGCGGTCGGCCAGGCCCACCGGCTCGGCCGCTTCGCCAATGGCACGGCTGCCGATATCGTCGCTCTGTCGGACGCCCTCGACGTCAACGGCGTCTGGATCGGCGGCGACAAGGTTTTTGCAGGCGCGGACAGTCCGCGCTAAAGTCCACCCATGCATGATGTCGACTGCGTTGTCGCCGGAGCCGGTGTTGTCGGCCTCGCCATTGCCCGCGCGCTGGCGCTGTCGGGCCGCGAGGTGCTGGTGGTCGAGAAGGCCGCAGCCATCGGCACGGGCACCAGTTCGCGCAATTCGGAAGTCATCCATGCCGGGCTTCATTATACGCCGGGCAGCCTGAAGGCCCGTCTCTGCGTCAACGGCCGCGAGCGTCTCTATGCCTATTGCCGCGAGCACGACGTCGCCCATCATCGCACCGGCAAACTGATCGTTGCCGTCCAACCCGAGCAGTTGGACAAACTGCAGGCGATCCAGATCAACGCGGCGCAATGCGGAGTCGGTGACCTCAAGCTTTTGACGCGCGCAGAGGCTGAAAGCCTGGAACCGGCGCTGAGCTGCGCCGGCGCGCTGCTGTCGCCGTCAACCGGCATCGTCGACAGCCAGGCGCTGATGCTGTCATTGCGTGGAGACGCGGAAGCGGCCGGCGCATCTTTCGCCTTGCTCACCGTTGTCTCAGGCGCGAGCATCGAAGCCGACGGCATCCGGATCGACACGCGCGACGCCGATGGCGAGGGTTTCACCTTGAAGACCGGCGCCTTCATCAACGCCGCCGGCCTCGACGCGCAGGCGCTCGCCGGCCGCATCGAAGGCCTCCCGCAAGACCGTGTTCCGCCGCTGTGGCTGGCGCGCGGCAATTATTTCGCGCTTTCCGGCCGCTCGCCCTTTTCGCGGCTGATCTATCCGGTGCCGGTCCATGGCGGCCTCGGCGTGCATCTGACCCTCGACATGTCGGGGAGCGCGCGCTTTGGCCCGGATGTCGAATGGATCGATCGCGTCGACTATACCGTCGATCCCGCACGAGGCGCTGCCTTCTACGACGAAATCAGGCGCTACTGGTCCGGCCTGGCGGACGGCGCCCTGCAACCGGCCTATGCCGGCGTCAGGCCGAAACTGTCCGGTCCGGGCCAGCCGCCCGCCGACTTCGTCATCCAGGGACCGGCTGACCACGGGGGCGGTCAGATCGTCAATCTGTTCGGCATCGAGAGCCCTGGCCTTACCGCCAGCCTCGCCATGGCAGAGCATGTCGTTGGGCTTTTATATCCGCAATGACGGACGTTTCCTGAAACGTCGGGCAGGCGCATACCATGAAACCTTTTGATATGGAGGTCGTTGTCGGGGCATATGTCCGAGGCAAAACCCAAATCGGAACCGACCGACGGTGTCGGAGCGCGCGATGCCACGAAGTCGCGCCGGGAAAAGCCGTCACGGCAAACGCGCGGAGATGGACCGCGCGAGGACACGCCGCGCGAGAAAAAAGCATCGACAGTGGAAGCCGCCTCCGAGCCCGTTGGCGAGGCTGCGCCGCCGCCGGATGCCGTCGAACCCGATCCCAAGCTGACGCCTGAGCAGGCCGAGCAGGCGCGCAAGAAATATCTGCTGCGGCGTTTCTGGATCAGCGGGCGCGGCTATTGGGGGAGGCATGGCGACAAGCTCGCCTGGCCTTTGACGATCGGAGTGCTGCTGCTGATCTGCATCAACATCGGTTTCCAGTATGGCATCAATGTCTGGAACCGCTCGATGTTCGATGCCCTCGAGCAGCGCAACGCCCGCACGGTCTATCTCCTCAGCGCCGTATTCGTGCCGCTGGTGATCTGCAGCGGCAGCCTTGTCGTCGCGCAGGTCTACCTGCGCATGACGATCCAGCGCCGCTGGCGTTCCTGGCTGACCACCGGGGTGGTCGCGCGCTGGCTGGCAAACGGCCGCTACTACCAGCTGAACCTCGTGGGCGGCGACCACCAGAACCCCGAGGCCCGCATGACCGAGGACCTGCGCATCGCCACCGAGTCGCCGGTCGATTTCACCGCCGGCGTCCTCAACGCGTTCCTGTCGGCCTCGACCTTTATCGTCGTGCTGTGGACCATCGGCGGCGCGCTCACCCTGCCGATCGGCGGCGAGAGCATCACCATTCCCGGCTTTCTGGTCATCACCGCGATCATCTATGCCGCCATCACCTCGACCTCGATGGTGGTCATCGGCCGCGATTTCGTCCAGCTCTCCGAGCGGAAGAACCAGGCGGAGGCCGAACTGCGTTACACGCTGACGCGCGTGCGCGAAAACGGCGAGAGCATCGCCTTGCTGGGAGGCGAGGACGAGGAGCGCAGCGGCATCGACAGAAATTTCGGCCACGTGCTGAGGCAATGGGCTCTGCTGACCGGACAGCACATGCGCACGGCGGCGGTGTCGCAGGGATCGAGCCTGTTTGCGCCGGTCGTGCCGATCCTTTTGTGCGCGCCAAAATTCCTCGAAGGCTCGATGACGCTTGGCGAGGTGATGCAGGCGGCGTCTGCCTTTGGCATCGTGCAAGGCGCGTTCGGCTGGCTGGTCGACAACTATCCGCGCCTCGCCGACTGGAACGCCTCCGCGCGGCGCATTGCCTCGCTGATGATGTCGCTAGACGGGCTCGAGCGCGCCGAGCAGAGCGATGCGCTCGGACGCATCAACCGAGGCGAAGCCGAAGACGGCGCCATCCTCAGCCTCGACAATCTTTCCGTGACACTCGACGACGGCACCTCCGTGGTCAAGGAAACCGAGGTCGTGATCGAGCCGGGCGAGCGGGTGCTGGTTTCAGGCGAATCCGGTTCAGGCAAGTCGACGCTGGTGCGGGCCGTCGCGGGCCTGTGGCCATGGGGCGGCGGCAGCGTCAATTTCCACACCGACAGGCGCCTGTTCATGCTGCCGCAACGCCCCTACATCCCTTCCGGAACGCTTCGCCGCGCGGTCGCCTATCCCGCGGCGGCGGACAAGTGGACCATCAAGCAAATCAAGGCTGCCCTCGACAAGGTGGGGCTTGGCTATCTCACCGGCAGGATCAAGGAAGAGGCGCCATGGGACCAGACGCTGTCGGGCGGCGAAAAGCAACGCCTCGCCTTCGCGCGCCTGCTGCTGCATCGCCCCGATATCGTGGTGCTGGATGAAGCGACTTCGGCGCTCGACGAGAAGAGCCAGGACACGATGATGTTGACGGTGATCCGCGAACTGCCTGACGTCACCATCATCAGCGTGGCGCATCGTGCGGAGCTCGAAGCCTTCCACAGCCGCAAGATCACCCTGGAGCGGCGCGAGGGCGGCGCCAAGCTCGTCAGCGACGTCGACCTCATCCCGCGCAAGCGCAAACGCAGCCTGCTGAACCGCGCTTTGTGGGGTTCCAGCACTCGGGTGAAAAAGCCGCGCAGGTAAAAGGCGCCACTGCCGAACCGCGAACAGATGTCCAGGCGAAGCGCTTGGGCAAAGACATTAGCCGGCTATGGATTAGCCGTAGAGACCCTTGTAGGTCTCGCGCAGCAGGTTCTTCTGCACCTTGCCCATCGTGTTGCGCGGCAGCTCATCGACGAAGATCACCTGCTTCGGGTGCTTGTATTTGGCCAGCTGGCCGGCAATGGCGCCAACGATCTCGGCCCCGGTGATCTGCGATGCCGGCGCCCGCACCACGACAGCGGTGACGCCTTCGCCGAAATCGGGATGGGCAATTCCGATGACGGCACTTTCCAAGACGCCGGCAACGGCGTCGATCTCGCTCTCGATCTCTTTGGGATAGATGTTGTAGCCGCCGGAGATAATGAGATCCTTGCCGCGGCCGACGATGTGGACGTAGCCGTCCGCGTCGATGATGCCGAGGTCGCCGGTGATGAAGAAGCCGTCCTTGCGAAACTCCGCCTTGGTTTTTTCCGGCATGCGCCAATAGCCGGAAAAGACATTCGGACCTTTGACCTCGATCATGCCGACTTCACCCTGGCCAAGCGCATCGCCGCTGTCAGGGTCGGCGATGCGCAGCGAAACGCCGGGCAGCGGGAAGCCGACCGTGCCGGCCCGACGCTCGCCCTCATAGGGGTTCGACGTGTTCATGTTGGTCTCGGTCATGCCGTAGCGCTCGAGAATGGCGTGGCCGGTGCGCTCGCGCCAGGCCTTGTGCGTTTCGGCGAGCAGCGGCGCCGAGCCGGAAACGAACAGGCGGATGTTCTTCGCCGCCTGGGCATCCAGCCCGTCCTGCTGCAGGAGCCTGGTATAGAAGGTCGGCACCCCCATCATCACTGTCGCGCGGGGCAAGAGCGAGACGATGCGGCCGGCGTCGAATTTCCGCTCGAACAGCATCGAGGCGCCGGCCATCAGGGTGACGTTGGTGGCGACGAACAAGCCGTGCGTATGGAAGATCGGCAACGCGTGGATCAGCACGTCATCCCCGGTGAAACGCCATTGCTCGACCAGCACGCGCGCATTGGAGGCCAGGTTTTCATGGCTGAGCATGGCGCCCTTGGAGCGTCCGGTGGTGCCGGATGTGTAAAGGATTGCGGCCAGATCGTCCGGCCCGCGCGCCACGGCGTCGAAATCCGTGGGCTGTTGTGCCGCCAGTGCGGTCAGCGAGCCCTCACCATTGCTGCCAAGCGTGACGGTGGCAGCACCCGACGCCTGCGCCAACGGCGCGATAGCGCCGGCGCGGGCCGGGTCGCAGACGACCAGCCGCGGCTCGGCATCCCCGAAGAAATAGCCGAGTTCGGCCAGCGTGTAGGCGGTGTTGAGCGGCAGGAAGACCGCGCCGGCGCGCAGGCAGGCGAGGTAAAGGAAAATGCATTCGGGGCTTTTTTCGACCTGCACGGCAACGCGGTCGCCAGGCTCGACGCCGAAATGCCTCAGCGCATGTGCCAGCTGTGCCGATTGCGCCAGCATGTCGCGATAGGCGATCGCGCGTCCGTCATCGGTCGCCATCAGGATGCGCTCGGAGGCTGAAATCCGGCTGCGGAACGCGTCGAACAGGTGATTGGTCATGCGCCTTCCCTAGAGCATGATGCCGAAAAGTGTGAAGCGGTTTTCGGAGGACATGCTCTACCCTTTGATTTAGCCGGATGATTTCAGGTCGATTCGGCCTGAAATCATCCGGCTCTAGCGCATGGCCTTGGAACAAAGGAAACGATTTCGCCTCCGTCCGGCAAAAACGTGAAATCGGGTTTGCCGCCGATCAGATGAAGGCAAGCGGACTTGGATAGCGGGCGATTTTGGATAGCGGGCGGATTTTGGATAGCGGACCGGAAGCGCTTCTATCTGCGGCTGCGCAGCGCCTTGGTGGCGCTCACGCGTGGATCGCCGCTGTCGTTGAAGCGCTCCATGCACATGGCTGCCGTCAGACGGTAGTGGTTGAGGAGGGCTTCAACGGCGCCGTCCGCATCGCCATCCACCGTGCGCTCCGCAATCAGCCGATGTTCACTGATTTCGTCGCGCTCGCTGCCGTCCTGGGAGATCAGCCGGTAACGGGAGGCCTGATCCGAAAGCTGGTCGCAAAAGCCGGTCAGCCAATGCGAGCGGCAGCCTGCGATCAGTGCCCGATGGAAGGCGCGGTGCAGCTTTTCCCATTCCGGATTGTTCGAGGACGGATCCTCCGGCAAGCGGCGCGGGGCACGCGCCAGGCGATGCAAGGCCAGCACGAGCTGCTCTTCCCATTCGCCGGTGCGGTTGGCAATGGATTCACGCAGCGCCCGCTCTTCCAGCCAGCAGCGGGTGCGCGTCAATTCCTCGAGTTCTGGGGCACTGACCGGCATGATGAAGAAACCGCGCTGGTCGTGGCGGCCGAGCAGGCCTTCCGAAGCAAGTCGGTTGAGGGCCTCGCGAACCGGTGAGGCGCCGGCGCCGTAACGGGAAACCACCCATTCGACACGAAGCTTGCTTTCACTTTCAAACACGCCGCGCAGGAGATCGTCGCGAAGCTGTTGATAGACCGTACTAGCGAGTGTGCTCTTGGGTCCCGCGCCTTCGCTCACATCGGCAGATCCGTAGGTCAATACGACTCCTGTAGCTCTCCCATGCTCCGCTAGCCCGTTCGCGAAGCAAACGATTTCCCCTGTAAATTTACTGTAACTCCTAAGGCATCCGCCCCTCAAGCGAAAGATCACGATATTCGACTTAAAGAGGAAGGTTGACCGCATCTTATCCGCCGGAAGTAACTAAAATCGTGAAAAACTTGTTCTTCTGAAGAAAGTTTGTCTGCCAGCATGGCAGGTGCCCTCGAGAAACAGCTTCGAGATCCCGAATACGGATAATTTTTTCTTAACGCGCGTCATGCCGCCGGATTGACCTCTCCCCGCATGCAGATCCCTTCGGCAGTTATCCACTAGATTTATGGGCCAAAACTAGTGCCGGATGCCGCGATCCTGTCGCTTGCCGCGATGCCCTTGCGGCTGCCACCCGTTGACGGCTTTTTGGGAGATCGAAGGATCAGGCAGGGAGATCAGGCCGAGGAGAACCTACCAGCCGGGAACTTGCCCTGGAACTGATGTCAGCCGGCAGCCCGGTCGGCCGCGGTTCGGATGGCTTCTATATTGGCCCGGTAGGCTTCGACGCTGCCGCCCTTGAAGATGGCGGCGCCTGCCACCAGCACATCGGCGCCGGCTGATGTGACCAGGGGGGCGGTTTCCGGCGACACGCCGCCGTCGACCTCGATGCGAATCGGCCGGTTGCCGATCAGCGCTTTCACCCGCTTGACCTTGTCGACCATGGCCGGGATGAAGGCCTGGCCGCCAAAGCCCGGATTGACGGTCATGATCAGGATCAGGTCGAGCCGGTCGAGCACATATTCGATCGCACTTTCCGGCGTCGCCGGATTGAGCGATACGCCGGCCTTCTTGCCGAGACCCTTGATGGTCTGAAGCGAGCGGTCGAGATGCGGTCCGGCCTCGGCATGCACGGTCATGCCGTCGCAGCCGGCATCGGCAAAGGCGGCCAGATAAGGATCGGCCGGCGCAATCATCAAATGGCAGTCGAAAAAGGCCTTGGTGCGGTTGCGGATGGCCTTGATCACCGGCGGGCCGAAGGTGATGTTGGGCACGAAATGCCCGTCCATCACGTCGAGATGGATCCAGTCGGCGCCGGCCGCCGTCACCGCCTCGACCTCGTCGCCGAGCTTCGAGAAATTCGACGCCAGCACCGATGGCGCGATCAGGGTCTTCCTGCTCATGATGCGGCCCCTTTGGGCGCCCTGTTTGCGGGCGCGGCCTTGACGACTGCTAGAGCAATTCCAAGAAAAGTGGGAACGGCTTTCCGTCCGGAATTGCGTGAAAACAAAGAGATAGAGCGGTTCGGCTTTTCCACCAAACGATGAACTGCTCTAGACCATGATCCCGGAAAGGGAAAGTCGGTATTTGCTGCGCCCGGCAGCGGGTTCGGCGAATACCTGGCCGCCCGATCGCCGCAGCGCGCCCAAGGAAAAACCCCGCCGGATCGCTCCGGCGGGGTTCTGAATTTTGACTCGTATCCAGATCCTATGGCTTGAAGTTGGCCGCCGGATCCCTTTGCGGCTGTACCTGCGTCTGCGGCGTGCGCTTCGGTATGAACTGCTGAAGGACACCTGGATTGAGCAACAGGGTCGGATCGAGCGACGGCTGCTGCCGGATCGCCCTGCAGTTCGGGAACCGACCAACCGTGCCTTCGGGGCAGCGCCGCTTGATGATCGGCACGCACTGGCCGCCGACCATCTGCGAGCCCGGGGCGCAGTCTCCCACCTGCGGCCTCGGCTTGCGGCATGCGCCGTCGATCACCTGGGTGCCGCGCGGGCAAACACACTCGCCGCGCTTGTTGTGCACCTGGCCGCGTATGTCGCACTGTTCCAGCACAGGCTTCTTCTGCCGGCAGGCATTGCCTTGCACCTCGGTACCCCGCGGGCAGACACAATTGCCGTTGGCGTCGTGGACCTGGCCGCGGATCGAGCACTGCTCGGGCTTCGGCCGGATCGGCCGGCAGACCTTGCCCCTGACTTCTGTGCCGTCCGGGCAGACGCAATCGCCATTGGCGTTTTGGATCTGACCACGGATCGAGCATTGTTCAGGCTTTGGCCGGATCGGCCGGCAGGCTCCATTGCGCACCTCTGTCCCACGCGGGCAGACACAATCGCCATCGGCGTCATGAACCTGGCCGCGTATGCCGCACTCCTCGGGCTTCTGCTTGTCGCGCACGCAGGCATTTGCCTGTCGGTCGAGATGCGTACCTTCCGGGCAGTAGCAGCCATTGCCGTCCGACGTCGGGACCGAACCGGGGATGGTGCAGCCAGGCTTGTCGGTCTTGATGCAAGCGCCGTTCTCAAGCTCGGTTCCGCGGGGGCAGACACAGCGTCCATCCTCGGTGCGGATCTGGCCCTTGAGCAGCACGCAGGGCCTTGGATCCTTTGGCTGGATGATGACGCCGCCGTCGGGCGAGCACTGGCCGTTGCGGAACGTCGTGCCTTCCGGACACACGCACCGACCGGCATCGTTCATGACGAACCCCGGCGAGCATTCCTTCTTCACCTCGCGCTTGATGGTGAAGGGATGGCAGGCATAGGCCTTGCCGCGATCGCCCTGAATATTGGTCAGGTCGCCGGGCAGTACGTCGCCGCCGCCTTGCACCCTGGTGTCGGGAGACAAGACCCCGACGCAGTTCTGGCCGCTGACGTTGCCCCGCAGATTGGCCAGGGGAGCGTCGGGAAGGACCACGGTGATCTTGTGCACATGGCTTTCCCCGGCGCCGAGCGTCAGGTTGGCAATGCAGGTCAACGGCAAGGTCGTCGGTTCGGGCGAGCAGCCGAAGGGCGGCTCGATCGAGGTGATCGCGACGCCTTGCAGCCGCCCCAGCCCGTCCACCCCGATCGCATCGCCGATGCGGACCGGACCGGAGAAGGCGGTCTGGCCATCATTGGTGATGGTGATCTCGAACGAGCAGGGTTGCCCGGGCTGGCACTCGGCATCGCCGGTCTTCTTGACGCTGATGGTGGACGTGCCGCCGCCCTTGGCGCAGGCCTGGCCGATAGGGTAGACGATATCGTCTCCAGGGGCCGGGCCATACGAGCCGCGTGCGCAGTTCTCGAACGCGCCATTGGCCGAGACCGTCACGTCGAAGTGCCTCGATGTTCCGGGAGTCATCACGGCGCCGGGAATCTGGCACGACAGCGCATTGGCCGGAACCGCTCCGCAGGCCCATTCCGCACCGTCGGGTGTGACGGTCTGGATCTGGACCGTCGCGCCACCCGATATCAGCGTGGCAGCATCGTTGACCCGCACCGGACCGGTGGGGGCAGAGGTGCCAAGGCTGATGACGGTGATGCGGCAGGAAACCACCGCCGCACCGGCGAGCGAGCCATTGCAGACCTTGGTGATGCGTAGGGTCGGCTTGCCGCCATTGGGATGACGGAAGCGTTCCTTGGCGCAGGCCTTGTTGTTGGTGAGGTCGACCTCACCGGGGACGGGCTTCAGCGCCGCGCAGTTCTCGACCGAATCCGACTGGTAGCCGGCCGGCATGACCGCCCTGACGACGATCGGCGTCGAGGCGCCCGGCATCAGCACGATGCCTGCATTGTCGCAGCGGAACTGGCCGGGACCGTTCGGTCCGCATGTCCAGGGCGGAGACGGGCCGAAGGTCGAAGAGGCCGGCGCGCCGCCCGGGTAATTGTCGATAACCGTCAGCGGCCCATTATAGGGGACGCTGCCATTGTTGATGATGTCGATCACGAAGTAGCAGATGCCGTCGGGTGTGCAGACCGGGATGCGGGCACGCTTCTTCAGGATCAGGTCGACCTTCTTGTCGACCGGGGGCCGGCAATCGCGGTCGCGGTCGCCACGCCGGCAGATCGGGATCGAGGCACAGCCGCGATCGTTCTGCTGGCTGCCGAACAGCGGCTTGCCGCTGGCGCCGTAATTATAGGTGGCGCAGTTGCGCAGCGCGCTGCCTTGCCAACCACCCGCCGGCTTGAAGCCGAGCTTGAGGTTGATGGAGGCCCCCGGATTGAGCGTGGTCACCGGATAGGTGCACGTCATCGGGGTCACGCCGGGCATGCATACCCAGGGCGGATTGGGCCCTGAATCCAGAGTCGAGCCGGCCGGCAGCGTCACCTCGTCGAGCACGATCTTGCCGTGATACGGCCCGTCGCCGACATTGGTGACCTTGATGGTGAAGTCGCAGCCGCCCCCCATCGTGCAACGCGTCACGTCGGCGCGTTTCTCGACCTTGAGGTCCGGTTCCTTGTCCTTGGGGGGACATCTCAAGTCACGCGGGATGACGATGTCGATGGTCTGCGTGCAGCATAGTCCCCAACCCTCCTTCGGGCCGGCATAGGTCTCGATGCCGGTGACGATGAGGTGGATGACGTCGCCGGGCGATGCACCGACGATCTTCCAGTTCAGCACACCGCCGCCCGCCGGCACCAATTGCGTGTCGGGGATGATGGTGATGCCTGGGGTCGTCGTCGATACCTGCACCCATTTTCCGCCCATCTCCGGGCCGACAGGCATGTGGTAGATGAACGCGCCGCCGCCTTGCACGCAATCGACCGTGCCGCGCTCCACCTTGAAACATTCCCGGTCGGGAGGCGGAGGCCGCTTGTCACAGTTGGTGAGGTCGATCTTGATCGAGGTCTTGGCCCCGGTCTTGTAGTCGCCGTCGTCGGGCTTGCCCGGATCCTGCGACGGGATGATGGCCCCCGTGCCGACGCCCGGCGTCACCTTGATCATGCCCTGGTTGTCGACGATGGTCGGCGAAGGAAACGCCGCATGGTCGATCTTGGCGGTGATCTTGAAATTGATGACGCGTTCATTGCCAGCCCCAGCGCCGTCGAGATCGGTGGTGGAAATCCGGAAATCGGAAACCGTTGCCGTATCGTTCGGATTAGCCGAGGTGCTGATTGTCGCACCCGGCAGCGGTCCGCCAGACGCATCCGTGCCGTCGCCGGACACGTTGACGTTGACGATCGCAAGACCGTGCGGAAGCTGATCCTTGAAGTCGAGTTGGAGTTTCTTCAGCCTGGCCGAAAAGCTTGGGTCGGCAAAGCCTTGCGAGTCGCCGCGCAGGCCAAAGCTCAGGGAGTAGACGACGTAGTCGCAGCTCCTCTGTGTGCCTGTTTTGGTGAAGAACGGCACGATCCGTTCCGGCCTCGGATTGACGATTTTTGAATTGTCGAGGTCGAGCCGCAGTTCCGGAGTGATCGGGACTGCATCTTCGGCGTGGCTTGCCACAGGGGTGAACATGGCGACCGCGATACCGGCCGCCATCAGCCAGCGCGCGCCGCGCCTGGCATATGACGGGGGTTTCATGATGGTCTCCATGACGGTTGGCTGCTTGCCGGTGGATTGACTGCTGTTCGCGGTCGGGGAAAGTGCGAGATTTTTCATCTTCCCCTCCTCAACGTTCGCAGCTGACGGCTGGGGTTCTGAGCGGCAAAGTCATCTTGCAGCAAGGGTAGTAGCCACCCTTGTCCTTGTCGGACTGCCTGTAGAAGCAAAGTCCAACATCGACTCTGTCGCCCGGAGAATGGCCGGTGATGTCGACCGTGTAAGGCTTGCCGGGAGCATGCGACTGGGGTGATGTCACCCCGACGCCTGGTGTCCTGGACTTTGTCTCACTGGAAGGCTGGACCTTGATCGAATCGCCGCCAAAGCCGGCATGGTCATGGAGATAGAGGTCGGCCTGGAGGCCGCGAGGCGTGCAGTAGAACTGAACATCCTCGACATCGATGCACGGAGGCAGATCGCCGGGCGGTGGGAAGTCCGGCGGATAGAACGGCGGCAGATAACCGCCGGGGATCTCTTCATAATAGCCGGCCCGGCCTTCGCAGGGGTGCCAGACCTCGACGTCGCCGACATGGCCTTCCACTTCTGGGTCTTCGAAATAGCCGTCGAAGTCGACGAACCACGAGCCGAAAGGCGGCACGTTGGCCGGCTTGACCAACGGCGTCGGCGTGATCTGCACGCCGTGCACGCCAAGCGGCCCGCCGGCGGCGAGCTGGTCGGCAAGTGTCGGGCTGTCGCGCAGCTTGTCGCCGGTGTTGACCAGCGTGTCGGTGCACACGCCGGTGTCGAGATTGCCGTCGGCGTCATAGCCATATTGCAGGTCGAGCCCACCGGCCGACTGCCGGTTGCCTTGCGGGAAGCCGACCGCATATTCCTGCGGCTCTTCCACCCAGACCGATTCCGTCGCCGGATCGTCCGGGTTTTCGCGCCAGTAGCGGATGACCTCGCCCTTGCCGGAATCGGCGAACTGGCTGTAATCGTAGCGATTCTCGACCGGGCCGAGCTGCGCCAGATACATGAAACCCTGGTTGTCGAAGGCGATGTCGGTGACGGCGTAGTCCTTGTCGGCCTTGACCGTCAGCTCCCAGCGCGGATCACCGGCAAAGCTGCCATCGCGGGCAATGCCAACCGACCAGATCTCGGCCTTTTCGCCGACCGAATAATAGAGCCGGCCGCCATGATAGGCGACGGACCAGACGCGGCGTTCGTCCTGCGTGTAGCCCCATGTGTCGGGGTCTTCCGAGTCGAAGGCAGCACCCTGTATGTCCATCACCGCACCGTCATCGGCGACGGGAGCCAGCCCATGCGCCGGCCGCCCGGCAACGCCGTGATCGAATGTGTCGATCAGCGTGCCGTTGGCGTCGAGGCGGTGGATGAGGCCGGTGTCGAGATCGCTGGCGAAGAACTCGCGGTGATTGCTGTCGAAGCTGATGTCGCCGATGCCGGAACCGCTGTTGGTGTCAATGTCGGCGAATTTGGAGACCGCGCCGGTGATGCCGTCGATCTTCCAGATCGTGCCCGGACCGCCACCGCTTTCGGTGCCGAACTGGCCGTCCATGAAGACGGCGCCTGCGGTGCCGCGGCGCTGTCGCTCGGGCCGACCGTCGGCATCTTCGTCCGGGGTGACGATACGGATGCCGTGCAGCGAGGTCGCGCCGGCATAGAGATTGGGGACGCCCGAGGGAACGCCGTCGCGCATACCGTCATCATAGGTGATGGCGAATACCTGGCCGATCTGTTCGGCCGTCACCTCGAAAGGCGGCGGCGTGTAGACGAGCTGGCCGGAAGCCGGTCCGCCGAGCGCCGAAACGTCGAAGACGCGCAAGGTGGCGCGCGTCGTGTCGATGAAGGTTTCGTCGACCGGGTCGACGCCGGGCGGCAGCCCCCCCCTTTCGGAATCGGCAGAGTCGAAATTGGGAATGACGGTGCCGGAAAATCCGGTGACCGCCATCGAGCCGGGATAGATGATCTGGGTTTCCTGCGCTTGGGCGGCTGTGCCCAACCAGAGCGCGGCGCTCAGCGCCAGGGCAAGCAAACCGCCGCCCAGATGGAGCGAACGGCGCAAACCGCCGCTTGGAGACGACATGGACGCGCCGCGATCGCAGGACATAAAACTCCCCCCGAAGTTTTCGGGAGGAACATCCGGTCCGGCCGCGCGAAACAGGGCAAGGCGCGGCGTTCCGGCACGTTCGTCCCTGATCGAATTGTCTGCTTTCCTCATCTTCACGATACGCCTGCTCCTGCGCAGGGTCAACGGAATCAGCCGAAAGCCCAGCGCATCGACTCCATCCCGAAGGCGGTGGTCGCGCTGAGCTTGCGTTGGTCCCGGAGACCGTGGAGCCTCTGGGGTCCTGGTCATGGGGGCATCCTTTCCGGCCCGCACCATGCGGCGCCTGGTCGTCAGTCGCAGGCTGAAGCGGAAAGGTTCATGCAAAACGGCGGCCGGGTCTGTCCGCCACTTCACAGAGGCGCGGCTAATTCCTTGTGTCAACTCAAGGTGGAAAACAGTCTTGGCGCGCGAAAGACCGGCCGGCTTACTTACCGTCAGTGCCGGCTTCTGCTAGCGTCTTCCCAACCCTGGGGGGATCATGACACGCAGGCACTTCGTTCTCTTGCTGGCGGCGCTTTTTCCATGTGCGTTGCCGGTCCATCAATCCGTAGCCAAGACCTTGGTCTACTGCACCGAGGTTAGCCCCGATACGTTCGATCCCGCACGCGCCTCCGGATCCCGCGACGCCTCGGCCACCGCTCTCTACAACCGCATGGTCGAGTTCGAGCCCGGCACCACCAAGGTGCGCCCCGATCGCATGGCCGAGACGCTGATCGCCTTTGTCCGCGGCTGAGCCGTTCACCAGATCCAGTCGCCTCTGCACAGCACCGACACCGCCTCGACGATACGGTTGAAGCTGGCGCGGGCCCGCCCAACCGTGTGCCTGGCCCGGAGATAGCCGTGCACCAGTCCCGGCTCCTCGAACCAGGTGGCATGGCCGCCGGCAGCGAGGACGCGGTCGCGATAGGCCTCGCCGTCCGACGACAGTGGGTCACACTCAGCGGTGATCAGCACTGTCGGTGGCAGGCCGGTAAAATCTGCGTCGGCCATTGGATACAAAGTGATGTCGCCGGTCCCATCGACGCCGCCGGTGCGGATATCCCTGTAGAAGTCGAGATCGCGCACCGTCAGCATCGGCGCTTCCGCATGCGTCAAATAGGAGCCTTGCGAACGGTCGCCGCCGAGGCCGGGATAGATCAGCACCTGGCCGATCGGCTTTTTGGCATGGCTGCGCGTTGCGTGGGCGACAGCCGCGCAGAGATTGCCGCCGGCGCTGTCGCCGCAGAGCAAAATAGGGCAGTCGTAGTTCGAGGCCGCCCATTCGAAGGCATGCAGCGCATCGTCGAAGGCGGCAGGGTGCAGATGCTCTGGCGCCAGCCGGTAGCCGATGGGGACCACTTCGAAGCCGGTCCGGGCGCACAGCTCGGCGCAGACATCGTCATGGCTGTCCAGCCCACCGAGGATGAAGCCGCCGCCATGGATGTAAAGCACCATCGCGTCCCGGTTGGGTGAGGCAGAGCGATAGATGCGGATCGGGATGTCGTGGGCGGCAATGATTGTCGTTTCCGCCGTCACGCCATCGGGATAGCCGGCAAAAAACTCGCGGCACATCCTGTCATAGATCGCACGCTGTTGGGCGATGGTGTAGTCGATCGTGTCGGGAGGATAGTAGGAGTTGGTCTTCTCGATGAAGGCCCAGGTCTCGGCGTCGATGAGGGTTTTGTAGTCGGTCATGCAGCTCCTTTACCTCCCCCTTGATGGGGGAGGTCGCCGCGAAGCGGCGGGTGGGGGGTGGTGGCGCATCACCCCACCCCGGACCTTCGGTCCGACCCTCCCCATCGAGGGGAGGGTAAAGAGGCTACTTCCCCTTCCACACCGGGTCGCGCTTTTCCGCAAAAGCCCGGAACCCTTCCATATTGTCCTCCGAGCCATAAAGCGCATCGACCGTCGCCAATTGCCGGCGCGTCACGCGGTTCATCGCGTCCTGGAAGGTCAGCGCCTCGGCCACCCGCGCCGTCTCCTTGATCGCGGCAAACACCAGTGGCGGACCGCCGGCGAGCAGCCGGGCGATCTCCCAGACGCGCTCCTCGAGCTTGTCCTTGGGCAGCACTTCGTTGACCAGCCCCCAGCGATACGCTTCCGCCACATCCATCCAGCGGCCGGTGAGCAGAAGGTCCATGGCGACATGGTAGGGAATGCGCTTGGGCAGTTTGATCGTCGCGGCATCAGCCAGCGTGCCGGCGCGGATTTCGGGCAGGGCGAAGGAGGAATGGTCGGAGGCGAAAATGAGGTCGCAGGACAGCGCCAGCTCGAAGCCGCCGCCCACCGCCATGCCGTTGACGCAGGCAATGATCGGCTTGTTCATGTCGCGCAGCTCCTGCAGGCCGGCAAAACCGCCGACGCCATAGTCGCCGTCGACCGCGTCGCCACCTGCGGCTGCCTTCAAATCCCAGCCGGCGCAGAAGAACTTGTCGCCGGCGGTCTTGACGATGGCGACGCGCAATCCGGGATCGTCGCGGAACGCCTTGAAGGTCTCGCCCATCAGCCGCGAGGTCTTGAGGTCGATGGCGTTGGCCTTGGGCCGGTCGAGCGTGACCTCGAGGATGGTGCCCTCGCGGCGGGTGGAAATGACGTCAGACATTCTTCTTCTCTCCCAGCACCAGCAGCGCGTCGGCGATCCAGGCGCCCTTGCCCTCGGCGCAGACGATCAGCGGGTTGATGTCGAGTTCCTCGATCTCTCCGGCATTCGTCTGCACGAAGCCGGCAATGCCCGCGATGGCGTCGATGGCAGCCCCGACATCGGCCTTGGGCCGGCCACGATAGCCGTCCAGCAGCGGAAACAGTTTAAGGCCACGCAGGGCCGCCTCGATGTCGTCGCGCGTCGCCGGCAGCATCAGCGTGACGCTGTCGCGCAACAGCTCGACCAGCACGCCTCCGGTGCCCAGCGTCATGACGGCGCCGAACATCGGGTCGCGGGTGAAGCCGACGATCAGTTCGGCAACGCCGTCGCGCACCATGCGCTCGACATAGAGGCCGGTGCCGAGCGGCAGCAGATCATGCGCCGCCGTGCTCACGGATTCGGCGTCCTTGAGGTTCAGCCTGACCGCGCCGACTTCCGATTTGTGGGTGACTCCGAGCGCCTTCAGCGCCACCGGGAAGCCGAGCGCCATCGATGAGATGACGGCCTCGACAGCATTGGCGGCACGTTCTGCCTTCGGCACAGGCAAGCCGGCCTTGATCAACCGCGCCTTGGCTTCGGCCTCGTCAGGGGTGACATGGTCACCTCCGGCCGCACCTGCAGCCGACGTGTCGATAGACTGCGCCTGCGGCTCGGCCCAGGCCCAGCCGATGAAGGCTGCCGCACCTGCGGCATCCATGGCCTCGGAGATGCCGAACAACGGCACCATGCCGCGCGCCATCAGTTCGGCGGTGTATTCCTCCGGCAGGTTCTCCGGCAGCGAGGAGACGATCGCACCATGCGCCTTGTTGGTCTTCAGCGCCGATTCGAAGGCGCGCAGCGTCGCCCACCAGTCGGTGACCGAGCAGCGGTCGGGGCGCGGGAAATCGAGCACCAGCATGTTGAGGTCGAAGCCACCCGACACCATGGCGGTGAAGGTTGCGGTCATCGCCGGCTCGTTGTTCCAGATGAAGGTGTGATAGTCCAACGGGTTGGCGACCGCGACCAGCGGCCCGAGCGTCGATTTGACATGGGCGCGGTGCTTCCTGGTGAGCTCCGGGAAATTGACCCAGCGGCCTTCGGCGCTGTCGGCCATGACAGAGGCTTCGCCGCCGGAGCAGCTCATCGACGACAGACGATAGCCGGGCAGCGGCCCGGTGACATGCAGCAGCTTCAGCGCCTCGATGAAGGCGGGGATGGAATCGACGCGGGCAATGCCGAGCCGCCGCAGGAAAGCGCCCGAGGCAGCGTCCGAGCCAGCCAGCGATGCCGTGTGCGAGACCGTCGCCTGCCGCGCCTGTTCGGAGCGACCGACCTTCATGGCGATGATCGGCTTCTTCAGTTCGCGCGCCCGCGCCGCCAGCTTCTCGAAGCCGGCTACCGAATCGAAGGCTTCGATGTGCAGGCCGAGCGAGGTGACGCGCTCGTCCTCGATCAGGCCGAGCGCCATTTCGGAGAGGCCGGTCTGCGCCTGGTTGCCGGCGGTCATCAGGAAGGCGATCGGCAGGCCGCGCTTCTGCATCGTCATGTTGATGGCGATGTTGGAGGACTGGGTGATGATGGCGACGCCCTTGGCGCCTTCGGGCAGCCTGATGCCGCCATGCTGGTCGGGCCATAGCAGCGCGCCATCGGCATAGTTGATCAGGCCGTAGCAGTTCGGCCCGATGATCGGCATCTGGCCCGCGGCAGCCACCAGTTCGGCCTGCAGCCGCTCGCCGTCATCGTCATAGGCCTCGGTCTCAAGAAAGCCCGCGGCAAAACAGACGGCGCCGCCGGCGCCACGCTTGGCCAGCGCCTTGATCACCTCGATGGTGAGATGCCGGTTTACGCCGACAAAGGCGGCGTCGGGCGCCCCGGGCAATTCGGCGACCGAGCGATAGGCCTTGCGGCCGGCGACCTCGTCCTTGTTCGGATGCACCGGCCAGATTTCGCCGACAAAGCCCATCTTGATCGATTGGGCGACGACGGCGGCGGCCTGGGCCCCGCCGAACACCGCGATGGATTTTGGGCGCAACAGACGCTCAAGCTTGTGCATGGGTTATGCCCCGAACGGGCGCAGCAGCGCCCGCGAAATGATGTGGCGCTGGATTTCCGATGTCCCTTCCCAGATGCGCTCGACGCGGGCGTCGCGCCAGATGCGTTCCAACGGCAGGTCGTCCATCAGCCCCATGCCACCATGGATCTGGACGGCTTCGTCGGCAACGAAGGCGAGCATTTCGGTAGCCTTCAGCTTCGCCATGGCCATGTCCTGATCGGTGACGGTGCCCTGATCGTACTTCCAGCCGGCTTCGAACACCATCAGGTCCGCCGCCTTCAATTCCATCGCCATGTCGGCGAGCTTGAACGACACGCCCTGGAACTTGCCAATCTGCTGGCCGAACTGCTGGCGCTGCGCCGAATATTCGATGGCATGACCGAGCGCCCGCTCGGCGCGGCCGAGGCAGGTGGCGCCGACCTGCAGGCGCGTGGCGCCGAGCCAGGAATTAGCGACGTCGAAACCCTTGTGCACTTCGCCGAGAACTTGGGCTCCCGGCAGGCGGCAATCGTCGAATTCGAGGATGGCATTGGTGTAGCCGCGATGCGAGACGTTGCGGTAGCCGTCGCGCACGGTGAACCCCCTGGTGCCCTTGTCGACGAAGAAGGCGGTGATCTTCTTGCGCTTGCCGCGCGGCGTTTCTTCCTCGCCCGAAGCCATGAAACAAATCGCGAAATCGGCGAGATCGGCATGGGAGATGAAATGCTTGGTGCCGTTAAGGACCCAGTCGTCGCCGTCCTGCACCGCGGTCGCCTTCATGCCTCGCAGGTCGGAGCCGGCGCCGGGCTCGGTCATCGCCAGGCAGTCCCACTTCTCGCCGCGGATGCACGGGAACAGGTACTTTTCGCGCTGCTCGGGCGTGCCGGCGAGCAGGATGTTGGAGGGGCGCGCGACGCAGGTCCAGTGCAGCGCATAGTTGGCGCGGCCGAGTTCCTTCTCGTAGAGCAGCCAAGTCACCGTATCGAGGCCGGCGCCACCGACATCGGCCGGCATGTTGGCCGCATAGAGCCCGGCTTCGATTGCCTTGACCTTGATCTCCTCGATCAACTCGCGGCGCAGCACGCCGGTGCGCTCGACCTCGCGTTCATGCGGGTAAAGCTCATTCTCGACGAACGCGCGCGTCGTCTCGACAATGAGCTTCTGTTCCTCCGAAAGACCGAAATCCATGGTCCTCAGCCCTTCTTCTTTTTCTTCGGCTTTTCCGCCTTCTTCACCGGCTTCGATGCCTTGGCCTTTTCTGCGGCCCTGGATGCGGCCGGCTTCTTCGCCGCCAGCTTGGCCAACTGCTTGGTATAGTCCTTGTGCAAGGCGCCGGCGCCCCAGCCCTTGCCTTTGTTCTGTTTCGACAGAGCATCCATGATCGCGACCAGATTGTCGTCGCGGATCTTTTCCAGTTCGCGGATCGACAGGCCGTGCGCCTGGTCGTCCGACTGGGTGGCAATAAGATCGACCAGCTCGTCGTTGAACTCCGGCACGTCCATAAGCTTGGTCCACGGCCATTTCAGGCACGGCCCGAACTGCGCCATGAAGTGGCGCATGCCGGCTTCGCCGCCGGCGACGCGATAGACCTGGAACATGCCCATCTGCGCCCAGCGCAGGCCGAAGCCATAGCGCATGATGTCGTCGAGTTCCTCGACGGTGCAGATGCCGTCCTTGATCAGCCACAGCGCCTCACGCCAGGCCGCTTCGAGCAGGCGGTCGCCGACAAAGGCCTCGATCTCCTTGCGGATCACCACCGGCTTCATGCCGATCGATGCATAGATCTCCTTTGCGACCTCGATCGCCTCTGGAAAGGTCTGTTCGCCGCCGACGATCTCGACCAGCGGCAGCAGATAGACCGGGTTGAAGGGATGTCCGACAACCAGACGCTCCGGATGCTTCTTCATCGCCACCTGCATGTCGGTCGGCTTGATGCCCGAGGTGGACGAGCCGACAATGGCGTTGGCCGGCGCGTAGAGATCGATCTCGGCCAGTACGCGGTGTTTGAGGTCGAGCCGCTCCGGCACGCTCTCCTGGATGAAATCGGCGTCGGCCACCGCCTCGGCGATGGTCTTGGCAAAGGTCAGTCTGCCTTCCCTGGGCAGGCCGCCGGGAACCATCTGCTTGTAGGCGCGGCGCGCGCCCTTCATCACTTCCGAGACCTTGCGCGACGCTTCCGGGTCCGGATCGAAGATCGACACGTCGATGCCGTTGAGCAGCAGCCGCGCCACCCAGCCGGCGCCAATGACACCGCCGCCAATGGCGGCTGCCTTGTTGATGATGCTCATGGTCAGGCTCCGGTTCTTGTCTTGGCGGTTTGAGGGTCGATGAGAGGCACGCGCTCGCCAACGCGGATCACGGAGGGGTCGTAGGCCTTGCGGGCGAAGACTTCGAGCACGAAGGGCCGGAAGAATTCGATCGGCAGCGTGTCGTAGTCCGGGTCGAAGCTCGACTGGTCCCAGCGTTCGCAAAACTGGTCGCAATCGTCGAAATACAAATGGCCTGCGAAGCGGTCGCGGGCATGGCGATCGCCGCCGAGATGGTGGGCGTAATAGAGGCGCTGGAAGTCACCGTGCTTTTCCACCACCCAGGTGCATTGCTCGCGCACGAAAGGTTTCAGGATCGAGGCGGCGTATTCGTCGTGATTGTACGGTGCGTAGATGTCGCCGATGTCGTGCAGCAGCGCGCAGGCGATCCAGTCGGTGTCGGCGCCGTCGCGCCAGGCACGAGTCGTCGCCTGCAGCGAATGGCCGAGCCGGGTGACCTTGTAGCCGGACAGGCCTTCGTCGAGCTGCACCAAAGCGTCGAGCAGCCGCTCGCCGGTCTTGGCGGCATAGTCGATCTCATGGGCGGTCAGGAACTCGTAGTCTTGCCTGTCGCCATCCTTCATCGCGGTGAATTTGACGGTAGCCATCGTCAACCTCCGCTTAAGCCGCCGCTGCGATCGGCGCCCGCTTGGTCAGGTTGAGCTTCCTGCGCACTTCCTCCGGCCCCAAAATCCTGGCGCCGAGATTGGTGACGATGCTGGCGGCACGCTCGACCAGCTGCGCATTGGTGGCCAGCACGCCCTTGTCGAGCCAGAGATTGTCTTCGAGACCGACGCGGACATTGCCGCCGGCGAGCACTGCAGCGGCCGCATAGGCCATCTGGTTGCGGCCGATGGCGAAGGCCGACCAGTTCCAGGTCGACGGCACGTTGTTAACCATGGCCATGAAGGTGTTGAGGTCGTCCGGCGCCCCCCACGGCACACCCATGCAGAGCTGCACCAGCGCGTCGGGATTCAAGACCTTTTCTTCGACCAGCTGCTTGGCGAACCAGAGGTGGCCGGTATCAAAAGCTTCGATCTCCGGCTTGACGCCGAGCGCCGTCATCATGCCGCCCATGGCGCGCAGCATGCCGGGCGTGTTGGTCATGACATAATCGGCCTCGGCGAAGTTCATGGTGCCGCAATCCAGCGTGCAGATTTCCGGCAGGCACCGGCGCACATGTTCCATGCGGTTGGTGGCGCCGCCCATGTCGGTGCCTTTTTCATTGAGCGGCAGCGGCGCTTCCGGTGAGCCGAACACCATGTCGCCGCCCATCCCGGCGGTCAGGTTCAGGATCACATCGACTTCTGCCGCGCGGATGCGGTCCGTCACTTCGCGGTAGAGATGGACATCGCGGCGCGGCTTGCCGGTCTCGGGGTCGCGGACATGGCAGTGGACGATGGCGGCACCGGCCTTGGCCGCGTCGATGGCAGAATCGGCGATCTGCTTGGGCGAGCGTGGCACATGCGGGGAGCGGTCCTGCGAGCCGCCGGACCCGGTCACGGCACAGGTAATGAAAACCTCACGGTTCATCGCGAGCGGCATGGTCATCTCCTCCCATAGAAACAGACCCCAACAATGCCCGACTTGCCGGAAACTGTTTTGCGAATTACGAAGCTCTCATGATCAAAAGCGAAAAACCGACCATCTTTCGCGCTGAGCGATCGCCGCTCAAGGTGACGCTGCTGGTGTTTTCAGGCTCGTCCATCATGTGCGTGGCGTCGGCCGTCGACCCGCTGCGCGCCGCCAACCGCATCTCAGGCGAGACGCTGTTCGATTTCAAACTGGTCTCGGTCACCGGCGAGGCGCCGGTCACCACATGCGGCCTGCCGGTGGCGGTCAGGGGCCGCTTCGATGCGGCCGAGCCGAGCGACGTGCTTGTCGTCGTCGCCGGCTTCGGCACCCAGAATTACGCGACATCGGCTCTGCTTTCCGGATTACGGCGAGCGGCCCGCGCGGCTCGCGCCTGCGGCGGCGTCGAGGCCGGCACCTGGCTGGTGGCGCGCGCCGGCCTGCTCGAAGGCCGCAGCGCCACCACCCACTGGGAAGACATGGAGGATTTTTCCTCCGCCTTTCCCGGCGTCGACGTGCGTCCGGACCGCTACGTCATCGACGGACCGGTGTTCACCTCGGGCGGGGCGTCGCCGACCTTCGACCTGATGCTGCATCTGATCCGCAGCCGGCTCGGCATGGCCGTCGCGCTCGATGTCGCCAGCGTCTTCATCTACGACCAGGCGCGCGCCGCGACCGACGCGCAGCCGCTGGTCTCGCTCGGCCGGCTCGACGGCTACGACCCGCGTCTGGCGCAGGCTATCCGGCTGATGGAATCGCATGTCGACCAGCCGCTGACCATCGACGCGGTGGCAAAACGCGCCGGGGTGACGGCGCGGACATTGGAGAGCATTTTTCGCAAGTCGATCGGCGAGACGCCGGGCGCATATTATCTCAGGCTGCGGCTGGGCGCTGCGCGGCGGCTGGTGGTCGACACGCGGATCGCCATGGCGGATATTGCCGGGCGGACGGGGTTCTCGTCCGCCGCGGCATTTTCCAGAGCGTTTTCAAGAGCGTTCGGCGAAGCCCCGGTCAGGCTGCGCCGAGGTTGATGCATGTCGCCCAAAAGTGTGTCGCGGTTTTGGGATTACGACATGCACAGACAAAGGGAGATCAGGCTGCGTTCTGTCGATCGCTGCCGGCGTCCATCTGCGAGCGCATCTGCCTCGCCAGACGGACTTCAAATCGGCTGCTGACAGCACGATCCCATTCGTTTTTCACGCTGTCGGTCGGCCGCGGCAGCGCCATCAGCCGGTCGATGATCGATCCGGTCTCGCCGGATGAGAGCAGGGCGTCGATTTCGCGTTCATGCTGCATATCGGTTCGCCTCCTTCCTTTTCACCCGCCACAACCGCATCCTTATACGAGATACGTGACGGCAGTTTGAAGGCAAGAGCGAGGTCATTGAGGGGCGCCAAAGGGCAAACCCTTGTCGTCGGATAGGGTCTTGCGCAAACCCCATTCCGGGGCGGCCGGAATGTTATCCAGCCACCCTTGAGCACAACGAATCGGCTTTCCGCCCTCAGACGTAGCGGTTGACGATGTTTTCCAGCAACTCCTGGCGGCCGGAGCGTGGCTGCGGCTCGATCTTCTTCTTCACCACGCGCTCGGCGATGTCTTCCAGCGAGCGCTTGCCCGACAGCATCGCCTTGCCCTCGGCCGTGTTCCAACCGGCATAGCGCTCGGCCAGCGGACCCGACAGCGCCTTGTCCTCGACCATCTTGGCGGCTGCCTTGAGGCCTCGTGCGCAGGAATCCATGCCGCCGATATGGCCGATCAGCAGGTCCTGCGGGTCGAGCGACTGGCGGCGCAGCTTGGCGTCGAAATTGGTGCCGCCGGTCTTGAAGCCGCCGGCCTGCAACACCTGGTAATAGGCCAGCGCCATCTCGGGCACATTGTTGGGGAACTGGTCGGTGTCCCAGCCCGACTGGTAGTCGTTGCGGTTCATGTCGATCGAGCCGAAGACGCCGAGCGCATTGGCCAGCGCCAGCTCGTGCTCGAAGGAATGGCCGGCAAGAATCGCGTGGCCCTGCTCGATGTTCAGCTTCACTTCCTTCTCCAGCCCGAAGCGCTTGAGGAAGCCGTAGACCGTGGCAACGTCGTAGTCGTACTGATGCTTGGTCGGCTCCTGCGGCTTCGGCTCGATCAGGATCGTGCCTTTGAAGCCAATCTTGTGCTTGTAGTCGACGACGAGACTGAGGAAGCGCCCAGCCTGCTCCTGCTCGCGGGCAAGATCGGTGTTGAGCAGCGTTTCATAGCCCTCGCGCCCGCCCCACAGTACATAATTCTCGCCCTTCAGCCGCTTCGTGACGTCGATGCAGCTTTTCACCGTCGCCGCCGCATAGGCGAAGACATCCGGATCGGGATTGGTGGCGGCGCCCGACATGAAGCGGCGGTTGGAGAACAGGTTGGCCGTGCCCCAGAGCAGTTTGACGCCGGTCTTCTTCATCTTGGCGGCAAAATAGTCGGCGATCTCGTCGAGCCGCGCGGCACTTTCGGAGAAATCCTTGCCTTCCGGCCGCACGTCGGCGTCGTGGAAGCAGAAATAGGGCGCGCCGAGCAGCGAGAACATCTCGAAGGCGACGTCGGCTTTCAGCTTGGCCAGTTCCATCGTGTCGACGCCGCCAGCCTTGGGAAACCAGGGCCGGTCGAAGGTCTGGCCGCCAAAGGGATCGCCGCCCGGCCAGGCGAAAGAATGCCAGTAGGCGACGGCGAAGCGCAGATGGTCTTCCAGCCGTTTGCCGGCCACCACCTCGTCGGGATTGTAGAAGCGGTAGGCCAGCGGATTGGTCGAATCCGGCCCCTCATACTTGATCGCTTTGATGTCGCCGAAAAATCCGCTGCTCATGATTTCTGTCCTCTCTCGAATAGTTCACCCTGATTACCTCAGGCGTAATTGGTTTCGCTCTCGCTCGGGGTGAAAAGCCTCGTGTCAAAGCCACTCAACGAAGGAGACAGACCATGACCGACCTCAACACGATCGCCCAGAACTACATCACCGCCTGGAACGAGGCCGATGCGGATCGCCGTGCCGAACTGCTCAAGGCCACCTTCACCGAAGACGTCAGCTACCGCGATCCGCTCATGCAGGGCGACGGCCACGCCGGCGTTGCTGGGCTGATCGACGGCGTACAGCAGCGCTTCGCCGGCTTCCGGTTCTCGCTGAGGGGCCAGCCGGACGGGTTTGGCGACCGCATCCGCTTCTCGTGGAATCTTGGGCCGGAAGGCGTGCCGTCGGTTATCGAAGGCACCGATATCGGTGTTATCGAAAATGGGCGCCTGAAGAGCGTCACCGGGTTTCTCGACAAGGTGCCGGCGCAGTGATCGATTAAGGGTGGCGCGAGACACCCCCCTCTGCCCTGCCGGGCATCTCCCCCGCAAGGGGGGAGATTGATAGTCACGCGGACCTTCGCCAACCAATAACGCCGAAAGAAAAGAGTCGGCGCGCAAGCTGCCAATCTCCCCCCTTGAGGGGGAGATGCCCGGCAGGGCAGAGGGGGGTGCCTCGCGCTCCCTCATGTGATTGCCGGGTGCCCCGCGCTCACTCACGCCATGGCGCCCTTGATCGCCGGATACAGCGCCCGGTAGCGCTGATAGGCATCGGCATACGCCCCGCCAAGCGGGACATCCGGTTCGATCGTCGCATCCGTCCTCGGCGCCGTACACACCGCCAGCGGATCGGCTCCGATTGCAGCGATCAGCCCAAGCCTTGCCGCCCCAAACGCCGCGCCGAAATCGCCGTCGGCCGGAATGTCCACCGGCACCTGCAGCGCCGTGGCGATCGCCTTCAGCCAGTAGCGCGAGCGCGAGCCGCCGCCAATCGCCGTCACCCGCGTCAAGATCGTGCCCGCCGTCTTCAAGGCTTCGAGACTGTCGCGGAAGGCGAAGGCGACGCCTTCTAGCACGGCCTGCGTCAGCACTGCGCGGCCGGATTCATGCGCCAGTCCGGTGAAGGACCCACGAATGACGGAATCATTGTGTGGCGTACGCTCGCCCGAGAGGTAGGGCAGGAACGACACACCGCTCGGCGCTTTCAGCGTCTCGCCAAGTTCGGCGGTCAATTCGCCGGCCTTCTTGCCTGAAATCTCCGACAGCCAGTTCAGCGAATCGGTCGCAGACAGGATGACCCCCATCTGGTGCCAGGTGTTGGGCAGGGCATGGCAGAAGGTGTGCACCGCGCTGGCCGGATTGGGCAGATAGGACGCGTTGGCGGCAAACAGCACGCCAGATGTGCCCAGCGACACAAAAGCGTGGCCGGCGCCGACCGTGCCCATGCCGCAGGCCGAAGCAGCATTGTCGCCGGCGCCGCCGGCAACCGGGGTGCCCGATGCTATGCCCCAGCTGGCGGCCAGTTCGGCGCGCAAGGCTCCGGCCTTCTCCGTGCCTTCGACCAGCGACGGCATCTGCCTTTCGTCGAGCGATGTCGCCGCAAGCAATTCGGGGGACCAGCGCCGTTTGCCGACATCGAGCCAGGAGGTGCCGGCCGAGTCGGACATTTCTGAGATATGCTCGCCGGTCAGCCACAGCCGCAGGAAATCCTTCGGCAAAAGCACCTTCGCCACTTTGGCGAAGACGGAGGGCTCATTGTTCTTCACCCAGGCGAGTTTCGGCGCCGTGAAGCCGGGGAAGACGATATTCCCGGTGAGTTGGCGAAAGCGCGGGTCGGCATCGAGCGCCGCGGCCTCAGCGTGGCTGCGCGTATCATTCCACAGAATGCAGGGGCGCAGCACCTGGTCGCCGGCATCGAGCAAGGTGGCGCCATGCATATGGCCGGAAAGGCCGATGCCCTTGACCGCGGCAAGCTCTTTCGGGTGCGAGGCTTTCAGCTCGGCAATGGCCGTCTCGCAGGCGCGGATCCAGTCCGTGGGGTTTTGTTCGGACCAGCCGGGATGCGGCCGCGATACGTCAAGCGAAGCATGGCCGGAGCCGATGATCTTCTGCCCGGCATCGATCAACAGCGCCTTGACGCCCGACGTGCCGAGATCGAGGCCGAGATACATGCATTCCTCCCATTGCCATTAATTTTTTCGGGTCTCGAAAAAATCCGGCTCGCCAGTTTTTAAAACAAGATCCGCCGCGGGTCAATTCTCTGACAAATTGGCGGCGCGTTGCGAAAACAGCGCCGACAGCGGACTGTCCGGCCGGACCAGTGCGCGCTCGGCCGTCAACGCCCAGGCAAGCGCCGTGTCGCCGGCGCGCAACGCCGCCTCGATCAGCGTGAGATCAATCACATCGCGCTGGGCGTGGCTGCCGCCAAAGCGATGGGCAATGGCGCGGATCGGTCGGATCAGGCGCACCGCTTCGCTGTAATTGCCCTCGCCGAATGCCTTGATGCCTTCCGTCAGTGGCTGGCCGACATCCCGGGTGAAGGCGGCGTTGTCGTCGCTGCCGCGCATCGCCTCGTGCTGGGCTTCGAGCAAGATCTTGACCGGCGCTTCGAGACCGGCGCCGACGAATGCCATCATCGCATGCGCATCGTTGAAGGCGTAATTGCCGGCTCCAGCCTTCGGCGCCCAGTTGGCAGCGAGCGCTGCCCAGCGGTCGCCGACATCGACACCGCCGAGATAAAGCCGCCATAGGATCGCAGAGGCGTCGACCATGTTCAGCGCCAGCGTCGAACGCTCGCCATAGATCGGCCCGTCATAGAGCTTGAGCACCTCGTCGGTCTCGCCGAGATCGTAGTGGAACAGCGCCAGATGCCACCAATTATGCACCTGCAGGAAGCTTTCTTTGGTCCACGCCTCGGGGTTGGCGCGCATCCAGGCGATGCCGTCGCGTTGCCGGCTCTGCATCTCCATGACATGGGCGACCGCATGCTGCGCCCAGCCGTCTCGCGGCTCGATCTCGATCGCCTGTCGGCCGAAACTTTCGGCTCTGATATAGTCGCCCATCTCCTCGAGACCGAAGGCCTGCATACCGAGAATGGCGTGGTAACCTGGCATGCCGCTCTGCCAGGACGGCAGCGCGCGGCCGATACGGTCGCGCAGCATGCGGGCATTGCCGGTGAAGAAGTCGATCTGGTGGCCGACCTGCAACGCCACCGCGTCGAGCGGGTTGTCGATGGCGATATCTTCGAGCAGGAGCGCGGCGTCATGCCAGCGTCCCTCGGCAAGGTGGCCAAGGGCCGCCACATGCGCCTGTTCGCGCGGCGTCGCGGCAAGCGGCAGTGCCGCAGCATGGCATGCCTGGGTGACCGCCATTGCCTCGCGTTCGGTGGCGAGGCCGAACAGATACCCCTTGAAGACATGCGCCATGACGAAACCGGGATCCGCCGATATGGCGCGGTCAACGGAGCCGACCGGGTCGCCGACGAAGCATTGCAATTCATGAACGGCCTGGCTGTAGGGTGAAAACCCGGCCTCGGTCGCGCCCGAAAACATTAGGCCGAATGGATCTCTTACTGCCATATCGGCCCTGATGCTCCGCAGTTCCTAATTGCCCGAGCGCATCGCCACCGTGGCGATCCCGGCGCCGACCAGCAGCGTGCCGCCGGTGCGGTTGAAGATGCGGATCGCCTTGGGGTTGCGTACGACGTTGCGGGCGCGCGCCGCAATCAGCGCGTAGCCGAAGGCATTGGCGAAGGCGAGCGCCAGGAAGGTCGCTTCGAAGATCAGCATCTGTGCCCAGAAATCGGCTTCCCGGTTGAGGAACTGCGGCAGGAAGGCGACGAAGAAGGTGATGCTCTTCGGGTTGAGTGCGGTGACCAGCCAGGCGTGCGCCATCATCTTGGCGGCCGAGACGGCATCTGTGCGTGGTTCGGCTTTGAGCGCGCCGCCGGCGCGAAATAGTTTTACCCCGAGATAGATCAGATAGCAGGCGCCGATCAGCTTCAGAATGGTGAACACGGTCGCCGACGCGGCCAGCAGCGCGCCGATGCCCAGCATCGACAGGGTCATGGCGGTGAAGTCGCCCAGCGCCACGCCGACGGCCATCGGCAAGGCGGTGCGCCAGCCCTGGCCCAGCGCATAGGACACGACCAGAAGAATGGTCGGGCCGGGAATGATGAGCAGAACGGTGGAGGCGGCGGCGAAGGCGGCCCAGTTTTCGAACGACATCTTTGTCTCCTTGAGCGCAAAGAAAAGGATAAATCCTCGTGTGCGGAGGAATGTAAAGAGCCCTCTCCCAAAAATGCACGGCGGACCATTTCGCCAGATCGCTGCGGCTATTGGCGGCACAGGCTTAAGACCGGTCGTTGGGCCTTCACCCTTTTTCAACCATGTTTGGCGAAACTGCCTGCCATCCGGCCGGACCGTGTTTCCCGCCGACAGCGTAGGGTTTGGGTGCATGCGTGAGTTGCCGCAGAATGTGACGCCGCCAGCAAATGGCGACGCAAACGAGACCGAACATCTCTATTCCCGCCGCTTCGTCCTGTCAGGGGCCGGCGCCATGACGCTGCTCGGCATGGCCGGCTGCAGCACTTCGACGCTCGAGCTGCCGCAATTCCAGCTGGATGACACGGTCACCGGCTCGGTGCGGCCGATCCGTCCGGCGATCAGCGTCGACAAGAACGTCACCGGCCCTGATGTCATGTACGCTTCGCTCAACGATGGCGGCTTCGAAGTGCCGGCGGTGCCCTATCAGAAGGTCAAGCCGGAGTTCCGCCGCCAGATCGTCGTCAACGAGACCGGCGAGGCGCCCGGCACCATTGTCGTACATCTGCAGGAGCGAAAGCTCTATCTGGTGCAGGAGGGCGGCGACGCCATCCGCTACGGCGTCGGCATCGGCAAGGACGGCTTCCGCTGGTCCGGCCGCGCCAACATCCAGTACGGCAAGGAATGGCCGACCTGGACGCCGCCGCCGGAGATGATCCAGCGCAAGCCGGAACTGGTGAAATGGCAAAACGGCCAGCCCGGTGGCCTCACCAACCCGCTCGGCGCACGCGCCCTCTACATCTACCAGGACGGCAAGGACACCGGCTACCGCATACACGGTTCGCCGGAATGGGCGAGCATTGGCCAGGCGATGTCGTCGGGCTGCGTGCGCCTGATCAACCAGGATATCATCGACCTCTACAGCCGCGTTTCCAAGAAGAACCCGGTCGTGGTCGTCTGATCCTGTGCGGCGGTTTGGCGCCGCTGGAAACTCCCGTTGCGCGATGCGGCAAGCTAGGCCAAGGTGCCTTGAAAACCACAGCGCCGGGAGAGATCGAGCATGGCTGGAACGTTTGTCATCGCACAGGGCGGCGGCCCGACCGCCGTCATCAACCAGACGGTTGTCGGGGCCACGCTGGAAGTCCGCAAGCGCCATCCCGGCGCCAAGGTGCTGGGCTCGCTCCACGGCGTGCGCGGCATTCGTGACGGCAACTATGTCGACCTCTCCGCCATCCCAGAGGACCGGCTGCGGCTGATCGCCGGCACGCCGAGTGCCGCGCTCGGCTCGACACGCGACAAGCCCGACGCTGCCTATTGCGAAGTCATCCTCAACGGGTTGAAGAAGGCCGGCGCCGACGCTTTCATCTACATCGGTGGCAACGACACGTCGGGCACGCAGCAGATTCTGACCGACGCAGCCGGCGGCAGCATTGCTTTCGTCCATGCGCCAAAAACCATCGACAACGACCTCGAGGAAAACGACCACACGCCGGGCTTCATCTCGGCGGCCGAATTCGTCGCCGGCGCCTTCCTGTCCGTCGATCTCGATTTCCGCGCATTGCCCGGCATCTATGTCGGCATCGTAATGGGTCGGCATGCCGGCTTCCTCACCGCTGCGGCTGCAGCCTGGCAGCTCGATCCCGACAGCGGCCCGCATCTGGTCTACGTGCCGGAACGGCCGTTCTCCGCCGCCGGTTTCATCGACGACGTGCGCGCCACGCTCGACCGCCACAAGCGTTGCATCGTCGCCGTCTCCGAAGGAGTCAGCACCGCCGACGGCAAGGCGCTGGTCGAAAGCCTGGTGCCGCCGGACAAGCTCGAGCGCGACGCGCATGGCAACGTCAAACTGTCGGGCAGCGACCTGCCGTCAGCTCTGGAACGTGCGCTCGCCGAAGGCCTGCCGGGCAAGCGCGCCCGCGTCGATGCGCTTGGCTACATGCCGCGCGGCTATGTCGGCGCGATCAGCGCCGTCGACGCGCGGGAGGCTTTCGACGCCGGCGCCTTCGCGGTTGCCGTTGCCGGCGAAGGCGGTGGCTCGGTGGCGCTGCAATATGACGGCACGAAAACCGTGCTGAAGAAGGTGCCGCTGAAGAACGTCGCCGGCAAGACGCGCCATATGCCCGACGATTTCATGAAGCCCGATGTCAACCAGCTGTCGGAAGCGGGCATGGCTTACCTGAAGCGGCTGGTGCCGGAAAAATACAAGGTGGGAAAGCCCTTCGTCTGATGGGCGGCCGTTTTGGCGGCACCCGTTTTGGTGGCGAGCGCGTTGTCGGCGACTGGTTCGGCAAGACGATCATCGACGACCGCACGACGATGCTGACCGAGCCGTTCGTGCATGATTTCGTGCGCGCCAACATCTGGCATTTCAGGGGACGCGACGCCGACCTGCTGGTCGACACCGGCATGGGCATCTGCCCGCTGGCGCCTGAGATCGACACGCCCGAGGGCAAGCCGCTCATCGTTGTCGCCACCCACATCCATCTCGACCATGTCGGCTCGCTGCACGAGTTTCCGCTGCGCGCCGGGCCGCGGCACAGTGCCGAGCATTTCGAGACCATGAACGATCAGGTGACCTACGCCTACATGTTCAACAATCTCGACGGCGCCGTTTCGAAATTGCCGGCGCCGGGCTGGACGGCGGCCGACTACAAGATCCCGCCGGCGCCGCTGACGCGCACGCTGGACGAGGGCGACATCGTCGACCTCGGCGACCGGCAGTTCCGCGTCCTGCATCTGCCCGGACATTCGCCGGATTCGATCGCTTTGTTCGAAGAGACGGACGGGTTGTTCTTTGCCGGCGACGCCATCTACGATTCCATGCTGATCGACGACCTGCCGGATTCCTGCCGGCCTGATTATCGCCGTACCATGCAGCGGCTCCTCGATCTGCCTGTCCGTCTCGGCCATGGCGGCCATGGGCCGAGCTTCGACGGCAACCGGATGCGCGAGATCGCCACAACCTATCTCAGGCGCACCGAAGGCCGCTGACGACATTGTGATCGGAACCAGCGTGGCGCCGTGGTCGAGCGTCCGGACAAGGCAGCCGCCAATGCCGGCCTGCAGCCGGGCGACGTCATCGTCGCCGTCGACCAGTCGCCGGTGCGGAATGCGCGGCAAGCCAACCAGGCGATCGCCGAGGCCGGCAGATCGGGCCGGAAGTCGGTGCTGCTTTTGATCGATCGCGGCGACGCGCAAATCTTCGTCGCCGTATCCTTCGCCGCCGGTTGAGACATCATGGCAGGCTCGCCGGACCACCGACAGGCCTGCCGCACGGCCGCCGAAATTCCTGTTGCCCGCCGCGACATCTTCGAGAACATTACGGCAGGCCGGCAATGGCCTGCTAAAAACGGACAGTCAAATGGTCACTCGCGGTTTTTCCTCCGGTCGAAAGCCTCCGACGGAGACCGATGCGCGCATTCCGCCCGGTCAGTATCTCGAACAGGGCTTTCCGGTGCTGTCGGCGGGGCCGACGCCGCGCGTGCGCACCGAGGACTGGTCGTTCACGCTCAGGCACGGGCCACGCCCGATCAAGAAGTGGAACTGGGCCGAGTTCAACGCGCTGCCCTTGACCAAGATGACGCGCGACATCCATTGCGTTACCGCCTGGACCAAGTTCGATACCGCCTGGCAAGGCGTGCTGGTCGACGACATCCTTGCCGATGCCGGTATCGAAGCGCCGACCGGCTTCCTGCTGGCGCATGGCTATGACGGCTACACCACCAACGTGCCGGCCAAGGATCTCACCGCGGGGAAGGCGATGGTGGCGCTCCTTTATGAAGGCAAGCCGATCACTGCCGACCATGGCGGCCCGGCGCGGCTCCTGGTGCCGCATCTCTATTTCTGGAAATCGGCCAAATGGCTGAACGGGCTGCAGTTCACCGAGCGCGACGAGCCGGGCTTCTGGGAATTGCGCGGCTATCACATCTATGGCGACCCGTGGCGCGAGCAGCGCTATAGCGGCGATCCATGAGCGAAGCGCCGCAATCTCCCTGGCAGACGGCGAAAATCACCCGGATCGAAAAGCGGACGCCACGCGTCACCAGTTTCTTCTTCGCGCTGTCACGGCCATTCGCCTATCGCGCCGGACAGCATGTCGACGTCAGGCTGACGGCGCCTGACAGCTACCAGGCGCGCCGCTCCTATTCCATCGCCTCGGCGCCGGAGAGCGGCGCCACGATCGAGCTGGCGATCGAGAAGCTCGACGACGGTGAAGTCTCGCCCTTCTTCCACGACATCGCCGCGGTCGGTGACGAGATCGAACTGCGCGGGCCGCTCGGCGGCCATTTCGTCTGGTCCGATGGGGATGGCGGGCCGCTGCTTCTGGTCGGCGGCGGCTCCGGCGTGGTGCCGCTGATGGCGATGGTGCGGCATCGAACCTTGCGCAAATCGGCGGTGCCGGTGGCGCTGATGTTTTCGGTGCGGGTCTGGGACGAGGTGATCTTCCGCGACGAGCTGATCGGTCTCGGTGACCGCCGCGACGGGTTCGAGCTGGTGCTTACGCTGACGCGCGAGGCGGCACGGCGCCCGTCCGACTATTCGAGGCGCATCGACACGGCAATGGTCATGCAGGCGCTCACGCGGCTGCCGCGGCCGCCGGCGCTCGCCTTCGTCTGCGGGTCGAACACCTTCGTCTCGGCGGCTGCCCGGGCGCTGATCGACGCCGGCATACCAGCGGAAATCATCCGCACCGAGCGCTATGGCGTCTGAGAGGGCCACAGTGGTTCACCGTTTCATGGAGACAGCGAACCGCTCTCAGGCGGGTGAAAACCTTGCCGACAGCAATTGGAACGGCAGCGCGCCATAGGCGGCGACTTCGGCCTCATTGTCCCAGTTGCGGAACTGGCGCGATGGCCGTGCCTCGATCACCAGAGGCCGGCCGGTGTCGTCCACCGTTACCTTGCCGCGAAAGCGCAGCACACGTCCGCCGCCGGCGCGGCTGATCACCATGGAACGCAAGCGGGCGACGTGACCGCTGCCGGCATTGATTTCCATCTCGATGCGGCGGCGGACTGGCGGAACGACGATCCTGACGGTGACGTCCAGCATCATCTCTCCAGTCCTGTCCGGACGCGGCAGGGCCTGAGAAAGCGCGAACGGTTCCGGCGTCGCTCTTGCCTTGCGCAATGTCGGCCTGCCGCGCCAGACGGCAGCAGGCGTCGGATGCTGCAGTCGGCCCTTCTTGCGTTTCAGGCGCAACTGCTTGGCAAAGCCGCGCGACAGCCAGACGAGACCGCCGAAATCGGTGCGCGGCTTGGCCTGCAGCACCGAGGACCAGCGCGACAGGCCGGCGTGATCGGCGTTCGCAACCGTCCGTGCCAGTTCAGCCGGCGGCACTGCAATGCCGATTTCCAGGCTGAGGTAGGACAGCGCCACCGCCGCGGCTACGGCCAGGTGGCGCCTGGCGACGATATCGGCGAACACGTCCCAGTCGACCTCGTCGCCCTCGATGGCGACGGCGCAGTCGACCAGCCAGTCGCTGTGGGTGTGGGCATCGAGGCCGCCATGTGCGATGGCGAGCGCCATGCGGTCGGCCGGAGAGGGAACAAGCACGCGGACGCCATTGAAATCGGCTGACAGCGCCCGCTGCCAGATCGCCAGATCATCTTCCGCGCTTTGCTGCGACCCGTCATAAGCGAGCTGGTGCAGGTCGATGTCGCCGAAACTGCCCTTGAAAAAATTCATCGAACGCAAGGACGCCAGCCTGGTGCGCAGATATTGCGGACTGACGCCGGTGGCGATCTGCCAGTCGCGTTCGCTAAGCACATCGAAGGCGGCAATCATGGCCTGCGAGCGCACCAGTATGTCGATGTCATGCGCCACCCGGCCGCGCTGCGCCGACGCGTTGACGGCGATGCGGCTGGCGCCTTTGATAAGCATCACCGCGCAGCCGGCGTCGATCATGGCCTGTAGCGCCGGCTCGGCCTCGCGCGCAGCCAGTCGCGATTTGGTCCACAGCATCTTTTGCAGGCCGACAAGACGTGGATAGGCCGGATGCCCAGCGAGCTTGCGGCCGAACCTGTCGGAGATCGCGGCCAGCAGCCGATGCTCGCGGAAAGCAGCATGGTCGATATCGTTCTCGTCGAGCCAGCGCGCCGCATAGCCCCCGGCCGCCTCTTCATCGGGGAGCAATGCGGCCTTCAGCAACTGGTCGAGGCCGCCAGTGGGCCATGACCAACCATAGTCCGGAAACCGACGGCCGATACGGCGCATGGCATTGGCCATCAGTCGGCGCTCGCCTTTTTCGCTGCTCGCCTTTGCATGGCCAGCCTTACGACTTCGACATAACCGCGGTCGCGCACGGGGTCGCGTCCATAGGACATGCTGTCGGGCCGGATGCGGCGCAAGGTTAGGACATCGTCGAGCATGGCAAGCGCAAAGCCCGCCTCGCGGACACGGGCGATCCAGTCGACCATGTCGCCGCGACCGCCTTGCGGGTCGATGATCGGACCGACGGCCTCGGCTACCTCCCGGCGGATCATCATCGTCGTGCGCGACCAGCCCGCCACGGCCACGTCCTGTTGCACATCGGGCTTGTCATCGCGAAACGTCCGCCAGTGGGCAAAGACTCCTGCCGTCGCGGGAAACCGCTCGAAATGCTCCAGCTGCCTTTCGATCTTGGTCGGCAGCCACAGATCGTCCGCATCGAGCGTGGCGACGAAGGGCGTCGCCAGCGCGGCGATGCCCCTGGTGGTGGCGCTGCCTGGTCCGGCATTGTCCTGGCGCAACACCTGCACCGGCATGCCCAGCGCATTGACCACCGCGACCGTATCGTCGGTCGAGCCGTCATCGACGACGATTATGGCGTCGGCTGGACCGTCTGGGCCGCGACCGATCGCAGCGTCTCGGCGATGGTGGCGGTCGCGTTGAAGGCCGGAATGACGACGCCGTAGCTGGCCATCACAGGAAACGCCAATTCGCAAGTTCCTTGAAATCGAAGATGCCGTCGACAGGGTGCAAGGAGCGGTCGGCCTCGCGCCGTTTCATCGACTTGTAGACGGCGCGCATGAATTCGCGAAAAGGAACATCGGCCTGCCTGGTCATGTTGCCGGGATGGCGCCGGTAATAGAGCGCAACAGTGTCGGGCATCGTGAATTTCGGCCCGCTTTCGAAAGTGCGCAGCAGATAGTCGGTGTCCTCGGCCTGGTGGAAATCCTCGTCGAAGCTGCCGATGCGTTCGACCAATCGCCGGACGAAGATGGCGGGAGACAGGTGAATGCCGCGAACCGTCACCGAGTGGCTGTCGGCTGTCGGCTCCAGCGTATCGTCATCTATGTCGTCGACCAGCGTCATGCGCGAATAGGTGAGCTCGAGGGTGCGGTCTGCGTCGAAACAGGCCAGATCCGCCTTGAAGCGGCCCGGCGGGGAAATGTCGTCGGAATCGAGAAACGATACCAGCCCGGTCTGCGGCAGCAATTGCCGCAAGCCCGCGTTGCGTGCCCGCGTCACCCCGGCATTCTGCTGCTGGAAAAGGCGAATGCACGGCGCCTCCGCGATCAGCGAGCGCACGACCGCCACCGAACTGTCGGTCGAACCGTCATCGATAACGATGATGTCGAGATCGGCGGCATCGCGCTGCCTCAGCAGCGAGCGCAGCGCCGAGCCGACATGGCGTTCGCGGTTGTAGACCGGCATGATCACGCTCAGCTTCACGCACGCATTCCAGGCTGTGATCTATTCATTCTTTCACCACTCTGCCGGGCGCTTGATCTCGAAAAGCCCCTCGACCGGGCGCCGCGACGGATCGGCCTTGCGCCGCCGCAAGGATTTCTGAATTACACGTAGGTATTCGCGCACCGCCACATCCCTTTGCTTGGTCAAATTGCCGGGGTGGCGCCGGTAGTATACCGCGACGGTGTCGGGAAAAATGTGCTTTGGGCTGGTTTCGAAAATGCGCAGCAGATAGTCGGCGTCTTCGCCCTGCCGGAACTCCTCGTCGAAAGCACCTGTACGGTCGATGAGTGCCCTGCGGAATATCCCGGCGCTAAGGCTGACGCCGCGCACGGTGGGACCTGCGCCGCCCGGTGCCGGCTGAAGGGCTTCGTCGTCCATGAGATCGACGCGCGTCATCAGCGAGTAGGTCAGCTCGAGCGCAGGGTCGGCCGCGAACAGGGGTAGGCCAGTCTTGAATCGTCCAGCCGGCGAGACGTCGTCCGAATCCAGGAACGACACCAGTTCGGTTTGCGGCAGCAACTGCCTCAGCCCTGTGTTGCGCGCGTTGGCCACGCCCTGGTTTGCCTGCTGGAACAGGCGGATGCACGACGCTTCCCGCATGATGGCGCGGACTGCTTCAACGGAGCTGTCCGTCGAGCCATCGTCGACAACGATGATATCGAGATCGGCATCGTCGCGTTGCCTGAGCAGGGACCGCAACGTCGAAACGACATAGATCTCCCGATTGCAGACCGGCACGATGACGCTCAACTTCATGCGGAGCCCCGAAGGACGAAATCCGCAATCGTGCCGGCGATCTCGCGCGGCTCGGTCCCCAGCGACAGCCGGTAGCATGGCAGATCGCGGGTAAGCTCGCTGAAAAAGCGAAAGCCCGCTTCCCGCTCGCCCGGCATCTGCACGATTCCTGACGGCGCCAGGGCGATCATGGCATCCTTGCGCGATATGGGCATGACCGAGCTTCTCGCACCTCCCCTGATATGGGGCACTATCAAAGCAATAATGTCCAGACTTGGAGGAGTTGGTCGAGGCGCGATCTCGTTGATGTGAAAGGCATGCTTGCCTTGCCAGTTCAGCGGTTGGTACGACTTTAGCCGCTCCTCCAGCTTCAGCCGCTTGAAGCCCTCCGGATCCTGCTTGAGCGTGGCAAACAGCGGATAGGCCGTCACCCCCCCGGTCCGGTCGATCAGCACATAGTCGTCGCCGACGCTATCGAGCCCATTGAGCAGGCCGGCGACGACTGTTCCCGATTTTCCGGCTCCCCCGGAGCCCGCCAGCAACACGCCCTTGCCATCGATGCCCAGCGTGCCGGCATGGGTAAGCCGCATGCCGCGCGCCGCATATTCCCAATGCAGGAAGGCGCGCAGCGGCGCCGCCTGTTCCCATGGCGGAAAGGCCTCGGCCGCCATCATCAGCTGCGCCCCGACATGGCGTTGCGGATCATGGAACTGCCAGAAATCGAGGTCATGATAGTAGCTGCCGCGCAATCCGGCCTCTTCCAGCCGGTTGGCAAAGGCATGATGGTTGTAATCGCCTCGGCCCCAGGTGGCCGGGGCGAGGACGCCATCGATGCCCGGGTGGGCGACGAAAATGCGGCAGCCGTCAGATGCAGACGGATTTTCCGGGGCCGGTATGAAGGCATGGCTCATGGCTTCCGCCAGCGTGCCATGGTCGAGGTGGACACTCAGCTCCAGTCCCGGCAACCGCACGCTGGCGGTAACGGGATAGAATGCGGCGGCGCTTTCCGCGGCCGCCAGCACATGGCGGGCATAATCCGGCAGGGTTTGCAGCGTGATCAAAGGCATGTGTTGGTTGTTCAGCGTCCAGAATTGCGCCGGGTCGCCTGATGCATGTCGCTCGGGGTGGCCCCGGTTTTGAGACGACGACATGCATAAAATCAGATCTAAACCGCGTCGCCTGAGTCCGTTCAAACGCGACGCGCTTTAGGGAAACGATTATGCCTGTTTCACCGCCGGCCAGCCGAGAGGTTCCTCGACCTCATGGATCGGGTCGACAATGATGAGATCGGCAAGGTCGTCATGGACATCGACCTTGAGCGGCTCATTGCTGGCAGCAAGCGCAGACGACAGCTCGCCCGAAAGCGGTTGTGCCGGTGTTTCGGCTGGCGCAAGCAACCCGAAATCGAGCAGTCGGGCAACGAAGCTTTCGAGGTCGGCCAGGCTTATTTTTGCGGCGCCCGCGGCAGCTCCGACCAGCGCTTCAGTGGCGACGCCGGACGACAAAGCCTGCCAGACCCGGCTGCCGGAATCGGAAAAGCCGAAATACTTACCGTTCGAAAGATCGAGAACGACGGCTTCGCCATCGAATGATTCGAAAACGATGTCCTTGCTTGCGACCGCGTAGACCCGCTGTTGCATCGCTCTGTCCCCCGTTCCATGCGCCTATGAAGGGATGCGCCGGTTTCACGGTCTGCCAGCCCTTCCTAAGTGCGTCTAAATCACTCGGCCTATGCTTGGCAAGACAAAGACCCGCGAACACAACGCCTGCGTCGGCGACCGTTGCGGTGATATCGGCGCCGCTCAAACCTCGATTTCGAGCGCCGACAACGGTTTCGAGCAGCAGGCAAGGATGAAACCGTCATCGATCTCGTGGTCGAGGATGCCTCCATTGTGGCTCATCTCGACTTCGCCGGAGACCTTCTTCACCTTGCAGGTGCCGCACAGGCCGAACTCGCAGGCGGCGGGAATCCGCACGCCCGAGCTGCGCGCGGTCTGCAGCACGGTCTGGCCGGCGACGCAGCCGGCATCGACCTCCGAAAGCGAGAAGCGGATCGGCGTCACGGCTTCGACAGGTGCAGCGATGCCGTCCTCGACCGGGGAGGCAAACGGCGCCGGAATTTCCTCCATCACAGGCGCGGCAAAGCTCTCCTGATGGTATTTCGTCATGTCGAAGCCGGCGGCATCCAGCATGCCGCGCACGGCGCGCATGAACGGATCGGGGCCGCAGCAGAAGATTTCGCGCTCGCGGAAATCCGGAGCCAGCAAGGGCAGCCGGATCGCGTCGATGCGCCCCATATGACCGTACCAGCCCTCGCGGCTGGAACGTTCCTCGATCATGAAGCCGAGCGACAGGCCGGGCATATGGCCGCCGAGCAGTTCGAGTTCCTTGCGGAAGATGATCTCTTCGGCACGCCGCGCGCAGTTGACGAAACCGACATCGGTCCATGGCGCGCAGTCGTTCAGCCAGCGCAGCATCGACATCATCGGCGTCACGCCGGAGCCGGCGGAAATGAACAGGTATTTGGCCGCCGGGTGGCTGTGCAACGAGAAGTCGCCGGCCGGTCCGTAGGCCTTGACATGCGAACCGGGCACCAGATGGTCGAACATCCAGCGCGTGCCGATGCTGCCGGCCTGCGCCTTGACCGTCACCGCGATCGAAAACGGCCGCGATGGCGACGACGACAGCGTATAGGTGCGCATCAGTGGCCCGTCCGGTGTCGGCAGTTCCAGCGTCAGGAACTGGCCCGGCTTGTAGCGGAACCAGGTCTGGTTGTCGGAGCGGAAGGTGAAGGTCTTGACGTCGGGCGCCTCGTCGCTGACGCCGATCACTTCCAGCACCTGCAGCCTATCGTTCCACGGCGCCATCTGGTCGAGATGGCGATAGAGCCCAAGATCCGTCATCGCATTCATCCTCTGGTCCCTCTTCGCCTGCTCCAGTTCACGCGACGCTGCGCAGCGCCGGCCGGCCGCCTTCGGCAAGGCGCGGGCCGATGAAGGCCGCGTACCATTCGACGAACTGGATCACGCCGCCCTCATGCAGCTCCGAATAGGGGCCGGGCTCATAGGCCGGCGACAGGATGCCGAAGGCGTTTTCCTCGACGATGCGGCGGTCCTGGTCGTTGGTCTCGGTCCAGACATGGGTGAGCTCCTCAAGGTTGTAGTCGACGCCCTCGACCGCATCCTTGTGCACCAGCCACTTGGTCGTCACCGCGGTTTGCGTGGCGCTGATCGGCAGCACCCGGAAGGTGACCGCATGGTCGATCAGGATGTGGTTCCAAGTCGTCGGATAGTGGTAGTGCATCAAGGTGCCGATGCGGTCGGCGGCAACAGTGTCGGACAGGTTCTTCGTCACCGCGCGCTTTCCCGACATCGTGTAGCTGACGGCATCGCGCAGCAGCGGCGCGCGGGTGGCGCGGTATTGCCCGGCCGGATCGATGCGGAACTTGCTCGGCAGGCCCGCCGCCTCGCATTTCGCCCAGTGCGCCAGCATCTCCGGATCGCTGTCGGCGCCCTGCACGCCGGTCACCGTCGGCGCTTCGGGGAATGTCTTGCACAGCTCTGGATGATTGCCGGCGCAGTGATAGCATTCGCGGTTGTTTTCCCAGACCAGCTTCCAGTTGCCCTTCTCGATGATGGTGCTCTCGAAGGCGACCTTGGCTTCATTCAGCCCGTGCGGCTTGAGGTAGGGCTCTATCATGGCGCGCATCGGCGCAAAGTCGGCAGGTTCTTTTGCCAGGCAGATGAAGATATAGCCGCCGACGCTCTCGCAGGCGACGGGCTTCAGGCCGAACTGGCTCTTGTCGAAACCGTCGGCCATCTGGCGGGCAAACAGCAGCCGGCCGTCAAGCTCGTAGGTCCACTGGTGATAGGGGCAGACAAGCTTTGCCGCCATGCCCTTCTCAGTGTTGCAGACACGGCTGCCGCGATGGCGGCAGGAATTGTGAAAGGCGTTGATGTTGCCCTTCTGGTCGCGGACCAGCACCACCGGATAATCGCCGATCTGCACGGTGATATAGCTGCCGGGCTTCGGCAGTTCGCAATCATGGCCGATGAACAGCCAGTCGCGATACCAGATAAGCTCCATGTCGAGCTTGAAATAGTCCGGGTCGGTGTAGAAGGGCTGTTCCAGCGAAAAGCCTTGCTTGCGGCCGTTCAGGAGCCTCAGCATGTCGTTGCGCGTATCCATAGTTCTGTCCTCGTGGGTTAAGGACTGAACTTGGTGGTGATGGAGGAAGGATCGGACGCAGGCCGGCGCGGCGCCGGACATGCACTATCCACCTCTTGACCGCCCACCGCGATCAGTCGAGTCTATGCATCTCGGGCTGGTTTCCGGGCTCTGGAGTTGTCCTTGCGGACCATCGCGACACCTTCCCAGGCTCTTGCCCAGTGGTCTCCCGTTGCGACTTCAACTCCACCACCGTTGCGGGGGCAGCGCCGGATTCTGACCGGCTTCCCAATTCTCCGCTGCGTCGTCACGAAGCGGCACCTGAGATGCCATCATCTAATCACGGCAGCGATCGCGACGTCGGCATGAAAGCGACATCATATCCATGCGGCGCGACACGCGCGGCATACGCCCCCCGCCGCCGGTCAAAGAGCTGAGACGTTTCTTGCGACGCCATCATCGCCGTTTCGAATCGCTGCGGATCCAGTTCCGATCGGGGGCAAAAAGGGCTCAACGGTATCGAAAAGTTACTATTAGCAATCTCTAATCGAACCGAACGGTTCGTTTCTGTTGACAATGCGTGCAGGACGGTGTGAACGACGGCCCGGAAACCGACACCGGAGCGAACCACTCGGTTCGACATAAGCAACTGAAAACAATGCGATAAATGACCATAGAGGAACTTCCTGGCACAATTTCAAGGTGCAGGACCGTGGTCCACACGGAACAACTTCGTGATTGGAAACCAGCCTATGGCTTTCCCACATCGGGGCTGTCCGAACGACGCGAATTCCTCCCAAGACACGCCGCTAGACGGACAGACAAACTGGAGTACTAAAAATGAAAAAGATCATCCTCACTGCCGCAGCCGTTTTGGCGATCACCGGCAGCGCCTTCGCCGGTAGCGACAATTACGCTTCCAATGGTGCGAACCAGCCAGCCGTCTCGGTCGACAGCTCGTATACGGCTTCCATTCAGAAGCCGGCGCACGCTGACAAGCAGCCTGTCGTTCAGGGCGCCGACCGCGACCTCTACGGCAATCGCTGATCCCGACCAAAGAAGGGCGGCTAACCCGTCGCTCTCGGGATCCCAAAAAATTCAGGAGTATTTGAAATGAAAAAGATCATCCTTGCTGCCGCCGCCGTTTTGGCCATCTCCGGCAGCGCTTTCGCCGGCAGCGACAACTACGGTTCGAACGGCGCCAACCAGCCTGCGATTACGTCGACCGATAGTGGCCATACGGCTTCGGTTGAGAAGTCGGCTCCAGCCGAGCAGGCGCCTGCCCACGGTGCCGACCGTAACCTTTTCGGCCGCTAAAAGCCGGTTTCCAGCACGTGGCGGGCTTATCCGCTGCAGCTGGCGGCATCAGAAAAATTCAGGAGACTAAAATGAAGAAGATTGTTCTTGCCACCGCAGCCGTTCTGGCTGTTTCGAGCGCTGCCTTTGCCGGCAGCGACAATTATGGCTCCAATGGCGCCAACCAGCCGGCCGCTGCCGTCGACACCACCCGCACTTCGTCGACCGGCACCAACTCGGCGGTCTACAAGCTGCTGAACTCGTCGAACGACCAACAGAAGTTCGTTCCTCAGAGCAGCGACAGGGATCGGTTCGGCAACAACTAACAGCCGAAGCTTAAAAAAGAGCGGCGGGCCTGGCCCGCCGCTCTTTTTTCATGCCTGTACGACGCAGCTATCTCAAGCCGCCTTCACTTCCACCGGCTTGAGCGAGAAGGAGTGCCCATCGGCGTCGAAGATGTGCAGGTCCCCGGCATCCGCGGTCAGTCGCAGCTTTGCCCCGCGCTTGACCTCGACATTGCCGGGCAGCTTGGTCACCAACGGCAGGTCAGCGCGGCCGATATCGACATAGACAAGCTGCACCTCGCCGAGTTGCTCGACATAGTCCACCACGCCCTCGAAAAGATATTCCGCGCCGGTGGCGGCCGACAGATCCTCCGGCCGCACGCCGAAGCTGACTGCCGCACCCTTTGCTGACGCCGGCGTTGCGATCGGCACCGTTGCCTTGCGGCCGCCGACATGGCTGACGATTGTCGGGTTGCCCGTCCTGTCGATTGTCGCCGGCAGGATGTTCATGGCCGGCGAGCCGATGAACTGGGCAACGAACAGATTGCCGGGCTTCTTGTAGAGGTCCATCGGCGTGCCGACCTGCTCGATATGGCCATCCTTCAGCACGACGATGCGGTCAGCCAGCGTCATCGCCTCGACCTGATCGTGGGTGACGTAGATCATGGTCGTGGCAGGCATCGATTCCTTCAGCTTGGCGATCTCGATGCGGGTGGCGACGCGCAGCGCCGCGTCGAGGTTCGACAGCGGCTCGTCGAACAGGAACACTTTCGGGTTGCGCACGATGGCCCGGCCGATGGCGACGCGCTGGCGCTGGCCGCCCGACATGGCCTTGGGCAGACGGTCGAGATATTTGGTCAGCTGCAGGATCTCCGCTGCCTGCCGCACCCGCTTGTCGATCTCGGCCTTGCTTTCCTTGCCGATCTTCATCGAGAAGGCCATGTTGTCGTAGACGGTCATGTGCGGATAGAGCGCATAGGACTGGAACACCATGGCAATGCCGCGCTTGGAAGGCGGCACGTCGTTCACCACCTCGCCGGCGATCTTCAGCTCGCCGGAGGTGATCTCCTCAAGCCCGGCGATGGACCGCAGCAAGGTCGACTTGCCGCAACCCGACGGGCCGACGAAGACGATGAACTCGCCCGACTTTATGTCGAGCTCGATGCCGTGAAGAATGTGCAGATTGCCGTATGATTTCTTCACCTGTCTCAGCGTGACATCGGCCATAATTTCCTCCCAGTGATTTCCCTAGAGAACCTGGATTTCCTCAAAAAATCCAGTTTCGTCAAAAACTCAGTCGATGCGCCCGAACCAGGCGCCGTAGCCGCCGAGGCGGATGGAACCTGTGCCGGATTGTCCCGAAAAACCGTGCCCGGCCAATGGCAGCAGCGCCTGACCACCGAGATCGACCTCGGCCGGCTTGCTGGCCAGATTGAAGACGCAGACGATCTGCTCATTGCCCTCACGGCGGGTGAAGGCGACGGTGTCGCCCTCGCTTTCGATGAACTCGATGTCGCCCTTGGCCAGGGCCGGATGCTGGCGGCGGAAACCGAGAAAGCGCCGGTAGTGCTCGAGCAGCGAGGCCGCGTCGCCCTGCTGAATATTGACCGCTTGCGACAAATGCTTGCCCGGCACCGGCAGCCAGGGCTTGGCCGTCGAAAAGCCGGCATTGCTTGCGGTTGCATCCCACACCATCGGCGTGCGGCAGCCGTCGCGGCCCTTGAATTCTGGCCAGAAGCGAATGCCGTAGGGGTCCTGCAGATCCTCGAACTGCAACTCGGCTTCGCCCAGCCCAAGCTCCTCTCCCTGATAGAGGCAGACCGAACCGCGCAGCGACATCAGCAGCGCCGCGATAACCTTCAGATAGGCAGCCGGGTCGGCCTCGTCGGCGGCCCAGCGCGAGGCCGGACGCATCACGTCGTGGTTGGAAAATGCCCAGCACGACCAGCCGTCGCTGGCGACCTTGCCGAAGGCTTCCAGCACCTGGCGCACCTTGGCGGCGCTGATCTTTTCCGGCGCCAGGAAATCGAAGGAATAGCACATGTGGACGCGTTTGCCGCCGGCGGTGTAGGCGGCGACCACTTCCAGCCCGCGTTGCGAATCGCCGACTTCGCCGACTGCGGCGGTTGCCGGATATTCGTCGAGCAGCGCCCGGAACCGTTCGAGGAAGGCAAGGTTTTCCGGCCGGCTCTTGTCGTAGATATGGTCCTGGTAGTTGTAGGGATTGACCGCGGGTGCTGTCTGGTCGTTGCGCTCTTCGGGCGGCAGCGGCGGATTGTTCTCCAGCCCCTGGCTGTGGAAATAGAAATTGATGGTGTCGAGGCGGAAGCCGTCGACGCCGCGCTCCAGCCAGAAGCGGGTGACGTCGAGCAGCGCGTCCTGGACTTCCAGATTGTGGAAGTTGAGGTCCGGCTGCTCGGACAGGAAATTATGCAGATAATATTGCTGGCGGCTGGTGTCCCACTGCCAGGCCGAGCCGCCGAAGATCGACAGCCAGTTGTTGGGCGGCGTGCCGTCCGGCCTGGCGTCGGCCCAGACATACCAGTCGGCCTTCGGATTGCCGCGGCTGGCGCGGCTCTCCTTGAACCATGGATGGTTGTCGGCGGTGTGCGACAGCACCTCGTCGATCATCACCTTGAGGCCGAGGTGATGGGCTTCCGCAACCAGCGCGTCGAAATCGGCGAGCGTCCCGAACATCGGGTCGACGTCGCAATAGTCCGACACATCGTAGCCGAAATCCTTCATCGGCGACTTGAAGAAGGGCGAAATCCAGATGGCGTCGACGCCGAGCGAGGCGATGTAGGGCAGCCTGCGGATGATGCCCTTGAGGTCGCCGATGCCGTCGCCATTGGAGTCCTGATAGGAGCGCGGATATATCTGGTAGATCACCGCGCCCCGCCACCAGTCGCGACCGACGGCGAGATCGGGCTTCGAGGTCGCCTTCAAAGCGGCTTGCATAAGTCTCAACCTCCTTTGACCGAGCCGGCCAGCAGCCCGCGGACGAAATAGCGCTGCAGCGAGAAGAACACGATCAGCGGCACGATAATGGTGACGAAGGCCGATGTCGTCAGGATTTCCCAGTCGCCGCCGCGCGAGCCGAGCAGTGCGTTGAGCTTCGCGGTCAGCACGATCTGATCCCCTTCGGTACCGAGGAAAACCATTGCCACCAATAAGTCGTTCCACACCCACAGGAACTGGAAGATCGCAAAGGACGCCAGCACCGGGAAGGACAGCGGCAGCACGATCTTGACGAAGATTTCGAAATCGCTGGCGCCGTCGATGCGCGCCGATTCCATGATCTCGCGCGGCAGGCCGGCAATATAGCTGCGCAGGAGATAGATGGCGAAGGGCAGGCCGAAGCCGGTATGCGCCAGCCAGATGCCGAGATAGGTTTTCGACGGCACACCGAAGAAGATGCCGACGCCGTTGTAGATTTTCAAAAGCGGGATCAAGGACATCTGCAGCGGCACGACCAGCAGGCCGATGATGGTGGCGATCAGCAAGGCGCGGCCGGGAAAACGCATCCAGGCCAATGCATAAGCGGCGAAGGCGGCGATCAGGATCGGGATGACCGTCGCCGGGATGGTAACGGTCAGCGAGTTTATGAACGAGCGGCCGATGCCCTCCGAAAACAGCACGGTCTTGTAATTGTCGGTGGTGAATTTCGGTGGCGCCGACGAGGCGTAATAGACGCGCTGGCCACGGTCGCCTTCGAAAGCCTTGGGCGAACTCATGACGAACGTGCCGTCGGCATTGAGCTGCAAGGTCACGCCGTCGCCGAGATCGGCAGTGGTGCCGGCCGGATATTGCGTCGGTGCCGCCGACTTGACGCCGAAGGCGCTGATGTTGCGCGCAGCACCGTCGCCGAAGATGTTGCCGGCAAGCACGAACTTGCCGTCCTTCTCGACCTGCGCCGAGGCCGGCGGCAGGCGGCCAGCTTCAGTCTGGCTGGAGCTGGAGAACGAGTTCCACCAGCCCGAGGCGATGATCTGGTCCTTGTCGCGCAGCGACGAGACCAGGATGCCGAGCGTCGGCACGGTCCAGATGGCGACGAAGAGGAGCACGGCGATGTGGACGCCGAAGCGGCTGGCAAAGGACTTCCCGGTCGCGACGGCCATCTCAATGTCCTCCCGTCTCTTTGTTCGCCTGGCGGATGTTCCAGACCATGATCGGGATGACCGCGATCATGATGATGATGGCGATGGTGGCGCCGCGGCCGAAATCGCCGCCGCCGCGGAACATCCAGTCGAACATCAGATTGGCCAGCACCTGGCTGTTCCACTGGCCATTGGTCATGGTCAGCACGATGTCGAACACTTTCAGCACCAGGATGGTGATCGTCGTCCAGACCACGGCGATGGTGCCCCAGATCTGCGGCACCATGATCTTCCAGAAGATCTGGAACGGATTGGCGCCGTCGATGACCGCGGCTTCAAGCGTCTCTTCGGGGATGCCGCGCAACGCCGAAGACAGGATGACCATGGCAAAGCCGGTCTGGATCCAGATCAGGATGATCATCAGGAAGAAATTGTTCCAGAACGGCAGCGATATCCAGACCTGCGGCTGGCCGCCGAAATACTGGATGATGGCGTTGAGCAGGCCGATCTGCGTCTGGCCCTCGCCGCGATATTCGTAGATGAATTTCCAGATCACGCTGGCGCCGACGAAGGAGATCGCCAGCGGCAGGAAGATCAGGCTCTTGGCGATTGTGCCCCACCAGATCTTGTCCGTGAGCACGGCGATTATCAACCCTAGAAAGGTGCAGGCGGCGGGCACCACCGCCAGCCAGATGATGTTATTCAGGATCGAGTTGCGGAACTCGCGGTCGCCGAACGCCCATTCATAGTTGGCGAAGCCGACAAAATGCTGGCCGCCGCGGTCGAGGAAGGACAGCCAGAGCGTCGCCACCACCGGATAGATCAGGTAGACGGTGAGGATGATCATCGCCGGGCCGACGAACAGCCACGGACGGACCAGTCCTTGCCGGCGCAGATTGTCGATGGCCGCAGCCCCGGCCACGCCGCGCGACGGGAATATCAGGTCGACCAGCTTGTTGGCGCCCCAGAAATAGGCGACGCAGCCGCCGACGCCGATGATGATGACAAAAATGGCCGATAAGATCTGAGCAGCCATGGGTCCCTCTTCCCTGCGCATGATCGGCCGGGCCTTGAACAGCCCTGGCGATGTGGCTCTGCGCCGATTTAAGTTATTCTGAAACGAACGAACGCAAATCGGTCCGGCGTAAGGCGCCGGTCGGATCCGGGCCATAGCGGCCCGGACCCAGTCTGTGGAGGAAGTCCTGAATTTGCCGCCAAAGCGGCTGATTACTTGGCAGTGGTTACTTGCCAGCTGACTGCTTGCCAGCTGACTACTTGATAGCGTCCCAGCTCTTCTGGATGTCGGTGGCGACATCCTGCGCCGACTTGCCGCCGACCAGATCGATCATGCCGGTCCAGAAGGCGCCGGCGCCGATCTTGCCCGGCATCAGGTCCGAACCGTCGAAGCGGAAGGTCGAGGCATTGGCGAGGATATCGCCCTGCTTCTTCAGCGCGTCGCTGGCATAGGCATCCTTGTTGACCGACTTGAGCGGCGTGACGAAGCCGCCCTGGGCCATCCAGATTTCATGTGCCAGCGGCATTTTCAGGAATTCGATGAACGCGCGTGCACCCTTCGAATCCTTGGTGATCATGGCCAGCGTGCCGGCGCCGAGCACAGGCGTGCCCAGCTCGGGCTTGGATGCATAGGGCGGGAAGTAGAAGAAGTCGGCGTCCTGTCCAACCTTTGTGCCTTCCGGGAAGAAGGTCGGGATGAACGATGCCTGATGGTGCAGGTAGCATTTCGGCGGCACCGAGAAGAGGCCCTTCGGGCTGTCGCGGAAGTCGGTCGCGGCAACCGCCTTGGCCCCACCGTCGACCATCTTGTCGTCGGTCGCGATCTTGCCGAAAATGTCGATGGCGTTGACCACCGCCGGATCGTTGAACGGGATCTCGTTCTTTACCCACTTGTCATACACGTCGGGCGCCTGGGTGCGCAGCATGATGTCTTCGACCCAGTCGGTCGCCGGCCAGCCGGTAGCGCCGCCTGAGCCGAGGCCGATGCACCACGGCGTGCCGCCGTCGGCGATGATCTTCTTCTCGAGGTCGGCGAGCTCTTCCTGGGTCTTGGGAACCTTGTAGCCGGCTTCCTCGAAATTGTCGGGCGAATACCAGACCAGCGATTTCACGTCGGCCTTGTAGGGGAAGGCGAAGAAGCCCGGCTTGCCGTCCTTGTCCTTGAAGGTGCCGAGATCGACCCATGACTGGCCGGCGCCGTAATTGTCCTTGATCCATTTGGCGGTGTCGTCGCCCAGCGGCGTCAAAAGGCCCTTGGACGCCAGATCCTGGATCAGGCCCGGCTGCGGCAGTACGGCGATATTGGGCGGGCTGCCGGCCTGGGTATCGATGACGATCTGCTGTTCGTAATTTTCCGACGAGGAGTATTTGATCTCGGCGCCGGTGGCTTCCTGAAAATATTCGAGAACAGTGCGGATGAGGCCTTCGTCCTCGCCGCGCCAAGGCCCGAAGATGGTCAGCGTCTCGCCCTTGAGATCGACCTTCTTCAGCTCTTCGTAATTGGCCCAGTTGAAGCGCTTGTCTTCCCCGGGCTTGAACTTCAGTTCGGCTTGCGCCGGCAGGGACAAGGCGAGCGTGGCAAACGCTGCGCCAAGCAGAAGCATCTTCTTCATCGGTATTCCTCCCAGTGTGGACACATACACCCGGGCGGAACCTCCATTCCGCCCGCCGACGCTGCAGGACTGTGACTCGTTCAGAAAGGAACCGCAACCTTTCGAAGAGTCTTCCAAAGCGCTTTGGTCTTTTTGATCTCGCCATTGAATCGGCTGGAAGTCAAGAGGGCGGTGGGCTAATCGATTTAATTGCGGGCCGCAAGACTTGGTAAAGTGCACTGCAGCACAGTTTTACGGCGGTGCAGCACCGTATTAAGCTTCAAACTGGCCGGACCAGTGCGTATGGTCGACCAGCTCGGCCGCGCCCTTGTGGCGCCGCGTGGCTTCAAAATTAAAAGCGCTTTGAGGCTTGGAGGCCTGCCAGTGAACCTGAAGCAGCTCTCTCATATGCTGGCCCTGTCGCAGACAACGGTAAGCCGTGCGCTTAACGGCTATCCCGAGGTCAACGAGGAAACCCGCCGGCGTGTGGTGGATGCCGCCAAGCGCCACGGCTACCGGCCCAACCCGAGCGCGCGCCGGCTGGCGACCGGCAAGACGGGCATGATCGGGTATGTGCTGCCGACGGGCGCCTCCGTCGACATCGACCCGCATTTCGTCGAGTTCCTGTCGGGTCTCGGCGACTATGCCCGCTCGCACGAGCTCGACCTGGTGCTGTCGCCGGCCGATGCCGACGACCAGGAAACCACCTATCGCCGCATCGTCGCCAACCGCCAGGTCGACGCCGTCTACATCTCCTCGCCGCGCCCGGCCGACCGGCGGGTGGCGCTGGTCAACACGCTCGGCATTCCCTTCATCGTCCATGGCCGCAGCGAAGGCTTCGATTTCGACTACCCCTTCACCGACATCGACAATGAGGGCGGCTTCCACGACGCCGCCCGGCTGCTGGTTCAGCTCGGCCACCGCCGGCTGGCGCTGATCAATGGCGACGACCGCGAGACCTTCGCCATCCACCGCGAGCGCGGCATGCGCAGGGCGCTGGCCGCGAGCGGCCTGACGCTCGGCGAGCGCCATGTCTGTTCACTCACCATGACCGAGGAGAACGGCTACCGCGCCGCCAGGCGCCTGCTCGAACAGAGCGAGCGGCCGACGGCGATCGCCTGCTCCAGCCTGATCATGTCGCTCGGCGTCGTGCGCGCGGTGCGCGACCTTGGCCTGACCATTCCCGGCGACCTGTCGTTGATTGCCCATGACGACGTCTTTCCATGGCTGAAGCCGGAGAATTTTTCCGTGCCGCTGTCGACGACGCGCTCGTCGATCCGCCTCGCCGGCGCCCGCATCGCCGAACGCCTGGCAGCGCGCATTTCCGGCTTGGAAGAAGGGGCGCGGGGCGAGGTCTGGCCTGTCGACCTGGTGGTGAGAGGCTCGGTCGCCGGCGCGCCGGTTTAGGGATTAATCCAATTGCTCCGCTGGGCAAGTTCACCCATGTGGATGTTGCCCGCAGATAGATTGACTTCGTTGGGACAACGGTCTGCCTGGACCTGTCCTTGATTTGGCTTCGAGTGGGTGGCAACCAGTAAGCCAGAGCCATCAACCAGTCCTCAGGGTGCGCCACTTGCCCATATTCCCGTTCTCCGAAACGGATCCAATCCGGCATCCTGGCCCACCGCCGAAAACGTCGGAGGTGGTCATTGTCGGTGGCGGCATCATCGGTGTGACGACGGCGCTTTTCCTGGCACAGCGGAACATCCCGGTGACGCTGCTGGAAAAAGGACGCATTGCGGCCGAACAGTCGTCCCGCAATTGGGGCTGGATCCGAAAGCAGGGACGCGACGCCGACGAGTTGCCCATCGTCATAGAGGCTATTCGCCTGTGGCGGCAACTGGCTGAGGAATGCGGCGAGGACATCGGCCTGACCCAGACAGGTGTGACCTACCTGGCGAAGACCGACAAGGACATGGCCGGCTTCGAAGCATTCATGAAGATCGCTGCGACGCATGCGCTCGACACCCGTCTCCTGGATGCAGACGAAACCGCGGCACTCATCAAAGGCATGTCGCGCAAATTCAAGGGCGCGATGACGACGCCCTCCGACATGCGGGCGGAGCCTTGGCTGGCGGTGCCCGCACTTGCCCGGCTCGCCGCGCGAAAAGGCGTCAAAATCGTCGAGAATTGTGCGGCGCGAACCCTCGAAATCTCAGGCGGCAAGATCAAGGGCGTGTGGACCGAGGCGGGGTATGTCGAGGCCTCCAGCGTGCTGGTCGCCGGCGGCGCCTGGTCATCTCTGTTCTTGCGCAGACACGGCATCTCCATCCCCCAGCTCAGCGTCAGAGTAACCGCAGCCGCAACGGAGCCCATGCCTGAGGTCTATGCAGGTGCGGCCGCCGACGAACACATCGCGTTCCGGCGCAGGCAGGATGGCGGATATACGCTCGCCGCGGGCGGCAGCCATTTGCTTTACCTGGGGCCTGACGCATTCCGGCACGCCACCAATTACCTTCCCGCCCTCAGGGACAATCCGTTCGGGACACGCTACTTTCCGTTCGCCCCGTCAGGCTACCCTGACGCCTGGTCGACGCCGCGCGATTGGGCGCCGGATTCCGTCAGTCCTTTCGAAAAAATGCGGGTGCTGAACCCGCCCCCTGAACGAGCCGGGCTGCGTTCCATAGAACGCAATTTCGGACGTCTTTTTCCACAGCTCGAAACAGTTCGCCTGAAGGCAGGCTGGGGCGGCATGATCGACGCCATGCCGGACGTCGTCCCCATCGTGGATCATGTGCAGGCCGTCGGCGGTCTTTTCGTCGCGACGGGAATGAGCGGTCACGGCTTCGGTATCGGGCCTGGCATAGGCCGGGTCGTTGCCGACATGATCCAGGGAAACCAGACCGGGCACGACCTCAGCCGCTTCCGGCTGTCGCGCTTCCATGATGGCAGCCCTGTTCGGCTGGGTCCGGCGCTCTGAATTGGGTGGCGCGAAATTCGCCCGGTTTACTTGTTCGCCGCCGCCTTCGTATCCAGCAGCCCATAACCGAAATCATTGTCCCGTCCCTTCGGACCGAGATCCCTGGCGGTGGCGGCCAGCGCCTTTTCGATATCGTCGGCCGAGCGCTCGGGTGAGGCGTGGATCAGGTTGGCGATTGCGCCGGACACGATCGCGGCGGCAAATGAGGTGCCGGTGACGACGTCAGAGCCGGCGCCGCTCGGCGCCACCATCTCGACGCCGGGCGCCGAGATGAAGACATAAGCGCCGCGATTGGCCTGCTGCATCAGCCCGTCCTTGGCGTCGGTGGCGGTGACCGCGATCACGCCGTCATAGGCGGCGGGGTAGCCATAGGGCGCTTTCGGCCCGTTGTTGCCGGCAGCAGCGACCAGGATGATGCCGAGCCCGCGCGCATTGTGGCAGGCGGTGGCGAGCAGATCGTTCTTGGGGCCGACGAAACTCATATTGATGATGCTGACATTCTGGTCCGCCGCCCAGTCGAGCGCCGACAGGATGACATCCATGGTCGACCTGCCGTCCTCGAAGGCGCGGGCGTGATAGATCCTGGCGCCGGGCGCCATGCCTTCGAGCGCGCCGACGCCGGCGATCAGCCCGTCGACCGAGGTACCGTGGTCACGCTTTTCGACCGGCACGTTGGGCATGGCGTCGAACTGGTCGGCAATGACGCCGGACAGCGCCGGATTGGTGTCGTCTATGCCGGTGTCGATGACGGCGATGCGCACGTTTTCGCCACTGGCTTGCTTGTTGTCGAGCTGAATGCGCTCGAAGGCATAGTTGACGATGCCGGCCGCCTGCTGCAGCGAATAGACATGGTTGGGCTCGCGCCGCAGGGTGCGGCCATCGGCGGCCAGTTGCGCCAGCACGGTGCCGACCGGGCGACCGTCGGGGATGCCGAAGCGCACCAGCGTGGTGCCGAGCAGCCGCGACTGGCGCTGCGAGCGCACTTCGAGGCCGAAGGAGGCAGCTATCTGCTGGACGGCGCCGACGTCGCCGTCGACGGTCACCAGCACCTCGTCGGGCACGAACTCGCCGGCGATGGCACGCCTGGGAGCGGTCGCGACAAGATCGGTCGGCGAAACGATGGGGCCACCGGCAGGCGGTCCGGCCTGCGTGTCGGCCGGCGGCGCTGACGGCCGTGGCGTCGGCACGGGCGCCGCGGCAGCGGGTGGATTGGGAAACAGGTCGACGATCAGGGCCGGAAGGGTAACAGCACCTTGCTCTCCGGCGCCCGCACCGCCCTTGGCGTCATTGCCGTCTTTCGGGCAGTCGGCGGCCGTCGCTCCGGTCGCGCCGGTGCAGTCGGTTTTCGTCCGACCGGCATTGGGATCATTGGTCTGCGCCGACGCAGGCACGGCGGCGATTGTCATCGCCGCCGCCAGGATCGCCGCAAATCGAGTGACCGCCTTAGCTGCCATCAACCGGTTTCCTTCCCTCGATCACAGTTTCCGCGAAAGGCTGGGCGGCAATAAGGCCGACGAGCTTGGCATAGTCTGCTCCGGTCTTGGCCGGGATGGCGATACGGAAGACGCCCGAGGCGGCCGGCCCGCCGGCGATCTTCAGCGCGTTCTGGTCGAGGAAGACAGCGATGTCGGACATCTTCGCATCCGGCTTGAACTTGACCAGCGCGAACGGCAGTTTCGCCAACTCGTCCTCGGCCCCGGCAATCTCGAAATCATTACCCTTGCCGCCGGTCTGCACGTAGGACTGCACCACGACCAACGCCAGCAAGACAGCGGCCGCCGCCCAGGCGACACCGACCGGCACCGCCACGACACGGCCGAGCGCCTGCGACAGCCAGGAACGGCCCGCCGGCGCGCGGACCGGTCCGGCTTCGGCGTCAAGCGCCCTGGCAAAGCGGCTGAGCGCATCGGCCGGTGGCCGGATCGCTTCGTTGGCGGCGGTGGCGCCGGAGAATTCGGCCTCGGCCTCGCCAAGCGCAGCCATCGCAGCCGGGTCGGACGCCAGCCATTCCTCGACGGCTTCGAGGTCCGAGCCTTCCAGCGAGCCGTTCAGGTAGAACGGCAGCAGCGTTTCCATTTCGTCACGGCGCGACATTTTTTCAGCGGCGCTCATGTCTTCAGGATTGCTCATGGCCACCCCCTGTCGTAACCGGCGGCCTTGAGGGCTTCGCCGAGTTTCTTGCGGGCGTAGAACATTCGGGTCTTGACGGTGGCGACCGGGATGCCGAGCACCTCGCCAATCTCCGTCACCGACTGTCCATGGTAATAGGCAAGGTCGATCACCGAGCGGTGTTCCTCCGGCAAGGCATCGACGAAGCGCCGCAAAGCGGCGCCCTTGTCTTCCTTCATGGTGGCGACTTCCGGCGTGTCGGCGCCGTCGGGAACCTGCGCCGCATCGTCGTCATCGATCCAGTCTTCTTTTTTCTTGCGAAGCATCGACAGCGCCTTGAACCGGGCGATGCCGAGCAGCCATGTCGAGACTTCCGAGCGCCCTTCGAAACCGGGCGCCTGGCGCCACAGCTCGAGAAAGACCTCGTTTGCGATATCGTCGGCCATCATTTCCGATCCCGTCTGGCGCACCACGAAGCGGTAGACCCGCGCGTGGTGACGCATGAACAGCAGCCGAACAGCGGCACGGTCGCCCTTCGCGACCCGGTCGACAAGCGCGGGATCAGTCTCGGTCGCTGCCGTCATGGCCGGTCGAGCCGCCTGGCTCCTGTCTGCTCTGTCGCCGATAGGTTCAAAAAGGTTCATCCTTCCGCCAAGGAATTTTGGCGAAGCTAACCGAAGAAGGTGAGTGTTGCCAGAGTGTCTCCCTTCTCCCCGTCACTATACAGGGAGAAGGTGGCGGCAGCCGGATGAGGGGCGGCACCGGCGTTGGGGTATTTATGTTTGATGTTGCGCTGCCCCTCACCCTTACCCTCTCCCCGTATAGTGACGGGGAGAGGGGGTAGCGAACGGCGGCTCAGCGACGACCTCCGTCACCCCAAAAACGGCTTAGCCTTCATGGTCTCCGGCACCGGCACACCCAGCCGCTTCAGCACCGTCGGCGCCAGTTGCAGTTGATCAAGCAGCGTGTCCGGATCCGGCCCTTTGCCGGCTCCGAAATAATACAGCGCGAAATCCTGCATTTCATCGTCACGGCCGCCATGATGGCCGCGGTCTGTCTGGCCGTGGTCGGCGGTTACGATCACCTCGTAACCGGCCTGCCGCCAGCCCGGCAGGAAGGCTGCCAGCATGCCGTCCATCGCATAGCAGGCATGGTCCATTTCGTGGCAGTCATGGCCGAAGCGATGGCCCATCGAATCCAGAGTGCAGGTGTGCAGGATACCGTAGTCGATGGCATGGCGTCGGGTCAGCATGGTCAGCGTCGCAAACAGGTCGACATCGCTCGGCGTCATCTGGTTGCGGGCATTGTAGCCGGTCATGGTGTGGAAGCGGCCATGCGCGATCGGTCCGTTGGGCTCGTCATACTCCATGTCCTCGACCAGATCGAACGGATAGGAACGAAAGAATTCCGACCAGTAGGAATGCGTCACCGCGCCGGTCTTGCCGCCGGCCTTGCTGACCTCGGAGAAAATATCCGGCTTGTTGACGAGAAAACGGTTCTCGTTGGATAGGATGCCGTGCTCCTGCGGCGAAACGCCGGTGTGGATCGAGGCATAGCAGCAGGCCGAGGTCGACGGCAGCACCGAGCGCATCTTCCACACCTGCGCCTCGCCCGATTGCACCCAGCCTTCGAGATTGCCCATCAGCCGGCGCCAGTTCCGGTAGGGCACGCCATCGAAAATGATGAGCAGCAGTTTGGTCTTGAGCGCCATGGGCGGCTCCGGAAAGCTTTTGCCGTTGAAGGAAGTTTTCGCGACAAAGGCCGCGAATTCCCTACTAATTCCCCGCGCTCGCCATGCGCCGTCCCTTGATCGCCTTTTCCAGCCAGCCGATCTCCATCTCGGGAACGGACGACAGCAGCAGGTCGGTATAGGCGTCGAAGGGCGGCGTCAGCACCTTGCTCTTGGCGCCGTAGCGCACCACCTCGCCGCGGTACATCACCGCGATCGAATCGGCGATCGACTTCACCGTCGCCAGATCGTGGGTGATGAAGAGGTAGGCGACCTTCTCGTGCTGCTGCAGGTTGAGCAGCAGCTTGAGAATGCCGTTGGCCACCAGCGGGTCGAGCGCCGATGTCACCTCGTCGCAGATGATCAGCTTGGGCTTGGCAGCGAGCGAGCGGGCGATACAGACGCGCTGTTTCTGGCCGCCGGAGAGTTCGGCCGGATAACGATCGAGAAAGCCCTTGCCCATCTCGATCTCGTCGAGCAGTTCGGCGACGCGCTTGTCGCGCTCGCGACCGCGTATGCCGAAGTAGAATTCCAGCGGCCGGCCGATGATGGTGCCGACGGTCTGGCGCGGGTTCATCGCCACGTCGGCCATCTGGTAGATCATCTGCAATTGCCGCAGATCCTCCTTCGGCCGGTCGGCAAGCCTGTTGGCGAGCGGCCTGCCGTCGAAGGTGACGGTGCCTTCTTCCGGCGGCAACAGCCCGGTGATGGCGCGCGCCAGCGTCGACTTGCCGGAGCCGGATTCACCGACGACAGCCAGCGTCTGTCCCGGAAAGATGTCGACCGAGACGTTCTTCAGCACCTTGACGTGGCTGCCGCCGTAAGCGGCGGTGACGTTCTTGACCGACAGGAACGGCGCGGCGCCGGGCTTCTGCTCGGCATGCTCGATCTCATGCACCGAGACCAGCGCATTGGTGTATTCCTGGCGCGGCTCCTTGATGATCTGGCGAGTGCCGCCCCATTCGACCAGCCTGCCATGGCGCAGCACCATGATCTCGTCCGAGACCTGGGCGACGACGGCAAGATCGTGGGTAATGTAGAGCGCCGCGACATGGGTGTCGCGGATGGCGTCCTTGATCGCCGCCAGCACGTCGATCTGCGTCGTCACGTCGAGCGCCGTGGTCGGCTCGTCGAAGACGATCAGGTCGGGTTCCGAACACAGCGCCATAGCCGTCATCACCCGCTGCAACTGACCGCCGGAGACCTGGTGCGGGAACCGCTCGCCGATGATTTCGGGGTTTGGCAGGCTGAGCTTCTTGAACAACGCCACGGCACGTTTCTCGGCCTCGGCGCGTGTCGCCGTGCCGTGCAGCAGCGTTGCTTCCACCACCTGGTCCATCAGCTTGTGCGCCGGATTGAAGGCCGCGGCCGCCGACTGCGCGACATAGCAGACCTCGCGGCCGCGCAATTTGCGGAAACCTTCCTTGCCGCCCTTGAGGATATCGCGGCCGTTGAGCAGCACCTCTCCGCCGGTGATGCGCACGCCGCCACGGCCATAGCCCATCGACGACAGGCCGATGGTCGACTTGCCGGCGCCGGACTCGCCGATCAGGCCGAGCACCTTGCCCTTTTCCAGCGTCAGCGAGACATCGTGGACCAAAACGATGTTCTTCGGCGCCTCGCCGGGCGGAAACACTGTCGCTTCGATGCGCAGATTGCGGATATCGAGCAGCAGGCCGGGCTTTGCTTTTGTGTCAGCCATCACCCGCGTCCTCCCTTCAGGCTTGTCGTGCGGTTGAGCACCCAGTCGGCGACCAGATTGACCGAAATCGCCAGTGCTGCGATCGCCGCGGCGGGAATGAGTGCCGCCCCGATACCGAAGACGATGCCGTCCTTGTTCTCCTTGACCATGCCGCCCCAGTCGGCATCCGGCGGTTGCACGCCAAGCCCGAGAAAGGAGAGCGTCGACAAGAACAGCACCGCGTAGATGAAGCGCAGGCCAAGTTCCGAGACCAGCGGCGAAAGCGCGTTGGGCAGGATCTCGCGGAAGATGATCCAGCCGCTGCCTTCGCCCCGCAGCTTGGCGGCCTCGACATAGTCCATGACGTTGATGTCGACGGCCACCGCGCGCGACAGCCGGTAGACGCGGGTCGAGTCGAGGACGCCCATCACCAGGATCAGCGTCACCAGATTGGTCGGCAGCACCGAAAGCACGACGAGCGCCATGATCAGGGTCGGGATCGACATCAGCAGATCGACAAGGCGCGACAGAAGCGTGTCGAACCAGCCGCCGAACACCGCCGCCGAAAAGCCGAGGATGGCGCCGAGCGAGAATGACAGCGCGGTGGCCAGCACCGCGATGAACAGCGTGATGCGAGCGCCGTAGATCATGCGCGACAGAAGATCGCGACCGAGATTGTCGGTGCCCAGCAAATGTGCCGCCGTCATCGGTTCCCAGACATCGCCGACGATTTCGGCATTGCCGTACGGTGCGATCAACGGTGCGAAAACTGCCGCCAACACGAACATAGCCGTCAGCACGATGCCGATCAGCGCAGGGATGGGGATGCGTTTGATGTCGAGCATGCCCGCCGCCTATTTCGGATGTCTGAGGCGCGGATTGGCGACGATCGCCCCGATGTCCGCAATGATGTTCAGGCTGATATAGACGGCGGCGAAGACCAGGCCGACCGCCTGCACCACCGGCACGTCGCGCTTGGTGACGTGGTCGACCAGATATTGTCCCATGCCGGGATAGACGAAGATCACCTCGACCACGACGACGCCGACGATGAGGTAGGCGAGGTTGAGCATGACCACGTTGATGATCGGCGCTATGGCATTGGGGAAAGCATGCTTGCGGATGACGTTGAAGGCCGACAGGCCTTTCAGTTCCGCCGTCTCGACATAGGCCGACTGCATGACGTTGAGGATGGCCGCGCGGGTCATGCGCATCATATGCGCCAGCACAACCAGCGTCAGCGCGGTGGCCGGCAGCGCGATCGCCTGCATGCGCTCACCGAACGGCATGCCGTCATAGACCGTGGAAATGGCCGGGAACCATTGATACTTCACGGCAAAGAAATAGACGAGCACATAGCCGATGAAGAATTCCGGGAAAGATGTCGAGGCGAGCGCCAGGCCGGAGATCAGCTTGTCGACCCAGCCATTGCGGTAACGCACGGCGATCAGGCCGAGGATGATGGCCAGCGGCACGGCCACGATCGCAGCCCAGAAGGCGAGGAACAGCGTGTTCCACAGCCGCCCCTTGATCGACGTGGCAATATCCTGGCCGCTCGACATCGCCGTGCCAAGATCGCCGGTGAGCACACCGCCTAGCCAATGGAAATACCTGATGTAAGCCGGCTGATTCAGGCCGAGCTGCTCGCGCAGATTGGCGAGCGATTCCGGCGTCGCCGACTGTCCGAGAATGGCTTGCGCGACGTCGCCGGGCAGGATCTGGGTGCCGGCGAAGATCAGGACCGAAACGGCCAGCAAGAGGACGATGCCCAGCGCAACGCGCTGGGCCACAAGTTTCACGACGGGTGAGGACATATCCGCAAAGCCGGGCTCAGGCTTCGAGCCAGCACTTCGCCAGCGCGTAGCCGTTCATCAGCTCCTGATGCGGATCGTCTACCCAGCCGCCGACCTTGGCGCCTGTCGCATCGATGAACTGATTGAACATCGGCAGGATCAGGCCGCCCTCGTCGCGCACCAGCACGGCCATGTCGTGGTACATCTGCTTGCGCTTGGTCTCGTCGAGTTCGGCGCGTGCGGCCAGCACCAGCTTGTCGAAGTCCGGACGCTTGAAACGGGTGTCGTTCCAGTCGGCGGTCGACAGATAGGCGGTCGAGTACATCTGGTCCTGGGTCGAGCGGCCGCCCCAATAGGAGGCGCAGAAGGGCTGCTTGTTCCAGACCTCGTTCCAGTAGCCGTCGCCGGGCTCGCGCTTGAGCTCGATCTTGATGCCGGCCTTGGCCGCGCTCTGCTGGAAGAGCTGCGAGGCGTCGACCGCGCCCGGGAAGGCGACGTCGGAGGTGCGCAGCAGCACGGTGCCGTCATGGCCCGACTTCTTGTAGTGGAACTTGGCCTTGTCGGGATCATATTTGCGCTGCTCGATCTCGGAAAACAGCGGATAGGACGAATTGATCGGGAAGTCGTTGCCGAGCGAGCCGTAGCCGCGCAGCACCTTGTTCAGCATCTCTTCGCGGTCGATCGCGAGCTTCAGCGCCATGCGCAGGTCGCTGTTGTCGAAGGGCGCGGTGTTGCAATGCATGATGAAGACGTAGTGGCCGGGGCCGGCATGGTTGCGGATGGTGACGCCCGGTACGCGCTTGATGAGGTCGACGATCTTCGGCTCGACGCGGTTGATCATGTTGACCTGGCCGCCCTGCAGGGCCGCCGTGCGCGCGGTCGCGTCGTTGATGACGATGATCTCGATCTGGTCGGCATGGCCCATCTTGTCGGCCTGCCAGTAATTGGCGAAGCGCTCGCCGCCATGGCGCACGCCGGGCTCGTTGGTGGTGACCTTGTAGGGTCCTGCCGAGATGCCGGCATCCGCCTTGTCCTTGCCGCCGTTGGGCTGGACGATGAGGTGGTAGTCGCTGAGGAGATAGGGAAGGTCGGCGTTGGCCTCCTTCAGCGTCAGGACGACTTCCTTGCCACTGGCTTTGATGCTGTCGATGCCCTTCATGTAGCCCAGCGCGCCGGACTTCGACTTTTCATCGGAATGGCGCTCGAGCGTTGCCGCCACATCCTCAGCGGTCACCGTCTTGCCGTTGTGGAATTCGACGCCGTCGCGGATTTTCAGCGTCCACACCTTGGCGTCGTCCGACGAGCCGATCTCTTCGGCGATGCGGTTCTCGAGCTTGCCTTCCGGGGACAGCTCGACGATCAGTTCGCCCCACATCTTGCCAAAAGCGAACGGCACTTGCGTCATGAACAAAGCCGGGTCCAGGCTGTTCGTGGATTCGCCGCCGACGAGGCCGGCCTTCAGCGTGCCGCCCTTGACCGGGCCTTCCGCGCGAGCCGCACTGGAAAGCAGCATATTGGCGAAGGGCGCTGTGACGCCGAGTGCTGCGGCGCGGCCGAGGAAATCACGACGGCTCAGCTTGCCGGACGCAACGCGCCGGCTCAGATATTCGAGTTCGTTGGACATTTGAGTTCCTCACTCTGTTGGTTCGACCTTATGGTCGTTTTTTGCTTGTTGTTACCAAAGGGATATTGACCGGAAGGCAAAGCGGTAAGCAAGACGGAATGCGACATGCCGTGGCGTAAATCGTGCGTCGCAACTGGACCAGTCGGGTGGACGCTCAGAGCAGGTCGCGCGGGATCGTCTCTTCGAAATCGCGTTCGAAAACCAGCGTTTCGCCCTCATAGGCTTCGATTCTGGCGCTGACGATGAAGTTTTGCGCATCGCAGCGCATTTCAGCCGACGTCTCGGTGCGCACCGACCATCCGTTTCGCGACAAGGTCTGCGTCCAGTGCGTGCGGCCCGAGGCAGACAGCGGGTCGTCGGGGTGGATCGTCCAGCTCTCGCGGGCAATGCTGCCATTGGCCAGTCCATGCGCGAGATCGCGCACTTCTCCGAAATCATCCGTGATCGACAGCGTGACGATGCCGGTCTTCTCATCGCGATCGACGTGACGCTCGGAATTCGCTGTACGAACTGTCTCGGTTGCCCAGGGTGTTGCGCCTTCGGGAGACTGGAATGAAGTCTCGTCGCTTTTTGCGAGCGGGCGCAGCGGCAGCCTCAGCGTCGCCGCTGAAAGGTCGAGCCGCACCGGCTCCGGCGACGGCCAGATCATCGGCCAGTAAGCGTTGGAAACAGCGATGCGCAGGCGGTGTCCGGCCGGCACGCGGTAGGCGCACTGGTCGAGAATAACGCGCGCCGAAACCGTTTCGCCCGGCACCAGCGCTTGCGGCTGTTCGTGCGAAGCGCGATGCGTCAGGTTGAGCACGCCGTAGGAGATCAGTTCCGAGGCGCCGTCGGGGTGCACGTCGCACAGCCGCACCGCGATGTTCGCCTGCGGGCGATCGGACGACACCCGGATGAGAAGCTCCGGCGCGCCGACGATGTCGAGTGCCTCGGCAAGCACAGGCTGATCGAAGCAGACGGACAGCGCATCGTCCGGGCGCTGGTCGCCGGGCAGTTCCGGGCCAAAGGTGAAGGGAAAATATTCGCCGCCGGCGAGCCCGCAGCTTTGCGGGGTCGCCACGATCGCCGGCCTGACGCCGTCAGCAATGAGTTCGATCGCCCCGACCTTGATGTTGGGAGACGGCCATTCCTGTTCGGCCACCCAACGGCCCGGCCGCTCCGGGTGCCAGCGCGCCGGCCGCACACTGTCCATGACATAGGCGCGGTAGTCCGGGTCGGCCTCGACGCCGGTGTCGACGCCCTTCAACCAGTTGTCCCACCAGCGCAACGCCTCCTGCAGGAAGCCGATGGCGGGTTTGGGTTCGGCATAATGCGGGTATTTGTGGATCCATGGCCCGACAATGCCCTTCACCGGCGCCTGGATGTTGGTGACCAGATGCGAGATCGTGTTGCGGTAGCCGTCATGCCAGCCGCCGATCGACAGCACGGCGGCTTTGACCGCGGAGAAATCCTCGCAGATCGAACCGCGTTTCCAATAGGCGTCGCGATGCTGATGGCTGAGCCAGAGCGGCAGAAGGAAAGACTGGTTCTCCAGCCGCGTCAGCCAGAGGTCGCGCCAGCGATTGTCGCCCGCAATCAGCGGATCCGGCGGTCGCGACGAATAGGACAACATAGTCGAGGCCCAGCCGAAATTTTCCGTCAAAAGGCAGCCGCCCTTGTAGTGGATGTCGTCGGCGTAGCGGTCGACGGTCGAGCACAGGCTGATCACCGCCTTCAGCGCCGGCGGCTGCTTGGCCGCTACCTGCAGGCAGTTGAAGCCGCCCCAGGAAATGCCCATCATGCCGACGCTGCCATTGCACCAGGGCTGTGCTGCCGCCCAGGCAATCACATCACAGGCGTCCTGCAATTCCTGTTCGGAATATTCGTCGTCCATCAGCCCTTCGGAATCGCCATTGCCGCGCATGTCGACGCGGATCGAGGCGTAGCCGTGGCCGGCGAAATAGGGATGCGTCAGCTGATCGCGAAAGATGGTGCCGTCGCGCTTGCGGTAGGGCAGGTGCTCGAGGATCGCCGGCACCGGATCGCTGCTGGCGTCCTCCGGCATCCAAACCCGCGCCGACAGCCGGCAACCATCCGGCATGACGATGCCCATATCGGGGAATTCGACGACCTTGCGGGGAAATTCGGTGATGGTTTTCATGCGATGCTCCAGGATGTCAGTGACGCATGAAGCGGGCATGTCATGAAGTCAAACGGGCGACGGCCGGTGTCGCCGCGACGACGCCACGATATGTAGCCCGATTGTTTTGCCCTGATGTTGCAGGATTATAATTAATGTATTACATTTATTAACTGAACCCAACGTGATGAGGATGGTTTCGCCTGAAAATCGTTTGGGATGAGCCAAAGCGCGTGACGAACCTGGACAGCCGGGGTCTCGATTTTGCCGAACTCGATATTGAGTTTTTTGCGACTTCAACCGTCCTTCCAGCCAAGGCCGACCGGTTCAAGGCGATTGGCGAATTCGGAGAGATCATCCTGGCCGTGATTTTCAAGCCGCTTGGTTCGGAGGCGATTTCGGTGATCTCGATGCGCCGTGCCAGCCGAAAGGAAAGGTCAGTATATGAACAATCCTAAATCGCGTGTTCGACCGCTTACCGATGCGGAGGAAGTGGAAATTCAAAGACAAATTGTTGATGATCCCGACGATGCGGAGACGACAGACGAACAGTTGGCGCAAGCCAGGCCTTTCGCGGAAGTGTTTCCAGAACTTTTCGAGAGCATAAGGCGTGCTCGTGGCCGGCCAGCCGTGGAGAAGCCTAAGCAAGTCGTGTCCATCCGTCTGGATCAGGATGTCATCAGTAAATTCAAGGCGACCGGCAAGGGCTGGCAGGCCAGGATCAACGAGGTGCTGAAAAACGCGAAGGTAGGCTAGGCAATCCGCGTCAGTTCAGCGGAATGTCGTTTTCGGCCTTGCGCGCCTGATAAGCGCCGGACAGTTCGTCGTAGCGGGCGGAAATATTGCCGATCCTTGCCTCAAGCCGGCCGCGCTCGGCCTCGGGCAGCGCCCGCACCAGCCTGCGAATGGAAAAACTCTTCCAATAAGTGTTCTCGGCATTGTAGCCGCCGGGATCAAGAGTGAAGACCTCTTTCAGGATTTTCAGATCGTGCGGGATCGCAAAGCTGTCGCGTGAATCCTCGTGGCTGAAGAGGTAGTAGAAATTGTCGAAGCCGGTCCAGGTGATCGCCGACAGGCAGAGCGAGCAGGGCTCATGCGTGGCGATGAAGATGGCGTCCTTGGTGTCGACGCGCTCGGCTTTCGGCATTTCATAGAAACGCTTCAGGCAGTGCACCTCGCCATGCCAGAGCGGATTTTCCATCTCGTTGTTGGTTTCGGCCAGCACCAGCGAGCGGTCGCCCTTCCGCAGGATGGCGGCGCCGAACAGCTTGTTCCCATGGGCCACGCCCTCTGCCGTTTTCGGCACGATGTCGTGCTCGATGACATCGAGCAGGCGGTCGATCAGCGATATGTCGGTCATTTCTCAGGTCTCGTTGGGGAGATGGATTTCGTAGGTGTGCGAGAAATGGAACTCTTCGAGGTTGGAGCCGTCACCGCCGCGGTCGACGATGACGAAATCCTGCGCTTCGCCGAGCGGCGTCAGCACGCCGTGCCAGAGATTGCGCGGATAGTTGACGCCTTGCCCGGGTGCGGTGATGAAGGCGTGCGGCTCGCCCGGACCGTCCTTGCCGTCATGGCAGACGACGACCAGGAAAGGGCGCGGTGACAGCGGGATGAACGCCTGGCTGCCTAAGGGATGGCGCTCGACCATGGTCAGCTTCAGCGGCAGGTCGTAAGGCGTGCCGCGCGCCATCGAGATCAGCACGCAGGCATTCGGTCCCGCGGCTTCAGCGGTGGCGAGATTGTGGTAGCGCTCGGTCTTGCCGCCATTGATCGGGTAGTGATTGCCGCCGCCCATGTCGATGACATCGCCGAAGCCGGCAAAGCTTTCGCGGGTCAGCGGCCGCGCTGTGATGCGGGTCACCGCGCGCGACCGCCAATGCCCGCCCCGCCGAGCTTGGCGTGCCGGTTGACGTCCTTGTAAAGGAGATAGCGGAATTTGCCTGGGCCGCCCGCGTAGCAGGCCTGCGGGCAGAAGGCGCGCAGCCACATGAAGTCGCCGGCCTCGACCTCGACCCAGTCCTGGTTGAGGCGGTAGACCGCCTTGCCTTCCAAGACATAGAGCCCGTGCTCCATGACATGCGTCTCGGCAAACGGGATGACGGCGCCGGGCTCGAGCGTGACGATGGTGACATGCATGTCGTGGCGCATGTCGGCCGGATCGACGAAACGGGTCGTCGCCCAGCGGCCCTCGGTGCCGGGCATCGGCGTCGGCGCCACTTGCTGGTCACTGCTGAACAGGGCTTCCGGCGCGTCGATGCCGTCGACGGCCTCATAGGCCTTCCTGATCCAGTGGAAGCGTACGGCGTCGCGACCTTCGTTGCGCACCGTCCAGCCGCTGGCCGGCGGCAGGAAGGCAAAACCGCCGGCTTGAAGCACGTGCTTCTTGCCGGCCAGCGAAACGGTCAACTCGCCCTCGACCACGAACAGCACGCCCTCGGCGCCGGTGTCCGGCTCGGGCCGGTCGCTGCCGCCGCCAGGCAGGATCTCGACGATGTACTGCGAAAATGTCTCGGCGAAACCCGAAAGCGGCCTGGCGATGATCCAGGCCCTGGTCTCGTCCCAGAACGGCAGTGGGCTGGTGACGATGTCCTGCATCACTCCCTTCGGTATGACGGCATAGGCCTCGGTGAAGACGGCGCGGCCGGTCAAAAGCTCAGTTTGGCCGGGATGGCCGCCATGCGGTGCATAATAGGTTTTCTGGTCAGTCTTGATCATATCCATTGGGTCCTGACCCCTCAGTCATTTCATTAGAGCGGGAGCATGTCTTTCAGGCGGAGCAGCGCGATGCGCTCGACCTGTTTGCAGGAGGTATCGAGTTCTACGCCACGGCTGTTGCCGATGCGCGCCTCGAACTCGGCGAGGATCTCCTCCTTGGTCTTGCCCCGCACCGCGATGATGAAGGGAAAGCCGAAGGTGGTGACGTAAGCGGCGTTGAGCTTGGAAAACAGCTCGCGCTCCTTGTCGGTCAGCGCGTCGAGGCCGGCGGAGGCCTGCTCGCGTGTGGATTCCGCAGTGAGGCGTCTCGCTTCGGCCAGTTTGCCAGCGAGATCGGGATGGGCGTTGAGGACGCCGATCCGCTCGGTTTCGCTGGCGGCGCGGAAGACGCGGCAGAGCGCATTGTGCAGGCCGCCGGCGCTGTCATGCGCCGGCCCAAGCTCCAGCTCATAGGCACGTTCGGCGATCCAGGGCGAATGTTCGAACACGCCGCCGAAAGTGTCGACGAAGGTTTCGAACTCCATCTTCGACGGCTTGAGCGCCGCCGGCTGGTAGGGGTGGTTCTTCTGCCAGTGCCTGGCGATATCGATCCGCCGCGCCAGCCAGACCTTGTCGTGCGATTTCACATAGTCGACGAAGCGCTTCAGCGCCGCCACCCGACCAGGACGTCCGACGAGGCGGCAATGCAGGCCGATGTTCATCATCCGCGGCCGGCCCGCTTTGCCCTCGGCAAAGAGCGTGTCGAAACTGTCCTTCAAATAGGCGAAGAACTGGTCGCCGGAATTGAATCCCTGCGGCGTGGCGAAACGCATGTCGTTGGCATCGAGCGTGTAGGGGATGACGAGTTGCGCGCCGCCGCTGTGCTCGAACCAGTAGGGCAGTTCGTCGTCATAAGTGTCCGACACATAGTCGAAGCCGCCCTCTTCGGCCACCAACCGCACCGTATTGACCGAGGTGCGGCCGGTGTACCAGCCGGTCGGCCGTTGGCCCGTCACCTCGTAGTGCAGCTTGATCGCCGCTTCGAGGTCGCGGCGCTCGTCCTCGGCGCTGTGGTCGCGGTAGTCGATCCATTTCAGGCCGTGCGAGGCCATTTCCCAGCCGGCCTCCTGCATCGCCGCCACCTGGTCGGGCGACCGGGCTAATGCTGAGGCGACCCCATAGCAGGTCACCGGCACTTGCGCCTCGCTGAACAGGCGCAGCAGCCGCCAGAAGCCTGCCCGCGCGCCATATTCGTAGATCGATTCCATGTTCCAGTGGCGCAGGCCGACCCAGGGCGCGGCGCCGACGATTTCCGACAGGAAGGCTTCCGAGGCCTTGTCGCCGTGCAGCACGCAGTTCTCGCCGCCTTCCTCGTAGTTGACGACGAATTGGACGGCCACATGCGCACCGCCCGGCCATTTCGGATCCGGCGGATTGGCTCCGTAGCCGCGCATGTCTCTAGAGTAACGCATTGCCCCTCCCCGCCGGACGCTGCCGGAAGTTGTGATCAGGATAGTCGAAAGGGTTGCTCGCGCATTCCCCCGAAATTTTTGAAAGTGTTTTTGTGCCACTCCGCTCGACCGGGACTTATGCATCGCCTTTAATTGGCGCACAATTCACTGCTTTGTTCGGCTGTATCGGAAATGGGAGGCGCCAGTGGCAGAAACGTCGAAAGCCGATGGCGGACGTCTGACGACGCATGTGCTCGACACCGCGACCGGCAAGCCGGCGGCGGGCCTGTCGATCGCGCTTTATCATCTTGAGAGCGACGCGCGGATACATTTGAAGACCGTCGTCACAAATGCCGACGGCCGCTGCGATGCGCCGCTGCTGGCAGGAGCGGAATTCCGCCTCGGCGAATACGAACTGGTGTTCGCCGCCGGTGACTATCTACGCGGCCAGGGCACCAAACTGCCGGAACCGGCCTTCCTCGACAGTGTGCCGATCCGCTTCGGCATGGCGGAATCCGTGCATTATCATGTGCCGTTGCTTATCTCTCCTTATGGCTACTCGACCTACAGGGGGAGCTGACGCATGGCCAAGATCACAATACGCAACGAGATCCGCTTCATCCTCAATGGCAGGGATGTCGCGCTGTCGTCGGTGGCGCCCGACGCGACCTTGCTCGACTGGCTGCGGCTCGACCGCTCGCTGCGCGGCACCAAGGAAGGCTGCGCCGAGGGCGATTGCGGCGCCTGCACGGTCCTGGTCGGAAAATTGTCCGCCGGCAAGCTGGTTTATGAAAGCGTCAACGCCTGCATCCGTTTCCTCGGTTCGCTCGACGGCACCCATGTCGTCACCGTCGAGCATCTGCGCGGCGCGCCTGGCCAATTGCATCCGGTGCAGCAGGCGGTGGTCGATTTCCACGCTTCGCAATGCGGCTTCTGCACGCCGGGCTTCGTCATGTCGCTCTACGGCTTGTGGATGAAGTCGCCGGACCCGTCGAATGCGGCGATCGAGAAGGCCTTGCAAGGCAATCTTTGCCGCTGCACCGGCTATGAGGCAATCATGCGCGCCGCGCGTGCCATCTCCAGCTACGGCAAGGCGGCGAAGGATCCGCTGGCGGCCGAGCGCAAGGCGATCACCGCCAGGCTCGAGGCTATGCATGACGGTGCCCGCGTCGAAATCGGCGCCGGCAAGCTGAGGTTGGTCGTCCCGGCCAACGCCGATGATTTCGCCGCTGTACTGGATAAGGAACCCGACGCCACTGTTGTCGCCGGCTCGACCGACGTCGGCCTGTGGGTCACCAAGCACATGCGCGACATCTCACCGGTAGTCTTCATCGGCAATCTCGAGGGGCTGTGCGCGATCTCCGAAGACAATGACGTCATCACCATCGGCGCCGGCGTTACCTACACCGACGCCTTCGCGACACTGGCCAAGCGCATCCCCGCGCTCGGGCCATTGTTCGACCGCATCGGCGGCGAACAGGTACGAAACATGGGCACCATCGGCGGCAACATCGCCAATGGCTCGCCGATCGGCGACACGCCGCCGCCCCTGATCGCGCTTGGTGCGCAACTGACGCTGCGCCGCGGCAAGAAGCGGCGCACCATCGCGCTCGAGGATTTCTTCATCGCCTATGGCAAGCAGGACCGGCAGCCAGGCGAATTCGTCGAGGCCGTGCACGTTCCCGTGCCGGCCAAGGGCACGAAGTTTGCCGTCTACAAGATCACCAAGCGCCGCGACGAGGACATCACCGCAGCCCTTGGCGCCTTTTTCCTCGACTTGGCCAAGGACGGAACCGTGGCCGATATATGCATCGCCTATGGCGGCATGGCGGCCACCCCGAAGCGGGCTTTCGGTGTCGAAAAAGCGCTGCTCGGCAAGCCGTGGACGGAGACAACGGTGGAAGCGGCCATGGCTGAATATGCCGGCGATTTCACCCCGCTGACCGATATGCGGGCATCGGCCGAGTACCGGGCGCTGGCGGCCAGGAACCTGCTGCTGCGCTTTTTTGCCGAAACCAGCGGCAGCAAGGCGCCGTTCCAGGTGTCACGCAACGAGGCGGCCTGATGAACAAGCACGCCTCTCCAGATCTCAAGGCGCAGAAGATTTCCGGTGGCGTCGCCGCCGACCAGCGCCACGATTCCGCGCACAAGCATGTCAGCGGCAGCGCGGTCTATATCGACGATATGCCGGAACCGGCGGGCATGCTGCATGGCTGCCTCGGCCTGTCCACGGCGACGCATGCGACGATCAGCAAAATGGATCTGTCGGCGGTGCGCGCGGCGCCGGGCGTCGTCGATGTGCTGACGGCCAAGGACGTTCCGGGCGAAAATGACATTTCGCCGACCGGTCGACACGACGAGCCGGTGCTGGCCGACGACAAGGTGCAGTTTTATGGTCAGCCGATCTTCTGCGTTATTGCCAAGACGCGCGAACAGGCGCGCCGCGCCACCCGGCTGGCCAAGGTCGAATACAGTCCATTGCCTTTCGTCACCGACATTGGCGATCTCGACCCCCGCAAGGACAAGCTGGTCACGCCGCCGCTCACGCTGAAGCGTGGCGATGCCGCTGCCGCGATCAAGGCGGCGCCCCGCCGGCTGAAGGGCAAGATGCGCATCGGCGGCCAAGAGCATTTCTATCTCGAAGGCCATATCGCAGTGGCCATTCCCGGCGAGGACCAGGACGTCACCATCTATTCCTCGACCCAGCATCCGAGCGAAGTCCAGCATATGGTCAGCCATGCGCTGGGCGTGCCGAGCAATGCCATCACGGTGGAAATCCGCCGTATGGGCGGTGGCTTCGGCGGGAAGGAGACGCAAGGCAACCAGTTTGCGGCATTGGCGGCGATCGCCGCCAAGAAACACCATCGCGCGGTCAAGATTCGGCCCGACCGTGACGACGACATGATTGCCACCGGCAAGCGCCATGACTTCCTCGTCGACTACGAAGTAGGTTTCGACGACGCCGGCAACATTCTTGGCGTCGACTTCATGTTCGCGGCGCGTTGCGGCTTTTCATCGGACCTGTCCGGCCCGGTCACCGACCGCGCGCTGTTCCATTGCGACAACACCTATTTCTGGCCGGCGGTGCATGCGCAATCGGCGCCGCTTTACACCAACACCGTGTCGAACACGGCGTTTCGCGGCTTCGGCGGCCCGCAAGGGATGGTCGGTGCCGAACGCGTCATCGACGAGGTTGCCTTTGCCGTCGGCAAGGACCCGCTCGAAATCCGCAAGCAGAATTTTTATGGCACCAGTGGTGATAAGGACGGGGGCCGCAACGTCACCCCGTATCACCAGACGGTCGAGGACAACATCATCCACCGCATCGTCGCCGAGCTGGAGGCGAGCGCCGACTATGCGGGGCGCCGCCGCATCATCCAGGCCTTCAACGCCAACAGCCGCTTCATCAAGCGCGGCCTGGCGCTGACGCCGGTCAAATTCGGCATCTCTTTCACGGCCACCCACTACAACCAGGCCGGCGCGCTGGTGCATGTCTACACCGACGGTTCGGTGCATCTGAATCACGGCGGCACCGAGATGGGGCAAGGCCTCTACGTCAAGGTGGCGCAGGTGGTGGCGGAAGAGTTCCAGATCGACCTCGACCAGGTCAAGATCACCGCGACGACCACCGGCAAGGTGCCCAACACTTCGGCCACCGCGGCGTCGTCCGGCACCGACCTCAACGGCATGGCGGCGCAGAACGGCGCCCGCCAGATCAAGGAACGGCTGACCGACTTCGCCGCCGAAAAATACCAGGTGCCGCGCGAGCAGGTGCTTTTCCTGCCCAACCGGGTGCGCATCGGCAACCAGGAGATCGCCTTCACCGACCTCGTCAAGCAGGCCTATATGGCCCGCATCCAACTGTCGGCGGCGGGTTTTTACAAGACGCCGAAAATCCACTGGAACCGTGACAAGGGCGAGGGCCGTCCGTTCTATTATTTCGCCTATGGCGCCTCGTGCTCGGAAGTCTCGGTCGACACGCTGACCGGCGAATATGTCGTCGAGCGCACCGACATATTGCATGAAACCGGCCGCTCGCTGAACCGCGCCATCGATCTCGGCCAGATCGAGGGCGGCTTCATCCAGGGCATGGGCTGGCTGACGACGGAGGAGCTGTGGTGGGACGGCAAGGGCCGGCTGCGCACGCATGCGCCGTCGACCTATAAGATCCCGCTCGCGTCCGACCGGCCGAAGATATTCAACGTCACGCTGGCCGACTGGCCGGAGGCCAACGAGCCGACGGTGCACCGTTCCAAGGCGGTCGGCGAACCGCCCTTCCCGCTCGGCATGTCTGTGCTGCATGCGCTGTCGGACGCGGTGGCAAGTGTGGCCGATCATAAGGTCTGTCCGCGTCTCGACGCTCCTGCAACACCAGAACGGGTGCTGATGGCGATCGAACGGCTGAAGGGTGAAGCCAAGAATAGCGCCTGACTCTGACCTGGATTCTGGCAAAACGTGGAATTCAGACTGAAAAACCCTATATTTCCCGTACGGGAATGCGAAATATGAAGTCGAAAGTGCAAAGGCTCAGAGCTTTTCTCGCCAGCGCCGACCGGTTTGCCTTGGTCGAAGTGGCCAGTACCAAGGGCTCGACCCCCCGCGAGAAGGGCGCCTTCATGCTCGTCTCGCAGGCGGCGATTTTTGGCACGATCGGCGGCGGTCAGCTCGAGTACATCGCGATCGACAAGGCGAGGCAGATGGTGGGGTCTTCACCCTCCCCCTTGTGGGGAGGGTCGGGGGGGGGGGCCGGGCGGGGGGGGGGGGGGGGGGGGGGGGGGGGAGCGCCCCCCCGGGGCGGGGGGGGCGGCCCGCGGGGCCGGCCGCCCCCCCCCCCCCCCCCGGGGGGGG